>CAZFTQ010000038.1:0-21511 GCA_964522365.1 uncultured Desulfovibrio sp. | reverse complement strand
AAGTTCGTCAACCTGGTATTTTCAGTCGAATCCCTGTTTCAGGACTTTTGCACGACAAGGGTTCAAACACTGGCTCCCGGCGATGGACACGCCGACCTCCACGGTGGCGCCCAAGGCGTCATTCCTTTTGACAAAATCGAAGAATTCTTTGACAAAAACCGGAGCAAAGCCCCTGCCAGGAAAATGTTATGAGAGGTCGATGAAAACGACCTGGCACGACAGAAAACGAGGCAGGCTTCTCCCGGCGAACAGGACTGCCCCTGTCTGACCTGAACAATTCTGACAGACACGCGCTCGACGCGCATCGAACCGACCATCGACAGCAAGAGGAGAATACCATGAGCAAAAAACTGGTCGCCTATTTCAGCGCCACAGGAACGACGAAAAAAGCCGCCGAGACTCTGGCCGCCGCCGCCGGAGCTGATCTTTTCGAGATCAGACCGGCAGTGCCCTACACCGACGCCGATCTCAACTGGCAGGACAAAAACTCCAGATCTTCGGTTGAGATGCGGGACAGAAACTCCCGTCCGGCCATCGCGGAAACAAAAGCCGGGATCGAAGCGTACGACGTCATTTTCGTCTGCTTCCCCATCTGGTGGTACATCGCCCCCACCATCATCAATACCTTCCTGGAAAGCTGCAGCCTCGCCGGAAAGACCATCCTCCTCTGCGCCACCTCAGGCGGCAGCGGCTTCGGCAAAGCTGTGGACGGCCTGAAAAAAAGCGCCCCGGGCGCCGTCATCCGGGAAGGCAGAATGCTCAACGGCCAGCCCTCGGAGACCGAACTGCGGGCCTGGGTCGAAAAGCTGCATGTCTAGGCTCCGCTTTCTTTCCTTCTTTTTCCTGCTCTTCCTGCTCCTTCTCTCCGGCTACGCATTGGCCGCGGAGCAGGAGGAGCAGAAATTCCCGAGCGCATCACAGGAGGAGCGGCAGGCCTTGCGCATCAGAATACAGGTTGCAGATCGGAGCTTTACGGCTGAACTCGAAAAAAACGCCGCCGCGGACAGACTGGCGCAGATGCTCTCGGAAGGCCCTCTGCGCCTTCCGGCCTCCAATTACGGCGGCTTTGAAAAAATCCTCGAGCTGGGGACGGGCCTGCCGCGCTCCGACAGGCATATCCGTACGGTTCCGGGCGACATCATGCTCTATGCCGGCGACTGTCTGGTCATTTTCTACGGCTCCAACGCCTGGAGCTACACGCCCATCGGACGGATCGTCGATTTCAGTCAGCAGGACCTGGAAAAGGCCCTGAGCGGAAGCGACGCCCATATCACCCTCTCCAGGGAATAAGAGAAAATTGCCTCTGTCCCGCTGAAAGCGTCGTTCCGGCCGGAAGACGCTCCGCAGACTGAAAAGCCCGGACTTCCCTCAGGGGAACTCCGGGCTTTTCAAGCCTTCAGCGTCGCCGGATTCTGTCAGCCCGGCTTAATGATGACGGCGGGACTTCTCCCCTTCCCAGCGGGCCATGAACTCGGCCACGGGTCTGCCGGCCTTGAGATGGGTCAGGAGAGCGCTGCCGAAGACGGCGGCGTCAGGCTGGCCGCTTTCCGGCAGAACCGCCAGCTGCTCCGGCCTTGAGAGGCCGAAGCCCATGGCCAGGGGAAGCGTGAAGCAGCGGCGGGCGCGCTCCATGGTGCTGGCCACCATGGGGGCGACGCTCGCCCGCTCGCCCGTGGTGCCCAGAACGGAAACCACATAGATATAGCCTTCGCTCGCGTCCGCGTAGAGCTTCATGCGCTCTTCCGAGGTGTTGGGACCCACGAGGGTGATGAGGGCGATGCCTTTGGCGGCCAGGGCCCTGCGGAAGGGAGCCTCTTCCTCAAAGGGCAGATCCGGAATGATGAGGCCGCTGATGCCGGCCTCGACAGCGTCGTTCGCCAGCTTGTCAAAACCGTACTGCAGGAAGGGGTTCAGATAGCCCATGAGCACGAGACCCGCCTGCACAAAGCCTTTGCGCAGCTTGAAGCCCTCCAGGACGCCCGCCAGGGTGACGCCGTCCGCCAGAACCTGGCGGCTGGCGGATTCCACCACCGGGCCGTCCGCCACGGGATCCGAGAAGGGAATGCCCACTTCGATGATGTCCGCGCCGTGCCGGTCCATTTCCACCATGGCATGCCAGAAGGTCTCGTCGTCCGGAAAGCCCGCCGTCAGAAAGGGAATGACGGCGTAGCGATCCTCGGCCATGGCCCCGCGGATTTTTTCTTCCAGAATGTGCATGGCTACTCCTCCGTCCCGGCGCCGAAGCCATAGGAGGCGCCCAGCTGCTCTTTGATGATGTCCATGTCCTTGTCGCCGCGGCCGGAGAGGGAGACGACCACATGGCCGCCCTTCGGCAGTTCGTCCGTGTGGTCAAAGACCCAGGCCAGCGCGTGGGACGATTCCAGGGCGGGCAGGATGCCTTCGGAGCGGGAGAGCCGCTCGAAGGCCGCCAGGGCTCTGGCGTCGCGGACCATGCCGTAGTGGGCGCGGCCGCTGGACTGCAGATAGGAATGCTCGGGTCCCACACCGGGATAGTCCAGACCGGCCGCCACGGAATGGGAGGGCTCGATCTGACCTTCCAGGGTCTGGAGAAGCATGGTCCGGTTGCCGTGGAGGACGCCGGGACTGCCCAGGTTGAGGGGGGCCGAGTTGAAGGAGCCGGGTTCGCCCGTGCCCGCGGCCTCCACGCCGATGAGGCGCACGTCCCTGTCGTCCAGGAAACCCCGGAAGATGCCGATGGCGTTGGAACCGCCGCCCACGCAGGCCACCACGGCGTCGGGCAGCCTGCCGAAGTTCTCCAGGCACTGCTTTCTGGCTTCGCGGCCCACCACGCTCTGCAGAACGGCCACCAGTTCCGGGAAGGGATGGGGACCCGCCGCCGTGCCGAAGCAGTAGTGCGTGGTCTCCTGGTTGGTGATCCAGTAGCGCAGAGCCTCGTTGATGGCGTCCTTGAGGGTCCTGGTGCCGCCTTCCACGGCGATGACCTCAGCCCCGAAGACCCGCATGCGCATGACGTTCATGGCCTGACGGTGCACGTCTTCGGCGCCCATGAAGACGGTGCATCTGAGCCCCAGACGGGCCGCGGCCGCGGCCGTGGCCACGCCGTGCTGGCCCGCGCCCGTTTCCGCCAGCAGGGCCGTCTTGCCCATGCGTCTGGCGAGCAGCGCCTGGCCCAGGGTGTTGTTCATCTTGTGGGCGCCGGTGTGCAGCAGATCCTCGCGCTTGAGCCAGAGATTGAACCCGAGATCCCTGGAAAGCGTGGGACAGAAGGTCAGCGGGGTTTCCCGCCCGGCATAATTGAACAGAAGGTCGTGCAGTTCCGCCTGAAAGCTCTCGGTGGGCATGATCTCCTCCATGGCCCGCTCCACTTCCAGGAGCGGGGGCATGAGGGTTTCAGGCACGAAACAGCCGCCGAATTCTCCGTAATATTTGATCATGGTCAGTTTTTCCCTGGCCTCTGCCCTCTGGCAGGGCCGCTTCCTCAGTCACAGGTTCTCGTAGGAAAAGCGGGCGGGGGAAAAGCCCGGCCCGCGGTGCCGCTGTCTTTCAGGACGCGAGCCGCTTCGGAAAGGGCGGTTCGTCCGTCAGGGGAAGCCCCAGCGCCCGCGCCTCCTCGAGGGCCCGCGCCATGAGCGCGGGTGATTTTTCGCCCGGTTCCGATTCGAGCGCCGAATTGAAATCCAGGCCCGCCGGGAGCTTTTCCGGCGCGATCTTCGCGAGGGTCTCCAGCCTGCCGGGTCCCAGGCCTCCCGCGAGAAGCCAGGGCACGGGCATGGTCAGCCGCGTCAGAAGGTTGAGGTCGAGGCAGGTCCCGTGGCCGCCGATGGCCTGGCCCGCGTCCAGAAGGAGCATGCCGCAGTCTTCGGCGGCCTCGTCCACGGCCCGCTGCAGGGCCTCGAGGGAGTCGAAGCGTTTCGGCCAGAGGACGCGCAGTACGCGTGCGGCCCCGAGCGTCGAGGCCAGGGTCCTCGCGCAGTCCCTGCTCTGGCCGCCGTGCAGCTGGACGCAGTCGAGACGGGCGGTCTCCACGGCGGCCAGGATCTCCTCCGTCCCCTGCCCCACGAACACGCCCGTGCGCAGCAGGGCGTGACTTTCGAGGGAGGCCGCCTCCTCCGGGGTCACGGCCCTGGGGCTGGGAGGATAGAAGATGAAGCCGCAGAGGGCATAGCCCAGACGGGCCGCCGCGTCGAGATGCGCCTGGCGGCGCATGCCGCAGACTTTGGCGAACATGGTCACTCCTTTCTCCGTCAGCTGTCCGAGGCCGTGGCGAGCAGCGCCGCGAGGTCCTCGGCCGGGGTGCCGTGCCGCATGAGGGCCGTGCCCACCAGGGCGGCGGCAAAGCCCGTGCGGGCCGCCTCGCGAAGATGCTCCGGGCCTTCCATGCCGGAGGCGGCGATCCAGACCTCGTCCTTCCGGACGCCCGTTCCGGCAAGCAGCGTCAGGCAGGCCCCGCGGTCCACCTGCAGGGTCTCGAGATCCCTGGCGTTGACCTGGATGATCCTGGCGCCGCCCGCGCGGGCGAGTTCCAGGTCCTCCTCGTCGAAGATCTCCACCACCGCCTCCATGCCGAAGCTTTCCCCGAGCTCGCGCAAAGACCTGAGCTCGGCGGCGTCCGGGGTCTGGCGGACAATGAGCAGAAAGGCCGAGGCGGGGGTTTCCGCCGTGGCCTCGATCTGCAGGGGATCGGTCAGAAAGTCCTTGCGCAGGAGCGGAACGCCCTGAAATCCTTCCTGATCGAGGGCTCTCCGGGCCCGTCCCAGAAAGGCCAGCTCGCCGTCAAAGTATTTCTCCTCCGTGAGGATGGAAAGCGCCGCGGCTCCGCCCCGGGCGTAGGCCAGGGCGGCCTGCTCCACGGAGACGGTTTCGCAGATGCGGCCTCTGGAAGGGGAAGCCCGCTTGTACTCGGCGATGACGGACAGAGGCCCCCTGCCCGTGCCGGCCAGCAGGGCGGCCGCGAAGGAGGGGCGGTGTCCCTGCCAGACGGCCGGGCGGCCGCCTGCCCGGGCCCGGGCCCGCAAAGCTTCCAGTTCCGGGGCCTTGGCCAGGCGGAAGCGCTCAAGTCTGCCAGTTCCGCCCGACTCCGGCCGCCCCTTTTCGTGTGCACTCGCTGTCATGGACTCTCCTGGGGGAGAGACCGGGGCGCGCCGGCCCCGGCCTCACGCTTTCTCTCTCAGCCTCTGCGGGGCAGGAACTTCCTGCCGGCGCCGCTTTCCACGCCCTCTCTGGCCTCCCGCATGCAGTCGGCGAGACTGCGGGAGGGATCGATGACGTGCAGGGCCAGGCCCACATTGAGGACCACCATGTCCTTCATGTGGGGATTGCCGCGGCCCTGGAGGAGTTCCACCATGACGCTGAGGGCCTCTTCCTTGCTGTGGACGGCCACGTCCTCGGGGGTGCAGGGGCCGATGCCGAAGCTCGCGGGATCCAGGGGCACGGTGTACTGGCTGCCCTTTTCCAGCATGACCACGGTGGCGGGACCCATGGGGGTCACCTCGTCATAGCCGCCCGCGCCGTAGACCACGGCCGCCCGGCGCAGGGTGGTGGAATGGGAGAGGGTCTCGGCCACCAGGGGCACGATCTCGGGCCGGGCCACGCCCATGAGGAGATAGGGCGGCCGCGCGGGGTTGATCATGGGGCCCAGGATGTTGAAGAGGGTCCGGATGCCCAGCTCGCGGCGGGCGGGACCCACATGCCGGAAGGCCGGATGGTAGTGCTGGGCGAAGAAGAAGCCGAAATTGGTCTCGCGGATGCGGTCCAGCACTTCCTGGGGCTCAAGGTCCAGAGGAATGCCCAGAAGCTGGAGCACATCGGCCGCGCCGCAGGTGGAGGAGACCACCCGGTTGCCGTGCTTGGCCACATGGTAGCCCATGCCGGCCAGGGTGAGGCAGGAGGCCGTCGAGCAGTTGAAGGAGCTGCGGCCGTCGCCGCCGGTGCCCACCACGTCGATGCTGTCGTCCGGCACGGGCGGCACGGGGAGCGCGCGGGCGAGGCAGGCCCGCACGGCGTAGGACATTTCCAGGGGCGTCTCGCCCTTGGCCCGCAGACCCATGAGGAAGGCGCCCGCCTGGGTGGGGGTCATCTCGCCGTCCATGAGCATCTCAAAGCCGACCTTGGCCATGTTGGCTTCCAGATCCTGATGGCAGGCCAGACGCTCCATGATGGCGCGCAGGGTGACGGTCTCGGACTCGGCCGGAGGCAGATCCTCCTTTCTGGGGGCCGGAGCGCCCGCGTGGATGCGCTGGGGGAAGTTGGCGAGAAGCCGCATGCCGTCGGGGGTGAGGACGGACTCGGGATGGAACTGGACGCCCACCCAGGGTCTGTCCCTGTATTCCAGGGCCATGACCTCGCCCAGGGGAGCGCGGGCCGTCACCCGGAAGGGCAGTTTGCTGTCATCGTCGGCCACCACTTCCAGGGAGTGGTAGCGGCCGACCCGCAGGGGTCTGGGCAGATCCTCAAAGATGCCTGTGCCTTCGTGGGTGATGTCGCTCTGCATGCCGTGCATGATGACGGAGTCCACGCGGATTTCCGCGCCGCCGAAGAGGCCCAGGATCTGGTGGCCCAGGCAGACGCCCAGCACGGGCACGGAGGGCGGGAGGAGTCTGAGGAATTCCAGGCAGAGGCCCGCCTTGGCGGGATGGCTCGGTCCGGGAGAGATGACCACCTTGTCGAGCCTGCCGGAGGAGGCGAGCTCGAGGATTTTCGGATCGTCGTTGCGCAGGACCTCGGGCGCCTCGCCCAGACTCTGGAAATACTGCACGAGGTTGTAGGTGAACGAGTCGTAGTTATCGATTAACAGAAACATGTGAACCCTCCTCGTCGGACTTCAGAGCCAGACGCATGATGGCGGACTTGTTGTTGACTTCCTTCCATTCCAGGGCGGGAACGGAGTCGTGGACGATGCCGCCGCCGGCCTGCCAGAAGAGGCGGCCGCCGCGGATCCACATGCTCCGGATGGTGATGCCCATGTCCAGGTTGACGCTGTCCTTGTCCAGGCCGATCCAGCCCATGCAGCCGGCGTAGACGCTGCGGGGACGGCCTTCCATTTCCCGGATGATTTCCATGGCGCGGATCTTGGGGGCGCCGGAGACGGTGCCGGCCGGGAAGGTGGCCGCCAGCACGTCGATGGCGTCAAAGCCCGGGGCCAGCTTGGCGGAGACCTGGCTTGTCAGATGCATGACATGGGAGAAGCGCTCGATCTGCATGAGCATGTCCACATGGACGGTGCCGCCCACGGCCACGCGGCCCAGATCGTTGCGGCCCAGGTCGACGAGCATGACATGCTCTGCGCGTTCCTTGGGATCCGAGAGGAGATCCAGTTCCATCTCGTGGTCTTCCGCCTCGTCGCGGCCGCGGCGCCGGGTGCCGGCGATGGGGGCCAGGTAGAGATTGTCCTTCGTGCAGCGGACCATGACCTCGGGGGAGGAGCCGAAGAGGCAGACGCTCGGGAAATGCATGTAGAACATGTAGGGGGAGGCGTTGATCCGGCGCATGCGGCGGTAGAGGGTCAGGCCCTGGCCCCGGAAGGGCACGGAGAAGCGCACGGAGGGCACCACCTGGATGGCCTCGCCCTGCTGGAGCTGCACGCGGATGCGCTGGACAAAGTCCTTGTAGCCGGCCTCGCCGGGCTCGGCCAGGGGCTCCAGGCTCACATCGTCTCTCTGGCCGCGGAAGAGGCTCGCCTCGTGGGCGGAGCGGACATCTTCGAACTCGTCCAGGCAGATCTGGCAGAGCCGGTTGTAGACATGGTCAAAGACGATGACCGTGCCGGGAAGCACCATCTGGCATTCGGCGTCTTCCTTCGGCATGAGGGGAGCGAGTCTGGGATTGAAGAGGCCCGCCATCTCGAAGCCCAGGTAGCCGTAGAGGGCCCGGGTGATGGGCGGCTGGTCCATGCCCGGCTCCCGGGGCGGAAGAATGTGGATGCGCTTCATGAGCGCCCGCAGGCCCTCCGCGAAGGGCATGCCCTGCAGTTCCTCCAGAAAGGCGAGCCGGTCGTCCTCGATGCGCAGGGCGAGTTCACCGTTTCTGCAGGAAACATAGAGCAGCATGTCGCAGGCGAGGATGCTGTAGCGGCCCCAGCGGCCGTCCACCGCCGCGCTTTCCAGCAGGATGCCGTCGCCAGCCCCGACCATGCCCATGAAGAGGCTGATGGGGGTATCCATGTCTGCCGGCAGAAAGCGTGCCTTCTGCTGCAGCGTGATGCCTTTGCCTGTACCCTGTGTCATGAAAAACTCCTCCTGATCAAAAAAAAGCGCCGTCCTTTCCCGGAGAAGGAAGGGACGGCGCGTATCAGCTTCGTGATGTGGGCAGGCTAGAGAGCCTGCTGCACCCCCTTCCTGCCGCTGCGCCACCACCAGAGACCGGCCACGCGGCCGGCTGCGGAGAAAGCGTCAGAAGTGAGGAGAAGAGTGCTCATGGATGCGTCCTGAAAAAGGGGAAGAGGCAGGATGCGTCTTCCTGACGGGAAAAGTCCTACCCCAGAGGGACGGAGGCTGTCAATATTTCGGGAAAAATTTTCTTCCGTCCTTTCAGGCTCCGGGCAGGAAGGTCCGGTAGCCCTCCCCGTGCCAGGTGAGAAGTTCTCTGGCCCGCACGATGTTCCAGGGGTGGTCCTCCCCGATGATGCTGCAGAACTTGAGGACCTTGTTCATGGCGGAGCCGTCCAGGGCGTCAAAGGCCCGGGCCTGGCTCATGAAGTCGGGAATGAGTTCCTCCGCCCGGCCGTAGCTGGTGTAGGGGAGACCCGAGAGCTTCATGAAGACGGTCATGGCGGCATTGATGTTCTGGCAGCAGAGCAGGCCCGCCCTGTCCGCCGTGAACTCGGACATGCGGTGCCAGTTCTGAAGGGCGAGGCTCATGCCGGTGGAGACGATCTTGCCGAGACCCAGGGTGACGGGCCCGAGGATGTCCGTGAGGACGGGCAGCGCGTCGCCCACCATGTGGTAGAGCATGTGCCGGCTCTTGATGTGGCCGAGCTCGTGCCCCAGCAGGAAGAGAAGCTCGTCCCGGCTCAGCATGGTGAGGCTCAGCGAATGGACAACGATGAGGGGTTTCGCGTCGCCGATGGTGCAGGCGTTGAGAAAACCCTGCTGGACATAGAGTTCCGGCACATCGTCGATGTCGAGGATTTCGCAGGCCTGCTCCAGGACCTCGTGCACATCCCCCAGCAGGTTCCCGGTGACCTGCAGGTTGCTGCCCGTGTACTGAATGCGGCTCAGGGGCTCATAGCCGTATTCGATGAGCTTGCGGCAGAGAAAGTCCAGTCCCGGAGTGCCCTTGAGGACGCCCAGATACTGGGTGTCCAGGGGGTGCTCGTAGGCCTGCGGCAGCAGGCCCGTGAGAAACCGTTTCTTCGTCTGGAGATATTTCTGCACGCAGGCGTCGGAAAAGGTCAGGAGCGACTCGTCCACATCCAGGAAGATCCGCCGGAAATCCAGGGGCGGAAGAGCGCCTCCGTCCAGATCCGCCGCCGCGCGCCGCAGAAGCGGATCGGGCAGACTGAGCTCCCGGCGGGCGCAGCGCCTGATCCCGTCGTCCAGATCCAGCCCCCGCTGCCTCGCGTAGACCAGAAAATGGATGAGGAGCATGACCTTCTCTTCGTCGGAGCACTCGTTGAAAAGCTCCGCCGTGATGCCCTGGGCGGCGAGCGCGCTCCGTTCGGCCTCCGTCAGGGACGCCACGAGACGGGTCATGAGCGGTTCGCCTGCCTCCTCAGCAGGCGCCGCGGACATGTCCGCGGCCGGCTGCGCCGGGAGATCCGCGGGCGTTTCGGGCAGGGGCTGAGCGGCCGCCTGGAGGGCGCTTTCCTCCGCGGCCTGCGGCGTCTGCTCCTTTGACGGATCGTCGGTGATTTTTTTCAGCTGATCCAGAAAGGATTCAAACACGGCTGCCTCCTCTGACAGTCAGAAAAGGCGGCTCAGAACTGGCCGTCGCCCCAGTGGTAGTCCATGTTGTCGGGAATGCCGTCGTGGTCCCAGTCATGGGGCGGAACGCCGAGACTCGGATTGTAGAAAGGCTGCAGGGGCTGGTGGCTTCCGGCAAAGCCCATGCCCGCGGCGCCCTGGCCGCCCTCCGCGGCGGCTGCCTGAGCCGCAGCCTGCTGATCGTCCGTCTGCGCCGCCTGCTGTTCTTCGCAGGCCTGCTTCTGTCTCTTCATGGCTTCGAGAATGTTCATGCAATGGCCTCTCATGAGATGTACTGTTTTCCGGCCCGCCCGCGCCTTCGCGGACAGCCTCTCCCCGGCCCCTTTCCGGCGGCTTCTTCCGCCGGCCGCAGGAACAGCCGGTTTTCTACCCGAAAGCCCGGGACTGCGCAAGCGCACCCCCTGAAAGGACCGCGGTTCCCGGCGGTTGGAGTCCGGGTGTCCGCGGACTCCCTTTCCTTGGAGAGCACCTCCCTCCAGGGAGAACGAAAAAGCGGTCCTCCCTGAAAAAAGGGAGAGACCGCTTCTTCTGCTCTTTCGGAGAGATCCCGCGCTCAGAGGCAGGCTTTCAGCTTCTGCAGATTGGCGCGCATGACCCGGGCGTACCAGTCCTCGGGCGGATTTTCCGGGCCCGAGACCAGGGTGTCCAGAAAAACCGCCGGGGCCCCGGTCTCTTTTGCCAGGGTGTCCAGCACCTGGCGCGGGAACTGGGTGTCGCCCACCAGGAGAAAGCGGCCGCCTCCGCTCATGCGCTCGGCGAGTCCCACGAGCTTCGCCGCCTGGGGGGCCTCGTCGTCGCCTTCCTGCACCACGGCCTCCACGGCAAAGGCGCTGTCCCGGAAAAACCAGGTCAGGGTGTCGTGCTGAAGCACCAGCCGCACCCCGTCCGCGGGCAGAGCCGCCAGATCCCGGGTGACGGCGGCCATTTCCGCCGCGAGGGCCGAGGCCCGCGCGGCCGTTTCCCGGGCGAGGGACGGAATTCTTTCTCCCAGGGCCTCCGCCGCCCGGGCGGCCATGCCGGCAAAGCAGCGGGGGCAGGCGAAATAGTGGGGATTGCCGCCGCCGTGGTCGTGACCGTGGCCGTGGCCGTGATCGTCATGGTCGTCGTGGTCGCGGCCCTTCTCTCCCCTGCCAAAGGCCAGCTCCGCGTCCGCCTGCGCAAGGCCCGCCCCCAGATCCACCTTGACGGCCCTGAGGCGGGAGAGCAGGCCGCTCTCCAGAAAGGCCTCGTAGCCCCCGCCGTTCAGGAAAAGCAGGTCGGCTTCCTCCAGGCGCAGGCGGTCCCGGGGGGTCAGGGCGTAGTCGTGGGGGCAGCCGGTCCCGGCTCCCGCGAGCAGGCCCGTCTCCAGGTCCGGGAGCCCGCCGGTCACGGCGAGCAGGGCGAGCCAGACCGGGTAGACCGAGGCCAGAAGCTTCAGGGGCGGCCGGGCGCCGGCGTAAGCAGGCAGGAGGGCCAGGCAGGCCAGCCCCTGCAGAAAGGCGCGGCGGGAAAGAGTCGTTGCGGCTCCGGAACGGGGCATGTCCTTGTCCTCAGCGGCTTCCCGGGCGCCCGCTGGGCCGCCCGGGAAGAAAAGTCGCCCCGGCCGGGGCCGGGGCACGGATGTCGGCTGCGCGGAAGAAGCTTCCGGCTATTCGTCGCCCATCCACTTCTTCACGAGCTCGTCGTATCTGCCGGAGGCCTTCACCTTCGCGAGGCCCTCGTTGAGCAGCTTCACCAGCTCGGGGTTGTCCTTGCTGAGACAGAAGGCCAGGTGTTCCTGTTCCTCGGTCTTGAAGGTCACATGGAACTGCTTCTCAAAGCCCTTCTTCACATTGGCGTAGTAGGTGGCCACATTGCTGTCGCAGATGACGGCGTCGAGGCGGCCCGAGCGAAGCTCTTCCATGGCCAGGCCCACGTCTTCATATTCCTTGATGACGGCGCCGGAACCGGACTTTTCCAGGACGAAGACGCCGGTGGTGCCGATCTGGCCGCCCACCTTCAGACCCTTGAGATCAGCCAGGGAGGAGATGCTTCTGCCGAGGGGCATGAGCACGGCCTGGGTCACATTGTAGTAGGGCTCGGAGAAGAGGTAGACGCGCTGGCGTTCCTTCGTCACGGTGACGGAGGAGGCCACCATGTCGTACTTGCCGGCGGCGATGCCCGAGAAGATGCCGTCCCAGGCCACATTCTGGATGGAGAAGGTGACGCCCAGCTCCTTGCCCATGGCTTTGAGCAGGTCGGGCGAAAAGCCCGTGGGCTTTTTGTGGTCGTCAAGAAATTCCATGGGCGGCCAGCTGCAGTCGCTGGCAACCGAAATCACCTTTTTCGCGGCCATGGCCTGGCCGACGGAAAGGGAAAGGAGGAGAAGAACGAGGCAGAGACGGCGCAGCATAGGCAGCTCCTGCTGTGGTTTCCATGGGACTGAAGCGGAAAGTCCGGGAAAGGCCGGGCGGCGCGTTTCAGGGGGAGCGGGGCCGGGGGGACCCGGCAGGACCGCAAGCGGGGGAAGGAACCTGGGCCTTCTGCAGTCCTGCGGCGGGCATGGCCGGTCCGGACGGGGCGCGGAAGCGGAAGGCCCATGTCTTCGGCCTCCGCGCACGGGCCTTTTTTCATGCTACAGAGACTGGCCCGCAAAAACAAGCCTTTCTCAGGCGCTCTCCCCGCCGGCGGGCTTCCCCTGCGGCTTCGCGAGCCCCTGGCCGGGCCTGAGCATGCCCGTGACGAGCCCCAGCATGGAGCCCACGGAGGCCGCGTCGGCCGGAATGATCATGGTGCTGGCGCTGCCCGCGAGCTTTCCGAACTCGGCGATGTAGGCTTCCGCCAGCCTGAGCTGGGCCGCCGCCACGGCGTCGCCGTCGAGCTGCTCCTTGACGCGCTCGAGGCCCTCGGCCGTGGCCTGGGCGATGCGCAGGATCTGGGCCGCCTCGCCTTCGGCCCGGTTGATGCGGGCCTGCTTGTCGCCCTCGGAAAGGGCGATGGCCGAGGCCCGCTGGCCTTCGGCGATGTTGATGGCGCTCTGCTTTTCGCCCTCGGACTGGAGAATGGCCGCCCGCTTCTCGCGCTCGGCCTTCACCTGGCGCTCCATGGCCGCCATGATGCTCGTAGGCGGCGTCAGGTCCCTGATTTCATAGCGGAGGATCTTCACGCCCCAGCTGGCCGTGGCCGCGTTGAGGTCCGTGCAGACTTCCCGGTTGATGTGTTCCCGGCTCTCAAAGGTCTTGTCCAGGGGCATGCGCCCGATGCTGGAGCGCAGGGAGGTCTGGGCCAGCTGGACGGCGCCCTGGACGTAGTCGGAGATGCCGTAGGCCGATTTCTGGGGATCCACCACCTGCAGGTAGATGACCCCGTCGATGGAGACCGAGACATTGTCCGAGGTGATGCAGGTCTGGGCCGGCACATCCAGCACGGTCTCCTTGAGGGAGCGGACATAGGCCTTGCGGTCGATGACCGGAATGATGATGTGGAAGCCCGCCAGCAGGGTGGTGCGGTACCTGCCGAAACGCTCCACGATGACGGCGGACTGGTTGGGCACGATGATGATGCCCCGGATGAGGACAAGGGCCACGAGGACGGCGAAAAGAATGACCGTCAGAGAACTCAGGTCCGGCTGGGCCATGGGGAAACTCCTCGCAATCTGTCTTGCTGTTTCGCTTTTCGGGTGTGTTTTTCGTGAGCCGCCGGGCCGCGCGGGAAAATGCCCGCGAAAGGCGCGGAAGGCTCGAGCCGCTGTCCCGTCTTTCTCAGGCGCGGCGGAATATCCGGCTTTTCTTCCGCCGGAGTTTTCTCAGACAAAGCAGAGGGCCGCGTCCTCTCTGGGAACGACCTCTCCCGCTTCGCGGGCCAGATCCCCGCCCGCTTCCAGAAAAGCCTTGACATCCTGCAGCTTTTCCGGCTCCACGGCCAGGAGCAGACCGCCCGAGGTCTGGGCGTCGAAAAGGACGTTTTCCAGATCCGGGTCCTTTTCCCTGTCCCAGCGGGTGCGGCAGGCCGCGTAGTTTCTGTTGTTCAGGCTGCCGGCCGGCACGAGCCCGAAGGAGGCGTAGTCCAGCACCTGATCCATGACGGGCAGATTGTCCGTGAAGATGCGCACGGTGACGCCCGAGGCCTCGGCCATTTCCAGGGCGTGGCCCGCCAGGCCGAAGCCCGTGATGTCGGTGGCGGCGCTCAGGCCGAAGCGGGCGATGGCCTCGCCCCCCACGCGGTTGAGGCGGCCCGCCCAGCGGCGGATGAGGTTTTCCGCCTCCTCCGCCCCCTCCCAGCGGGCCTTGACGCCCGTGGCGAGGATCCCCGTGCCCAGGGGCTTGGTGAGAAGCAGCCGCTGGCCGGGTCTCAGGGCCGAGTTGACGGCGATGTGCTTAGGATCCACCAGGCCCGTGACGGCCAGGCCGAATTTCATGTCGCTGTCCCTGACGGTATGGCCGCCGGCGCTCACGCAGCCGGCCTCGGCCATGACCTCAAGGGCTCCCCGCAGGACATCCCGCAGGCTCTCGGGCTCGGAGACGGCCATGTCCTCGGGGAAGCAGGCGATGCTCATGGCGCTCCAGGGCACGCCGCCCATGGCGTAGACGTCCGAGAGGGCGTTGCAGGCGGCGATGCGCCCGAAGGAATAGGCGTCGCTGACGACGGGCGCCAGGATGTCCACGGTCTGCACCAGGGCCTTTCCCTCGGGCACGCGGACCACCACGGCGTCCTCGTTGAGGGCGCGGCCGGCGAGCACCCGCTCTTCGAGGGGCGCCGGCATCATCCCCCTGAGGGGAGAAAGGAGAAGCTCCAGGGCCCCTGGAGCGAGTTTCGCCGCTCAGCCGGCGGCCGTGGCGCGTTCCAGAAGATTTTCCATTCCGCTCTCCGGTGCCGCCGCCCGGACCGGAACGGTCCCGGGCGGACCCAGAATGCTCTCAGACGCCTTCTTCCAGGGGACGGACCCGCAGCAGCTGGCTGTCCCCCGGGGCGCTTCCCGTCACCTTCACCCGGGCGCCCGCGGCGATCTCCGTGTCCGACACGGCCCGCCAGTAGCTGCCGGCGAGGGCGATCTGCCCTTCCCTGCCCGGAACCATGGCCTCCACCGTCCGGCCTTCGGCGCCAGTCCAGGGCGCGGAGACCTCGTCGGGGGCCGGATCCCGGCTGCCGCCGGAAAAGATCCGGGCGAGACGCTTCCGGAAAAGCGCGAGGGTCGCGAGGCAGACGGCCACGGCGCAGAGAATCTGCGCGGCGAGACCCGCCCCCGCCAGGGCCGCCAGCCAGCCCGCCAGGCAGCCCGCTCCGAAAAAGAGGAAGGCCCCCGCGGGCAGAAGCATCTCGAGCCCGATGAGCAGAACGCCTGCGGCAAACCAGAGAAGAGGTGCGCTGAAGACGGGCATGAAAGGCTCCTGGGAAAAAGACGGGCCGGCCGGCCGAAGGAAGCGTCTCCTCATGGGTAAATCGAAGTTCCCCTTTTTTCAAGGACCTTTTTGTCCGCGGCAGAAGGGCCCGGGAAGAGCCTTTCCCTGTCCCCTCCGACGGGGGCGAAAAGCGGAGAAGAGAAAAGCTTTCCCTCCCGGTCCAAAAAATTTTTCCCGCTTTTTCTCATGACTTGGGACCGACATGGCCGTTTTTTTCCCGTCTAGCGGAGCCTGTCCAATACTTGACAGGCTTCGGCCGGGCTTCCTAGTGTTCCGGGCAGCTCAGGCAGGGGCGGCCCGCAGGCCGCCCCAGGAAGCCGGTGCAAGTCCGGCACAGACCCGCTGCCGTAACCGGAGACAATGTCTGCACCATGTCACTCTCTTCCAGCGAGGAAGACGGGAAGACGCAGTCGGAGGATGACCCGGAAGTCGGAAAACCTGTCTGAGTCCCGCCTTTGGCCGCACCCACGAGGAAACTGGGCCGCTGCTTCCACCTGCCGGGCGGCAGTCACCGCCGCCTTCCGCAGAGATTTCCCTTTTTCAGTAGACCGCCTTTTTCCTTCGCGGGTGCCTCACGGCCCTTTTCGGCGACGATCCGGAAGAGGACCGTGAGCGGGCCTGTCTTTTTCCGCGTCCCTGCCCGCCGTTCCTTCCCCTGAACGGAGGTTTCCCTTTTCCGCGGCACGCGAAAGGCAGCCCGTTTCTCTCCCCCGGCCGCGCCCTCTCCGAAAAGGGCCCGCCGGAAAAAGCCCCCGCTGTCCCATGCACAAGAAGCACTCCTCCCCCGATCCGGCGTCACCCGCCCCGAAGAGCCCGACCCCCGGGTCCCGCCCCGCCGCGGGAAAGCGGCGCCACAAGGAACGCAGACCGCCCTGGACCAGCCCTCTCCAGTGCCTCTGGCTCGTCACGGCCCTGGTGCTCTCCGGCTGGCTCGCCGTCTGCATGCCCGAACACCGAAGCACGGCGCCCCGGCCCGCCTCCCAGAGCCAGGTCCTGCCCGGCCAGGCCCGGCAGGAAAAAAGCCTGCCGGCTGAGAAATCCGCCGGACACGCGGCCACGGCCCCCTCCCGGAGCGCGGAAGGGGTCGCAGCCCCTGCTTCCGGGACCGGCCCCGCCCCCGAAGCCATGACCGGCAAGGCGGCCGCTTCCGGCACTCCGCCCGCCGTCTCTCCGGAAGAAAAACAGGCCCGCTCTTCCGACGGACCCTCCGCCGGAAAGAAGAGCGGCATGAGCGGCCGGCACCGGCAGAAGTCTCTGACGGCGGCGGACAAGCTTCTGGACCGGGCCTGGACCTTCGGCCGGCTCTTTCTCTTCGTGGGTCTGGGCGCCATGCTCGGGAGCATGATCGAGGGCCGCTGCTGGTACCGGGTGCTCGCCTCGTCCCTGGGACGGGTCACGAACATGGCGAGACTCCCCCGCATCGTGGGCATCGCCATGCCCACGGCCCTCGCCTCGGGGCCGGCGGCGGACAGCATGCTCGTGGCGAGCCGCAACCGGGGCGAAATTTCCAATTCCGCCCTCATCGCCGGCGGCATGCTCAACAGCTACCTGGCCCATATTTCCCACTCCCTGCGCATCCTCTTTCCGGTGGTGGCCGCCATCGGCCTGCCGGGCCTGCTCTACTTCCTCATCCAGTTCGGCGGCGGCGCCCTCATCGTGGCGGGCGTTCTCATCTGGAACCGTCTGCGCACCGACGCCGAAACCGCCGCGGCCGACAGAACGGCCGACGGGGACTCGGAAACCGGAAAGCTGCGCCCCTGGCCGGAGGTGCTCCACAAGGGTCTCATCCGGGCCCTGACCCTGCTCTTCCGGCTGGCCTGCGTCTCCGTGCCCATGATTCTCGCCATGGAGTGGCTCATCCGCTCCGGGGGACTTGACTTCTGGGACACCATTGTGCCAGAGGCCGTGAGCCGCTACTTCCCCGAGCAGCTGCTCACCATCATGGCGGCCCAGATCGGCGGTCTCATCCAGTCCTCCGCCGTGGGCGCGGGCCTTATGGCCCAGGGGCTCATCACCCAGTCGCAGATTCTGCTCGCCATGCTGCTCTCGAGCGCCGTGAGCAATCCCGTCCGCACCATGCGGCGCAATCTCCCCACGGCTCTCGCCATCTTTCCGCCCAGGATCGCCTGCATCATCGTCATCGGCATGCAGATTTCCCGTTTTCTCGTGACCGTGGCCGCCTCGGCCCTCGTCATTCTCTGGATGCACCTGCAGACCGTGGCCTGAGGGAAGCCCAGGGTTCTGCGGACACTGTCTGGACAGGCTTGCTACGCGGTTGCCGTCCAGATCGGGCGCGCTTGCGCCCGGCCTCTTCCGCCGCTCCTCCAGCGGCTGAAGTTCATGTGATTCCCTCCATTTCCGAAAGCCACCGCTTTCGGCCCCCCGTGTCCGGCACCGCCCACGCCGGGCACGGGGATTTTTTTCGGAAAGCCCCCCTCAAGGCCCTTTCCGCGGCGGGGATCGCCCTGGCCTTTCCCGGCTTTTCCGCCCGCGGGTTGCCAAAAGCCCCCTCTTTCTGTACTGCTCAGGGCCAGAGACGGTTTTCCCTCTTTTTTCCGGCTCCTTTTCTCCAGCGCCGGGCGCCGGCCCGGGGAGAACAGATGGTGACAAGCAGCGTTCTCTTTGATCACGCGCGGACGGCGCGCATCGGTCTGCCCGAAGCCGTCTTCTGCGAGGGCAAGCCCTTCGGCGCCCTGACGGGCCTCCTCCGCGCCCACGCCGATCCTTCGAAAGGCAGGCCCATTCTCTTCACGCGCCTTTCCCCCGACATTTTCGCCCAGCTTCCGCCCGAGCTCCAGGCCCGCTACGACTACCACGCCCTCTCGCGCACGGCCTACGCGGACACCCTGCCCCCCTGCCCCAAAGGGAGCGTGGCCGTGGTGTCGGCGGGCACGGCCGACGGTTTCGTCACCTGGGAGGCCGCCCGGACCCTCGCCTACCTGGGCATCCGGCACACGGTCATCGAGGACTGCGGCGTGGCCGGACTCTGGCGCCTCACGGAGAACCTCGACCGCATCAACGGACACGACGCGGTCATCGTGGTGGCGGGTCTGGACGCCGCCCTCGCGAGCGTGGTGGGGGGACTGACTCCGAGGCCGGTCTTCGCCGTGCCCACGTCCGTGGGCTACGGGGTGGCGGGCAAGGGCCGCACGGCGCTGGCGAGCATGCTCGCCTCCTGCGCGCCGGGCCTGGGCGTTCTCAACATCGACAACGGCTACGGCGCGGCCTGCGCCGCCGTGCGCGTGCTCCACGCGGTCTACGGCCTTCAGGGCGCGGCGGCCGAGGCCGCGGGCGCGGACCCGGACGTTCAGCCCCGTCCGGGCTGCTGAGAGAGGGCCCATGGAAGAGAGCGGACAGGGGCTGAAGCCCGGAAAGACGCCGGGCGATCCCCGAAGCGGGCCCCGGGCCTGCGGGAAGGAGCTTGTGGCGGGCTTTCTGGAGGACATGGCCCTGCGGCGCAACGCCTCCCGGGCGACCCTCTCGGCCTACGAGACGGATCTGGCGGACTTTTCCTCCTTTCTGGCCGCCAGGGGTCTGGATCTCAGCGAGCCTTCCGCCGTCGGCCGCCGGGACGTGCAGGCCTGGGTGGCCGAGCTTTTCCGGCAGGGCTTCGCCCGCAGCTCCATGGCGCGGCGGCTCTCGGCCCTGCGGAGCTTTTTCCGCTGGCTCTTTCTCAAGGGCCATGTCCACGATCTTTCCGCCGTGCGCGTGCACAATCCCAAGCAGACCCGGCGCACCCCGAAGATCCTCAATGTGGAAGAAACGACGGATCTTCTGGACAAGGGCGCCCTTGTCCCGGCCGCCCGGGCCAGGGGCACCACCGGGGACGAGGCCGAGGCCCTCAGACTCAGGGATCTGGCCCTGGCGGAGCTCCTCTACGGATCAGGCCTGCGCGTCTCGGAGGCTCTCTCCCTCGACAGCGCCCAGGTGATCCCTGCGAAAGGCTTCGTGCGGGTCCTCGGCAAGGGCGGCAGGGAGCGTCTGGCGCCCCTCTCGGACACTTCCGTGGACGCTCTGCTGGCCTGGCAGGCCGTGCGCGGCCGCATAGCCCTGCCCGATGAGCCCGCCCTCTTCACGGGGGCCAGAGGCCAGCGCCTGAACCGCCGGGAGGCCAGGCGCATCGTGGAAAGCCTCTGCCTGCGGGCGGGCCTCGGCCGCACGGTCTCCCCTCATGTGCTCAGGCACTCCTTCGCCACGCACCTTCTGAGCGCGGGCGCCGATCTGCGGGCCGTGCAGGAGCTTCTGGGGCACAGCCGGCTCAGCACCACCCAGCGCTACACCCATCTGGGCCTGGGCGAACTCGTGGCCGCCTACGATCAGGCCCATCCCCTGTCCGATCTGGCAAAGACTCCGGAACAGCGGGAAAATTCCGCGGACAGAGCGGAAGAAGACGCGGACGGCGGAAAAAAGAAGGCCGATCTGACGCGCCGCGCCGGAAAGACGCGCGGCGCGGCGGACTGAAGCCCTCCTCTTTTTCCTCGGGGCGGACCCTGCCGGCCCCCAGGTGTTTTCAGAAGCCTGCCATGCCGGCAGCGCCGGCGGAAAAGGCCCGCGGCCCCGCTGAGAAGGAGGTCGCCGCGGCGCTTTCCGACGCCAGTTTCCAAAAGAGCGCCGGAGCAGGTCTCAGGAAAGGTCCCGGGGCCGCCCCCGCAGGCGCCCACTCCGCCGCTTTCAGGGACGCCGCGCCCCTCTCCCTGCGCCCGCCAGGTCTTATCCGCGGCAAAAAGCCGTGTTCCTGAAGCAGGACGGCCGCGCCTTCCGGCCCTTGCGGGAAGGTCAGGCACCCCTCGGGGCGGCGGTTGCCGGGCGGCCCCCGTTTCTCCGGCATTCCTGCGGCGGACCGCGCCCGGGGACTTGGCAAAAAGACTTGCTTGTGCTAATTATAACAATATCGGAAGAGATTGTTTTCTTCTCCGCTTCTGTTTCCGCGCACATCTTCCCGTCCGGCTTCCCGTTGCCGGCCGCTCTCTGAGCGGCCCCTGAGATGTCCCGGCAGTCCGGGCGGAATCTACGACCAATCCTAGGAGGAAGGCTCACTATGTCTGCGTTAGTTCTTGGCCACATGAATCCGGACACTGACAGCATCATGGCCGCCATCGCCGTGGCCGATCTTTACAAAAAACGCGGTCTCGACGTTAAAGCCGCCGCGCAGGGCAAACCTACCCCTGAGAGCGAATTCGTTCTGAAGAAGTTCGGTCTCACGGCTCCCGAAGTCGTGGAAGACGTTGCCGGTCAGGACATCTACCTGGTTGACTTCTCCGACCTCGCCCAGGCTCCCAAGGGTATGGATTCCGCCAACGTGCTCGGCATTGTGGACCACCACAAGCTGGGTGATGTGACCACCTCCAGCCCGCTGCTCTGCTGGATCTGGCCCGCCGGCTGTTCCTGCACCGTCATCAAGAACATGTATGACTTCTACGGTGTGGAAATTCCGGCCTCCATCGCCGGCGGCATGCTCTGCGCCATCCTCTCCGACACCGTCATCTTCAAGTCCGTGACCTGCACCGAAGACGACAAGAAGGCTGTGGAAGCCCTGGCGAAAATCGCCGGCGTCGAGGACGTGAAGGCTCTCGGTCTCGAGATGTTCACCGTGAAGAGCGCCCTGGAAGGCTCCACCATGGACGCCCTGGTGCACCGCGACTACAAAGACTTCAACATGAACGGCAACAAGGTCGGCATCGGCCAGCTCGAAGTCGTGGATCTCTCCATGCTCGACAAGTACC
Organism: uncultured Desulfovibrio sp.; assembly: GCA_964522365.1. Lineage (GTDB taxonomy): Bacteria > Desulfobacterota > Desulfovibrionia > Desulfovibrionales > Desulfovibrionaceae > Desulfovibrio. The sequence continues at coordinate 529 of CAZFTQ010000038.1, read as the reverse complement.
GTGACGGCCTGCAGGCGGAAATCGAGAAAGTGAAGGCCGACGGCCGCCACAGCGTTTTCCTGCTGCTCACCGACATCATGAAGGAAGGCTCCGACATGCTCATCGCCTCCGACGATCCCTCCGTGGTCGAGAAGGCGTTCGGCAAGGCTCCCGACGGCAAGCACGTGTGGCTTGACGGCGTCATGAGCCGCAAGAAGCAGGTCGTTCCCAACTTTGAAAAGGCCTTCAAAGGCTGATTCTCCGCACTGAGCGTTTCCGGCCGCCCGGGCTTCCCTGAGAGTCCGGGCGGCCTTTTTTTCTCCGCGGGACAGAATCGCCCGGACATTCCGGCGTTCCCCTGCCGCGGAGGATCGCGGCCTTAGGGGGAAGCCCTGAGCCGGCACCTGAAACCATTTCTCCTCCCCTCACTTTTTTGAAGCGGTTCACCCGATTTTCTGTTGACAGCCCGGAAGGGGGAGTGTATGTCCGCAACCTGTAAGGTAAATTAGCTCAATTGGTAGAGCTGTTGACTCTTAATCAATTGGTTTGG
>CAZFTQ010000037.1:19714-22026 GCA_964522365.1 uncultured Desulfovibrio sp. | reverse complement strand
CAGGGGAAAGATCGCGCTCCGCCTGGAAAAGAGGGAGTGAACGCCCGCGGGAGGCCGGACGCCTGAGGCGTTTTTTCAAGGTCATGCCGGGGATTTCCGGCTGAGCTGCGAGACCGCCGGAAAGGGCCCCTTTCCGAAGTTGCGCAGGCATCTCCCGCCGGCAGGGCCTGAGCGCCTCTCAAGGGGCATCTGCCGGGATCGGAGCCTGGCCTTCCGTCCGGAGAACCTGGCTCGGGCGCTTTCTTTCGCCTCTCCCCGAGACGCAAGGCTCAGGCGAAAGCTCTCCTCCCTCCTTACCGAGCGCAGCTTTTTCAGGGAGCAGCCGCGGACGACTCCCCCCTTCTCCCGGATCTGGCTCAGGCGCCGCCGGAAGGACCCCGGACCGTCCGCGAGGGGGGCAGCGCCGCGGCAGGACACACCCGGCCTGAGAGACCAGGGGGAAGTCCCGCCTGCGCGCCTCGTTGCCCCCGTTCAGGCGCATGGCCCGTCCGGGGCCTTTCCCCGGCCTTGAAAAAAGCCGCCGTGTGTGGAAAAAACAGCCGATTCGGGCCGGCAAGGCCGATCCCCCTCCGGGGGCTTCTTTTTTCCATCGCAGATTTCTGGTCCGGCCGGAAAGGGCTTTCCGGCTTTTCCAAGGAGGGCCCGCGCCATGCCCGGCAGCGCCATCGACCTTTCCCATGTGCAGGTTTCCTTCGGCGGGCGCAGTGTGCTCACGGATGTTTCGGCCCGCGTGCCCCTGGAAGAGATCACGGTCTTCGCCGGCCCCAACGGCGCGGGGAAGACGACCCTGCTGCTCTGTCTCATGGGCGAAGTGCCCTTCGGGGGCGACATCGCCTTCGCCCCCGGCCTGAAAGGACGTCTGGGCTATGTGCCCCAGTCCCTGCAGCGCACGGCGGACACCCCCGTCACCTGCGACGAGTTTCTGGCCCTCAACGCCTCGGGCCTTCCCCTCTGGCTGGGTCTCACCCGGAAAAACCGGGCCCGGGCGGACAGGGTGCTCTCCCGGGTGGGCCTGGAGCGGGCGGGGGCCCGCCCGGTGGACGAGCTCTCGGGGGGCGAAAAAAGACGTCTTCTGCTCGCTTCGGCCCTCCAGCGCTCTCCCAGACTCCTTCTGCTGGACGAGCCCGCCGCGGGCGTGGACATGCGCGGCGAGCGCCTCTTCTGGGACCTTCTGGACGATCTGGTCCGGACGGAGCGCATGACCGTGGTCATGGTGAGCCACAACCTCTCCCTCACGGCCCACTACGCGGGCCATGTGATCTGCCTCTCCCGGGGCCGCTGCCTCGAGGGCAGCCCCCGGGAAGTGCTCACGGCCGAAAACCTCATGGCCGTCTTCGGCATTCCCATCCATCTCTACCCGGAGCAGTGCACGGGAAACCACCCCCTCTGCCCCCAGTGCGGCGCCTTCAGAAGCGCCGACGGCTGCGTCTGCCCGGGCTCCGCCCGGGCCGGGAGGGAGTGAGCATGCTGGATCTGCTCTGTCAGGCCCTGGGCGCTCTTCCCCTGGACTGCCTGCAGCACCGCTTCATGCAGCAGGCCCTCCTGGGCCTGCTGCTCCTCACGCCCATGACGGCCTTTCTGGGAGTGGAGGTGCTCCACTTCCGCATGGCCTTCTTCTCGGACGCCGTGGGACATTCGGCCTTCGCGGGCGTGGCTCTGGGCCTCATTTTCTCCCTGGAGCCCCGGCTCGCCATGGTGGCCTTCGCCCTGCTGGTGGGCTTCGGCATCGTGGCCCTCCAGCGGCGCGGCGGCATCTCCCCGGACACGGCCGTCGGCGTGGTCTTTTCCGCCGTGGTGGCGGCGGGTCTTCTGGTGGTGAGCCGCACTCCGGGCACGGCCAGGACCATGCAGCAGTTTCTCTTCGGCGACATTCTCACCATCGGGCCGGAAGAGCTCACCTGCCTGCTCTGCCTGCTCCCCGTGGTGCTGATCGTGCAGGCTCTGGGCTTCAACAGTCTCATCGCCATCGCCCTCAACCCCGTCATGGCCCGGGCCCGCGGCGTCCGCACGGCCTTCTGGCAGTACCTCTTCGCGGGGCTTCTGGCGGTCATCGTCATCTTTTCCGTCTGGGCCGTGGGCGTCTTCCTGGTGACGGCTCTGCTCATCGTGCCCGCCGCCTGCGCCCGCAATCTGGCGAGATCCCTCGCGGGCATGGTCTGGTGGTCCGTGGCCGTGAGCATGGTCTCGGCCTTTCTGGGGCTCGTCCTCTCGGCCCAGCCCTGGCTTTCTTCGGCGGCGGGCGCCACCGTCATCGTGACGGCCTGCGCCTTCTTCGCCCTCTCCACCCTGATCGGCCGGGGCCGCGGCCGCGG
>CAZFTQ010000037.1:12029-19614 GCA_964522365.1 uncultured Desulfovibrio sp. | reverse complement strand
CGCCGGACCGGAAGAGCTGCACACCTGCAGGGACCAGGGGACCCGGCCCCGGGGGAGAAAGGGATGACTCCAGAAAGGAAAGAAGCGGAAGGCGCCCCGAAGAACGGCCGGGCAGCGGAGACGACGAGTTTTCACGCCACCATTTCCAGTGTCGTCTTTCAGAACGAGAGAAGCGGCTTCGCCGTGCTGAGGGTCCGCCCGGACGCCGTGGACGCGGGCAGGCGGGGCGTGCCCCGGGACGGGTTCATCTGCCGGGGCTGTCTTCTCCGGCCCCGGAAAGGCCAGCGTCTGCGCTTCGAAGGCCGCTTCACGCGGGATCCCAGGTACGGCTGGCAGTTTGCCTTTGACTCGGCGGAACTGCCTGAGGACGGAAAGGGAGAGGCCGAAAAGGCGGCCGCCCTCCTTTCGGCGGTCATGGACCGGGATCTGGCGGAGAGCGCCGCGGCCGCCTTCGGCGCGGAGGCCCCGAGGATTCTGGAAGAGGATCCCGGACGCTTCCGGGACCTTCCCGGGGGCGGCGACGAGGACTGGGAAAAGACGGCCGATCTCTGGCGCGAGCGGAAACGGCTCGAGGAGCTGGGGGAATTTCTCGAAGCCCACGGCTTCCGAAAGATCCTGGCCGCGGGCCTCTGCCGGCGTCTCGGCGCGGAGGCTCTCGGGAAAATCAGGGAAAATCCCTGGCTTCTCGCCATGGAGCTGCCGGAGGTGAGCTTCGAGGAGGCGGAGATTCTGGCCGTCCGGCTGGGTCTTGCTCAGGACGCTCCCGGCCGGGCGGAGGCGGCCCTGCTGAGCGTTCTGGAAAAGGCCGCGGAAAACGGGGACGTGTGTCTGCCTGCGGGAAAGCTTGTAGACCGGGTCCGCCGGAACTGCGGTCTGGGGGAGAAAACCGTCATCGGAGCCCTCGGGGCTCTGGCGCGGGAGGGGCGCGTCAGGCTGGAGGGCGAGGAGCCGGGGACGGAGCGCTCGTCCGGATCTTCTGACGGCGGGACGGTCTACCTGGCCGATCTCCATGACCTTGAAACCGGGGCCGCCCGCGGCCTCGGAGAGATCTGCCGCGCCCCCGGGAGAGTGAGCTTTGCGGGAGAGGAGGAGCTCATCCGGCGGGCCCTCGAGGAGCACAGGCCGCCTCTCGCCCGCGCGCAGGCCGAGGCCGTGCGTCTTTCCGCCCGCGGCGGGGTCCTTGTGGTCACGGGCGGGCCGGGCACGGGGAAGACCACCGTCATCCGGGCCATTCTCGGTCTCTACGAGCGGAAAGGGGCCCGCGTCCGTCTGGCGGCCCCCACGGGCCGCGCCGCCAGGCGCATGACCGAGGCCACGGGCCGCGAGGCCGCCACCCTGCACCGGCTGCTGGAATACAACCCCCTGTCGGAGAGCTTTCTCCGCTGCGGGGACCGCCCCTTGGACTGCGATCTGCTCGTCGTGGACGAAGCGAGCATGATGGACATCGCCCTCTTCAGCCGGCTCGTCCAGGCCGTGCCCCCGGGCTGCACGCTCGTTCTGACCGGCGACACCCGTCAGCTCCCTTCCGTGGGGCCGGGCGCCGTGCTCGCGGACATCATCGCCTCGGGGCTTGCGCCCGTCGTCGAGCTCACGGAAATCTTCCGGCAGGCCGCGACGAGCGGCATCGTGCGGGGGGCCCACCTCATCGACAGGGGAGTCCTGCCCGATCTGCCCGAGCCCTGGACGGAACGGACGGACTTCTTCTTCCTGCCCTGCGGGGACATGGAGGAGGCGGCGGAGACGATGGTCCGGCTCATCGCCGAGGAGATCCCCCGCCGGGAGGGTCTGGACCCCCTGAAGGACATCCAGCTCATCACCCCCATGCGGAAGGGGGCGGCCGGGGTGGAGAACATGAACCGGCTGCTCCAGAAGGCCCTCAATCCGCCCCGGCCCGGGGTCCGGAGGGGCTCCCCCGAAGAGGGGATCCGGCGGGGAGACACGCTGTTCCGGCCGGGCGACCGGGTCATGCAGAACCGCAACGACTACGACAAGGATGTCTTCAACGGCGATCCGGGGATCATCGCGGACATCGACCGCCTGCGCCGCCGCGTGGCCGTGCGCTTTGACGATCGCACGGTGCTCTACGGGGACACGGAACTGGACGGGCTCGATCTGGCCTACGCCTGCACCATCCACAAGTCCCAGGGCTCGGAATACCCCGCGGTGGTGGTCCCCCTCTTTCTCGAGCACGGCGTCATGCTCCAGCGCAATCTGCTCTACACGGCCATCACCCGCGGCAGAAAGCTCGTCATTCTCACGGGCGAAAAGGAAGCCCTCGAAGAGGCCGTGCGCACGGACGACGCCCGCAGGCGTCGCACCGGGCTCGCCCGGAGACTTTCCGCCGCAGGGTCCCTCCCGGCTCCCGGGGCCGGAGACGGCGGAGGAGCGGAAGATCGTCCCCGGCCGAAGGAGGACGCGGAGGACGGATAGGGCCTGACGGGCAGGCCTGCGCAGTCCGCCCGGCTGTCCGGGGAAAAAGCGCCCGGAAAGGGAAATTCCGGCTCTCTTCCGCCCGGGCCGGGCGTTTGCGGGATTGTGCAGGGGCCGGAAAAAAAGTACAGAGGTCAAGGCGCTGACAGGCTTTTTTTCTCCGGTCTGGCAGGGGCCCTTTTTTTCGAGGAGGTTTCATGGCCGGCAACACCTTTGGCACGCTCTTCCGCGTCACCACATTCGGCGAGTCCCACGGCGAGGCCCTGGGGGGCGTCATCGACGGCTGTCCGGCCGGGCTTCCCCTGGAGGCCGCGGACATGCAGCGGGCTCTGGACCGCCGCAGGCCGGGATCGGGGCCTTCCGGCACCCCCAGAAAGGAAGGGGACAGGGTGCGCATCCTGTCGGGCACCTTCAGAGGCCTCACCACCGGCACCCCCATCGCCTTCGCCGTCTTCAACGAAAACCAGCGCTCGGGCGACTACGACAGGCTGGAGAATGTGTACCGGCCGGGCCACGCGGACTGGAGCTTTGACAGGAAATTCGGCCTGCGGGACCACCGCGGGGGCGGCCGCTCCTCGGGCCGCGAGACCCTGAGCCGCGTGGCCGCGGGCGCCGTGGCGGACATTCTCCTGGCCCGGGAGGGCATCCAGGTCTACGCGGCCGCCGTGGAGCTCGGCGGCATCCCGACCCCCGCCATCGAGATGACCCGGGCCTACGAGCGGCCCTACTTCAGCGCCGACGAGTCGGTGACGGAGGCCTGGGATCAGGCCGTGGCCCGGGCCAGATCCCTGGGGGACACTCTGGGCGGCATCGTGCGCATCGAGGCCCGCGGCGTGCCGGCGGGCCTGGGCGAGCCTGTCTTCTACAAGCTGGACGCGGCGCTCGCCGCCGCCGTCATGAGCGTGGGGGCCGTCAAGGGAGTGGAGATCGGCGACGGCTTCGCCGCCGCGAGGGCCATGGGCAGCGGGAACAACGACGCCCTGCTTCCGGGCGGCCTTTTCGCCTCCAACCACGCGGGCGGCATCCTGGGCGGCATCTCCTCGGGCCAGGACATCGTCATCCGGGCGGCCGTGAAACCCATCGCCTCCATCGCCCGGGAGCAGCGGACCGTGGACAGAGACGGCAATCCCGTCGTCCTCCGGGTGGGGGGCCGCCACGATCTTTCGGCCATTCCGCGCTGCGTGCCCGTGCACCACGCCATGACGAGCCTGGTGCTGGCCGACATGATCCTGCTCCAGCGCAGGCTCGGGAGGAACTGATGGCTTCCGATGAGAACGGGAAGAAGGCGGGCGGAGCCGGCGGCTCCGGCGCGCCCGGCACGGTGAGCTTCAGCGGCACCATCTCCCGCGTCGTCTTTCAGAACGCGGAAAACGGCTTTGCCATCATCCGGGTGGAGCCCGACGCGAAGAGCGCCGGCCGCGGGGGCGTCCCCCGCTCGGAATTCGCCTGCCTGGGCACCCTGCTGGGGCCTCAGCCCGGCCAGCGCCTGCGCTTTGAGGGCCGTTTCGTGGACAATCCCCGGTACGGCCGGCAGTTTCAGTTTTCTTCCGCGAACCTCCAGGTGCCCACGGACACGGAGGGGCTCATCGCCTATCTCTCCTCGAGCCTCATCAAGGGCCTGGGACCGGATCTGGCGGGCCGGGTGGTGAAGCGCTTCGGCCAGGACACCATACGGATCCTGGACGAGGAGCCCGGGCGCCTCAGGGAGGTGCGGGGCATCGGCGAGAAGACCTGCGCCACCATCACGGAGAGCTGGCGCGCGCACAGAAGCCTGAGCGATCTCATGCAGTTTCTCCAGCCCCACGGCATCACGCCGGCCCTGGGGGTGCGCATCTACCGCCAGTACGGCGCCCTGGCGCTGGATGTGGTCCGGGAAAACCCCTATCGCCTCGCCATGGACATCCCGGGCATCGGCTTCATCACGGCCGACGCCATCGCCGAAAAGATCGGCGTGCCCAGAGACTCGCCTCTGCGCATGCAGGGCGGCGTCCTCTACGCGCTCCAGAAGGCCTCGGAAAACGGAGACGTCTATCTGCCCGGAGAGGAACTCGCGGCCAGGGTCTCCCAGGATCTGCAGGTGTCCCGGCAGACGATCTTTGACGCCGTCACGGCCCTGGAGGAGGAGCGGCGGGTCACGGTGGACGCCGAGGAGCTGGATCCCGAGGAAAACAGGGGCATCAGGGGCGATCGGGCGGTCTATCTCGCGGCCTACTTCACCTGCGAGTCGAGGACGGCCTATTATCTCGAGCGCCTGCGCGTCACGCCCCGCACGGTGACCTTTCCCCGGGAAGAGGAGCTCGTGCAGCAGACCCTCCGGGAGCAGGAGCACCGTCTGGCCGAAGCCCAGGTGGAGGCCGTGCGCATGTCGGCCAGAGCCAAGGTCATGGTGCTCACGGGCGGCCCCGGCACCGGCAAGACCACCATCATCCGGGCCATCATCAGCCTCTACGAGCGCCGCACGCGGCGCATCTATCTGGCCGCGCCCACGGGCCGGGCCGCCAAGCGCATGGCCGAGGCCACGGGCCGGGACGCCCGGACCCTGCACCGCATGCTCGAGTTCAATCCCGTCACGGGGACCTTCGCGCGCAACGAGGACGAGCCCCTGGCCTGCGATCTGCTCATCGTGGACGAGGCCAGCATGATGGACACCATCCTGTTCTATCAGCTCATCAAGGCCGTGCCCACGGGCTGCGTGGTCATTCTGGTGGGCGACATCCACCAGCTGCCCTCGGTGGGGCCGGGAGCGGTGCTCGCCGACATCATCGCCTCGGGCCGGGTGCCGGTCATCGAGCTGACGGAGATCTTCCGGCAGGCCAGGACGAGCGACATCGTGGCCAACGCCCATCTCGTCAACAACGGCGATCTGCCGCCCCTGGTGGCCCCCTGGGAGAAGAAGACGGACTTCTACTTCCTGGCCGGCGACGACATGGACAAGGCGGCCGGGGACATCGTCCGGCTCATCAGCCGGGAGATCCCGCGCCGCTTCGGCTTCGACGCCGTGCGGGACATCCAGCTGCTCACCCCCATGCACAAGGGGGCCGTGGGCACCGCCAGCATGAACAGTCTGCTCCAGGCGGCCCTCAACCCCCCGAAGCGCCATTCCTGGAGTCCCGCGGAGGACAACGGCGTGAGGCACGGCGACGCGGTCTTCCGGCCGGGCGACCGGGTCATGCAGATCAGAAACAATTACGACAAGGACGTCTTCAACGGCGATCTCGGGATCATCAGGGAGGCCGACAAGGCGCGGCGCATGGTCACGGTCCTCTTCGACGAAGACCGGGAAGTGATCTACGAGAGCTCGGACATGGACGAGCTCGTGCTCGCCTACGCCATCTCCATCCACAAGTCCCAGGGATCGGAATACCCCGTGGTGGTGATCCCCCTCTTTCTGCAGCACTATATCATGCTCCAGCGCAACCTTCTCTACACGGCCATCACCCGCGGCAGAAAGCTCGTCGTGCTGGTGGGCGACAGGCGGGCCCTGGAGCGGGCGGTGCAGACGGCGGACGTGCGCAGGCGCTGCACGAGGCTCGCGAGGAGGCTCAGAAGCTACGCGGCGGGGCTCCCGGGCTAGATTTTCCGGGGTTTTCCCCGAGAAGGAACAAGCGGGGCCTTCCTCAGGGCGCCAGAGCGCCCCGGGGAAGGCCCCGTCAGTTTTTCCCGTCAGAGGGGGAGGTCAGCCGGCGCGCGCCGTCAGTCCCTCGTGAGAGGGGCTCTGCCGGCCGCGGCTTCCCAGTTCACCGGGAAGGCGAAGCCCTCGTACCAGAGAAGCCGGGCGTCGGGATCCCGCCAGGAGCCCCTGGGGAGGGAGGCCTTGTCGCAGAGATGGTTCAGATACTGGGTCAGATTCCAGCCCTGCTCCACGGGGACCTGGGGCAGGAAGACGCCCGAGCGTCCGCCCTTGCGCAGCACGAGGCCGTGGCGGCCGATGACGATCTCCTTGGGGTCCGGGCAGGGGGTGATTCTGTCGAGGACGGTGATCTCCATGTCCAGGCCGCGGCATTCGCGCTCCGAGCGCAGGGGCGGGAAGCGGCTGTCCTCAAAGGCCGCCGAAAGGGCCATGCGCCAGACATTGGTCACCAGGGGATTGGAGCCGGCGAGCAGACCGATGCATCCGCGCAGCGCCCCGCGGCTGGTGAGGGTCACGAAGACGCCCAGGGGCTGGCGCAGGCTCTCCGGATAGTCCTGAGGGTCGGGGGCCCTGAGCTGTCTGTCCCTGAGCCAGGTTTCGATGGCCTGGACGGCCACGCAGCCCAGTCTCAGCTGATCCTGTTCCGAAATGGTGAAGGAAACGGCCATGAAGCCTCCTGCGGGACCGGGCCCGGGGCCGGGTCCCTGGAAAAAACCGGAACGTAGTCAGAGCTGCGGCATCTCTGCATCGCCCCGGTCAAGCATGTCCACGGAAAAGCGGTGGGCTCTGAACCAGTACAGCTGGAACTCCGGATCCTGCTCCCAGTCGCCCGGCTCGAGGCCCGCCTGCTCGCCGAGCCTTTCCAGACACTCTTCCCGGCTCAACTCCAGGAGCCTGGGAACGTTCGGCGGAAAGCAGGCCTGGATCTTTCCCTTGCGGCGCAGCGCCAGACCGTGCCTGCCGACGACGATTCTGTCCGGATCCCGGCAGAGGGTGGGTTCGCTCAGGGCCTCGACTTCGACGTCCAGTTCATGGGAAGCCCCGAACCAGAAGAGAGGCTGCACCACGGGTTCACGCCTGACGGCTTCCACCACCCTGACGGCCGACTCCCAGATGGCGTGGATGAGAGGGCCTTCGGTGAAGACCACGCCCATGCAGCCGAGGGGGATCGCCTCATGGAAGAGGGTCACGAAGGCGCCGCGCCGGCGGCGCAGGTTTTCCGGAAAGAGCTCCGGAACGGGCGGATCCGTCGGGTCCGGCTGCTCCTTGAAGCAGGCTCTGACGGCGTCGCGGGCCACGCCCGCGGCGAGGAGCTGTTCCTGTTTGGAAAGTCTGAAGGAAAGAGGCATGGGACCTCCCGGCGGACGGATCGTCCGCGCTGAAAAAAAAGTTCCCGGAAAGTGTAGCGGAAGAGCCGGCGGGGGTCCAGAGAAGAGACGAGGGGGCGCAGAAAGGGCCGAGGCTCTAGCGGCGTCGGGGTGGGCAGCCCTTCCCCCTCGTTCCTGCGCAGGCCCGGAAAAGGCC
>CAZFTQ010000037.1:0-11929 GCA_964522365.1 uncultured Desulfovibrio sp. | reverse complement strand
GAGAATGAGCCGTCAGCGCTTCTGGACGGCGGTGAGGAGGTCCTGCACGGCGTCGCGCTTCTCCCAGGAGAATTCAGGGAGTTCGCGGCCGAAGTGGCCGTAGCAGGAGGTTTTCCTGTAGATGGGCCGCTTGAGGTCGAGGCGCTTCGTGATGAAGTAGGGACGGAGGTTGAAGACCTCGCGCACGGCGTCGGTGAGGACATTGTCCGGCACTTCGCCGGTGTTCTGGGAGGTGACGAGAATGCTCACGGGATCGGCCACGCCGATGCTGTAGGCGATCTGGACTTCGCAGACTCTGGCGAGGCCGGCGGCCACGATGTTCTTGGCGATGTAGCGGCCCATGTAGGCGCCGGAGCGGTCCACCTTGGAGGGGTCCTTGCCGGAGAAGGCGCCGCCGCCGTGGTGGCCGGTGCCGCCGTAGGTGTCCTGGATGATCTTGCGGCCGGTGAGCCCGCAGTCGCCCATGGGCCCGCCCACCACGAAGCGGCCCGTGGTGTTGATGAAGATCTCGCAGTCCTTTTCGTCAAAATAGCCGGAGGGTTCGAGGACGGGGCGGATGACCTGGCTCTTCACGGCCTCGATGATCTCGTCCTGGGTGGCGTGGGGTTCGTGCTGGGTGGAGACCACCACGTTGTTGATGCGGACGGGACGGCCGTCATGGTACTCAAAGGAAACCTGGGTCTTGCCGTCGGGCCGGAAGAAGTCCACGATGCCTTCCTTGCGCACGTCCGTGAGCCGGCGGGAGAGCTTGTGGGCCCAGAAGATGGGGGCCGGCATGAGAGTGGGGGTCTCGTCGCAGGCGTAGCCGAACATCATGCCCTGGTCGCCGGCGCCCTGATCCTCCGGATTTTCCCGGGTGACGCCCTGGGCGATGTCCGGAGACTGATGGTCGATGGTGGAGAGCACGGCGCAGGTCTGCCAGTCAAAGCCCATGGCGGAGCTGTGGTAGCCCACCTCCCTGATGGTGTCGCGGACCACCTGGGCGAAGTCGGCGTAGCCGGAGGTGGAGATTTCGCCGGCGATGATGGCCATGCCGGTGGTCACCAGGGCTTCGCAGGCCACATGGGCGTCGGGATCCTGGGCGAGCAGGGTGTCCAGGATGGCGTCGGAAATCTGGTCGGCCACCTTGTCCGGATGACCTTCGGTGACGGACTCGGACGTGAAGAAGTAGGTTCCTTTGGTCTGCATGAAAAAAAGCTCCTAGTTGAGACGGATGTTGTCAATGAGGCGGGCTTTGCCCATCTTCACGGCGCAGGCCATGGTGGCCGGGCCGGAGAGGGTGTCCACGGGCTCCAGACTGAAGGAGTCCACCACCTGCAGATAGTCCAGACGGCCCAGAGGGAGCCGGCCGGCCCAGCGCCGGAGCACGGCGTCCCGGAGGACCGCCGCGCTCGTCTCGCCGCGGCCCGCCAGTTCCCGGGCGTACTGAAGGCCGCGGTAGATTTCGGGGGCCTGGGCGCGCTCCTCGGGGGTGAGGTAGACATTGCGGGAGGAGAGGGCGAGGCCGTCCTCGGCCCTCGCCACGGGCACGCCCACGATGGTGACCGGGAAGAAGAGGTCGCGCACCATGCGGCGGAGAATGGCCTGCTGCTGCCAGTCCTTGTCGCCGAAGACGGCGTAGTCGGCCTGGGTCAGCATGAAGAGCTTGGTGCAGACCGTGCAGACGCCCCGGAAGTGGATGGGCCTCGAGGCGCCGCAGAGCACCTGGCTCATCTCCGGCACCTCCACCCAGGTGGCGGCGTCGGGGGCGTAGAGCTCGGAGGGCTGGGGCATGAAGAGCGCGTCCGCGCCGTGCTCCCGGGCGACGGCGGAGTCCCGCTCGGGATCCCGGGGATAGGCTTCGTAGTCCTCGTTGGGCCCGAACTGCGTGGGATTGACAAAGAGACTGACGACGACCCGGTCACCCAGTTCCCGGGCCTTGTCCATGAGCGAGGCGTGCCCCGCGTGGTAGTAGCCCATGGTGGGCACAAGAGCGATGGTTCTGCCTTCGCCGTGCCAGCGGCGGCAGAGGTCGCGCAGGGCGTCGGCACTTGAGAGTATTTGCATATCTATATATCAAGGTATGGTAATATAGTGGAAGGGAGCTCAAGATACCTTTTCCGGGTCCGGCTGTAAAGCCCCCGGAGAAGGGAAAAGGCGGCCTGCGCGACAAAGTGTCCTTAAGCCCGGAAAAGCCTCGCAGGCTGGAGAAAAATCCAGGAAGAACGGATTGTTGCGTGTCCGGAAAAGAGCCTGGGGAAAGCCTGGGACAGGCCTCCCCGCCCAGGAAATCTCGCAGAAAAAGCGCGCAGCCGCGCAGAAAAGGGCCACTCGCGCCTTGCGCGAAGGCCCGCGCAAGCTCTCCGGGAACCCGGGACGGGCTTCAGAGGATCTTTCCGCGTCCCGGTTCAGCCCGCTTCGAGCAGTGCTTCAAAAAAGTCCGGAAACGTCCCCGGACGGGGTCTCCGGCGCCCCCGGGAGAGCTTTTTTCCGCCGCGCTCCCGGGGGCCTGACGGAAGAGAGAAGGGACTCAGTCCGCCCTGACGGCGGAGACCACGGCTCCCATGGTGGGGGCGTCCACGGCGAGCTTCACCTGGGCGAAGCCCGCGCTCTCCAGGTCTTCCCGGATCTCGGGCAGGCTGTAGACGCGGCCCTTTTTCGTGTTGACAAACATGTTGATGCCGAAAAGCGCCCCGTCCAGGGGACGCAGGCCCTGCTCGTCCATGACATAGTCCCGGACGGCGATGACGCCGCCGGGGTTCAGGGCGTCATGGACCTTGCCGTAGAGGAGGCGGGTCTCTTCCCGGTCAAACTGGTGGATGATGGCGCTCACCCAGGCGAAATCCGCGCCCGGGGGCAGGGGATCCACGGTGAAGTCGCCCTGCGCGAGCCGGACCCTGGGCCCGAAGGGATGGTCCGCGAAGCGCTTTTTTGCCTGGGCGATGCCCACGGGCAGATCGAAGATCGTGGCTTCGGCCCTGGGGAAGAGCTCCAGAAATGCCTCGGTGTAGGTGCCCGAGGCCCCGCCCACGTCCAGAAGGCGGAAGGAGGCTTCCCTCGCGGGCAGGATCCCCGAGGCGGCGAGGGCCGGCATGACCTCCTGCCGCAGTTTCACGGCGACGGAGTTCATCCCCATGATGAAGGAGACCCGGTCGGCCTCCTCCCCGAGAATGCTGGGCTCCCGTCCGGGCGGCACGCCCTCCCGGACGGCGCGGGCCAGACTGATCCAGGATCGCTGGACGCAGCCCAGATGGCGGATGATGGGGATCTGCGTCTCCGGCTCCCGGCTGTCCAGGGCCTCGGCGCAGGACGGGTCGACGCCGTAGAGGGCGTCATCGCCCGCGCCCTGCTTGGTGAAGTAGCCAAGGGCCGCCATGGCGTCGAGCAGGGCGACGCAGCCCCGCAGGTCGCAGCCCGAGAGGCGCGCGATGTCCCTGCCCGTCAGCGCGTTGCCGTTTCTGAGCATGACCGTGGCCAGGTCCAGATCCGCCACGGCCACCAGGACGCAGGAGCGCATGAACGCGTTGACATCCCGCATCAGGTCGTTTCGGCTCGTCATTGCTTCCTCCAGATGGGAATATGGCTCGTCTGCAAAGGGGCCGGACGCCGGTCAGGCTTGGACATGTTCCCTCCGGCCGGTGAAAAAGCGTGCTGTATTTTCACAGATATGTCAAACCGTTGATTTCGCCGTGCCGGCAAGCTCGGGAAGGGTCCGGCAGCGGACCGTATGGGGCGCGGGGGATCAGATCCCCGTTTCAGACCGCGGGATCGCGGAGGGGTTTTTCGGAGAGTATCGGGCCGTCCCTCTCCCTTCTCACCTCCTGTCGGCACGGGTCCGGCCCGCGGCAGGCATGGCAGAGACCCCTCCGGGCGGCCGCGCGGCCAGGCTGAAGGCAGGCCTGCCCTGACCGGAAAACTCCTCCGGGGGGCGACAAGGGGGAAAAGCCGCCCTTCCCCTCTCCGGGCGCGGGTTTCCCCGTGGCGGTCCGTCTCCGCCCGCGGGCCGGAGCGTACGGCTCCGTCCGCCGGATTTCCCCTGGGGCGCATTTCGAGACTCAGGGGCCAGGCCCGGTCCGGCGGGAGGCGGGACAAGAAGACCCCCTGGGAGAGCCTTGTCCTCCTGCCCCCCAGGTCTCGCGGGGCCCTTTCCGGGGCCTTCGGTTGAAATCGGAGAAAAAAGCGGATATTCGCCCGCCTGCGGACAGGAACACCGGGCCTTTTTTGTCCCGGGGCGCCGCCGATGAGCAGAGGCTGTCAGGGCCCCTTCGCGGCGGAAGAGCGGAAAAACAGCGGGGAGAGCACATGAGAGAGCAGGCGGAGCGCGGAGCGGGAAAGACGGCGGGCAGGCTGAAAGTCTGGTGCCGGAGTCTCGGCTGTCCCAAGAACCGGGTGGACACGGAGACCCTGCTGGGCGCGCTCGGGCCCTCGCTCACGCTCACGGAGAAGCTCTCCCAGGCGGATCTCATCTTCCTCAACACCTGCGGCTTCATCGAGCCCGCCGTGCGGGAGTCCGTGCGGGCCATTCTGGATCTGGCCGGAGAGCGGGAAGGCCTGCGGCGCAGGCCGCTGCTCGCCGTGGCGGGCTGCCTGGTGGGGCGCTACGGCGCGGACACCCTGGCGGCCGATCTCCCGGAAGTGGATCTCTGGCTCGCTCCCGAAGACCGGGAGCGCTGGGGAGGGATGCTGCTGCGGGCTCTGCACCGCCGGGACGAATCCTCCCCCCGCAGACTTTCCACCCCGCCCTCCTACGCCTATCTCAAGGTCTCCGAGGGCTGCCGCCACCGCTGCGCCTTCTGCACCATCCCCGCCATCCGCGGCCCCCTGCGCTCGACTCCGGCGGACACGCTCCTCGCGGAGGCGGCCCGCCTGACCGGACAGGGCGTCCGGGAACTCGTGCTCATCGCCCAGGATCTCACGGACTACGGCCAGGATCTCCGGCCCGGGACAGGCCCCTTCCCGGATCTTCTGCGCCGCCTGGCCGACCTGGAGGGTCTGGCCTGGCTGCGCATGCTCTATCTCTATCCCAAAGGCGTCACGCCGGAGCTGCTCAGGGCGGTGCGGGATCTCCCGCCCCTCCTGCCCTATTTTGACATCCCCCTCCAGCACAGCCACCCGGACATCCTCAAGGGCATGGGCCGGCCCTTTGCCGTGGAGCCCGAGGAGGTCTGCGGCCGCATCCGGGAGGCCATCCCCGAGGCGGCCCTCAGAACCACCTTCATCGTGGGCTACCCCGGCGAGACGGACGCCCACTTTCAGCATCTCTGCGATTTCGCGGAGCGCGTCCGCTTCACGGGACTGGGGGTCTTCACCTTCTGGCCCGAAGAGGGCACCGTGGCCGCGACCCTTCCCGATCAGGTGGAGCCCGCCGTGCGGGAAGCCCGCCGGGACGAGCTCATGCGCCTGCAGCAGGAGATCAGCCGCGAGCGCCTGGAAGAAGAGGTGGGCAGCCGGCAGCCGGTTCTGGTGGACAGGGTCAATCCCGAATGGCCGGGCCTCCACGAGGGCCGGGTCTGGTTTCAGGCGCCCGAGGCGGACGGCATCTGCTATGTGAGCGGGCCCGGCGTCGCGCCCGGGGCCCTGGTGGAGGCCGACATCGTGGAGAGCAGCGAATACGATCTCACGGCCCTCACGGACGCGGACGGAAACTGAGCCGTCCTCTCCGCGCAGGATCAAAGCGAAAAAAAAGCCCCCCTGCCCCGGAAAGTTCTCCCGGGGGCAGGGGGTGGCGCTTTCAGCGGACGGAAAAATCAGGCGGCCGCGGGCAGCAGAGGAAGCCAGCTGTACGGTCCGTTCTGTCCGGCTTCCCCGAAGGCGAAGGCGACGGGCTTTCTGAAGAGGGGGCCGTCGGCCACGAAGCTGTGGTACTCGCCGTTTTCGCCGCAGGCGTCGGCCCCGGTGCTCTCGATCAGGGTCATGAGTTCCGGAGTGAGGAGACGGCCCAGGAGATCGCGGCGCACGCGCCGGGTGTCCACGACGGTGAGCCAGGCTTTGAAGCCCAGGCGGAGGGTCTCCTCCACGAGCCCGCGCCTCTCTTCGCCCCAGAGGGGCATGACGGCGTCCATGCCGGCCCGGGCGCAGACCTCTTCATTCCACTGTCTGTGCAGGGGCAGATCGATGTCGCCGAAGAGGCAGCAGCGGGCGCCCTTCGCCCGCTCTGCCGCGAGGGCTTCTGCGAAGGCCTTTCCGTAGGCCTCGCCGCCGTCGCTTTTCACCAGGCGCACGGGAATGTCCATGGCCTCCGAGATCGCGTGCAGGAGCGGTTCGGGGATGCCGTGAAACCAGGAGCGCCCGGCATCGCGGCGGCAGGCCACGAGGAGAGCCTGAGGGGCATAGCCCGCCTGGATGCCGCGCCAGAGGGCAAGGGCGCTGTCCTTGCCGCCGCTGTACGCGGCGACGCAGGGGATCTGTCCGGACATGGGAGAGACTCCTTCTCCTCCCGCACGAGGGGCGGCGGAAGGGGACAGGGAGCAGGGAAGAAAACGGCCGGAAAGAGAAAAGTCTCTTTCCGGCCGGTGACGGTTTTTTCAGAGGGGAGCGCGTTCCCTCGGTCTGCCTAGAGGAGGCTCGCCTTGCCGGAGGAGCCCATCACGTCGCGGATCTTGCGGGCCACCATGGCGTAGACGGCGTCTCTGGCGGGCTTCAGGTAGGAGCGGGGGTCGAAGGCCTCGGGATGCTCGACGAAGTACTGACGGATGGAGGCCGTCAGGGCCAGACGGATGTCGGTGTCCACATTGATCTTGCAGACGCCCATGCGGGCCGCTTCGCGGAGCATGTCTTCCGGCACGCCGCGGGCGCCGCCCACGGCGCCGCCGTACTTGTTGCAGAGTTCCACGAATTCCTGCGGCACGGAGGAGGCGCCGTGAAGCACCAGGGGGTAGCCCGGGAGCTTTTCGGTGATGGTTTTCAGTCTGGGGAAGTCCAGTTTGGCTTCGCCCTTGAATTTGTAGGCGCCGTGGCTCGTGCCGATGGCGACGGCCAGGGAGTCGCAGCCGGTTTTTTCCACGAAGTCCACGGCCTGATCGGGATCGGTGAACTGGTGGGTCTCGGATTTGACATGCTCTTCAATGCCGGCCAGTTTGCCGAGTTCCGCTTCCACCCAGACATTGCGGGGATGGGCGTAGTCAACGACCTTCTTGGTGAGGGCGACGTTTTCTTCGTAGGGAAGAGCGGAGCCGTCGATCATGACGGAGGTGAAGCCGCCGTCAATGCAGTCGCGGCACATTTCGAAGGAGGGGCCGTGATCCAGGTGCACGCAGACGGGCACGTCGGGATCCTCGGCCAGGGCGGCCTCCACGAGCTTCATGATGTAGGTCTGGCCGGCATATTTGCGGGCGCCGGCAGAAACCTGCAGGATGACAGGAGATTTTTCTTCAGAGGCAGCACGCATGATGCCCTGAACAATTTCCATGTTGTTGACGTTGAACGCGCCGATGGCAAACTGGCCTTCATAGGCAGCCTGGAACATTTTTCCGGGGCCGATAAGCGGCATGGCAATCCTCCTCAAAGCGGAATTCCGGTGGCGGAAAGGCCGGCGGCGGCCGGGGCGAAGCCGGCGGCGGCCGGGAGCGGACGGGTTCACGGAAAAAGGCGGGCCCGGAGACCCGCTTCCCTGGGGCCCGGAAAGACCATAGCCTATCCGGAAAAATTTTTCCATGCTCAATGAGGCGGGCCCGAAGTTCTTTTCCGGCCAGGGGTCCGCCTCAGGGCATCCCCGGCCCTGAGCCCGCCCGGTTTCCTCAGGCCGTCCGGGCGGATTCCCGAGACATTGCCCCCTTCCCCTCGTTTTTTTCAGGCGGGGCTTTTTTCTAGGAGCGTTCCTTTGCCGGGTCCGGGAGCGGCATGTCCTTCAGCTGCTCAAGCCCCTCTTCGTCCGTGAAATTGAAGCAGAGGGGGGTCAGGGTGATGTAGCCGCGGCCGAGAAGGTCCTTGTCGGTGCCCGCGTTGACCGTTTCCGGCGGGATGCTCCCCACGAGCCACCAGTAGCGGTCCCCTCTGGGGTCCCTGCGCTCGTCGTAGCTGTTCTGCCAGACGGCGTCCGTCTGGGGGCAGACGCGCAGGCCCCGGCAGGCCGAGAGCGGTCCCGCCGGGTAGTTGACATTGAGCAGGCGTCTGGGCGGCAGACTCTTCCAGTCCATGGCCTCGGCCAGGCGCACGGCGTGGAGGGCCTTGTCGGGGAGATGGGCCGGCTCGTCCTCGTCGTTCGAGACGGCCATGCTGGGAAGCAGTTCGTGGCAGGCCTCGGTGGCCGCGCCCACGGTGCCGGAATAGAGGATGTCGGGTCCCACATTGGCCCCGGCGTTGATGCCGCTCATGACGAGGTCGGGCGCGGGATGGAGGAGGGAGCCCAGGGCCAGCTTGACGCAGTCCGCGGGGGTGCCGTAGAGCCCGAAGCCCTCGAAATCCGCTTCCTTGAAGCGGATGCCCCGCAGGGGCGAGAAGACGGTGAGGGAGTGCCCCACCCCGGACTGCTGCGCCATGGGGGCGACCACATGGACCGTGTGGCCGCGCCGGCGCAGAGCGCTGTAGAGAATCCGCAGTCCCGGGGCGTAGATGCCGTCGTCGTTGGTCAGAAGTACTCGCATGGCTTTCCCCGGCGCTGGGCCTGGAAGGGGGTGGGTGAGGGGGCCGTTTGACTTTTCCCGGCGGAAGAGAGTAGCATTCCTTGCAAGAAGCAGGGAACGGCACCGTCGGGCGGGCGCGGATTTTCCGGCCTGCGCCCGAGGCGCTGACGGCAAAGAAGACTCTCCCGGCTTCCGGGCCGGTGTCAATCTCTTTTTTCCGCGGCCCGGCAAGGCCGGGGACAGATGAGAAGAATTTCAACGCGCCGGTGCGTCGCGGTCAGTCATTGTGATCGGCCGCGGGGAACCGGGTGAGGCGCAGAGGAGCCTATGACGGCAAAAGGACTGTTTGTCAAAGACATGGTGGAAAACGGCCAGGCGGTGCAGGGAATCTACGTGGTTTCGGAAGCGGCCAGGCTGCAGGACAAGAACGGCCGGCCCTACTGGGCCTTTTCCCTCAACGATGTGTCAGGCGCGGTGCCGGCCAAGATCTGGTCCGTGAACGGCCGTCTCCTGCCGGAAGAGCTCGGGAACAGGTCCTATGTGGAAGTGAAGGGCAGGATCAGCTTTTTCCGGGAACAGTGCCAGGTCCGCGTCGACGCCCTGCGCGTCCTTTCCGGGGACGAGGTCAGCGGGCTCGATCTCTCTGACTTTCTGCCGCCCTCGCCCTATGACGGCGAAGCGCTCTTTACAGAGCTCATGGCGCTGGTGGAAAGACACGTGGCCGGCACGCCCTGGGAAAGGCTCGTCGAGACCTGGTTTTCCGATCCGGAGCGCCGCAAGGCCTTCTGCCAGGCTTCCGCCGCCAGAAGCATGCACCATGTGGGACAGGGCGGTCTCGTGGCCCATACCCTGGAAGTCTGCCGGATCTGCGAGGCCGTGGCCGGGATTTTCCCGCAGGTCGACAGGCCGGCCCTGATCACGGCGGCCCTCTTTCATGATCTCGGCAAGACCCGGGAGATGCGCACGGACGCCTTTGAGACGGTCTACACCCCCGAGGGAAACATCCTGGGGCACATCACCCTGGGCGTTCTGATGCTTGAGCCCTGCTGCCGGGAGGCCCGTCTTCCCAGGGCCCTTCAGGAGCATCTCTTTCACATGCTCCTGAGCCACCACGGCCGGATCAGCTACGGCGCCGTGAAGGAACCGGCCACCATGGAGGCCGTGATCCTGTCCAGCGCGGACATGATCGACGCCCGCGTCGACACCATGAGCGCGGTGCTGGCCGATGTGCCGGAAGGCGCCGTCTCGGGCATGGTGCGGGAATACGGCTACAGCCTCTACAGACCGGTGCCGACCGCAGCGTTTGTCCGGACCTCGCACGGGGAGAGGACAGCCCCCGCCGGCGGCGGAGAACCCGAAGCGGCCGCGGCGCCTTTCCAGGCGGAGGGCCTGCCGGAAGCAGCTCCCGCGGCCGCAGCGGTGCCCCGATCGGAGAAGAGGCAGGAGCAGAAACCTGTGTCCCTCCGGTCAGAAGAGCCCGTCCTGGACGAGGCCGTTCCGGATGTCGGGGAAGCGGGCCTTGCCGTTGATCCGGGGCAGGGCATGGCCGGCGGGAACGGGCCCGAGGAAGATCCTCTGGACTCGCCCGGGTATCTCGCCAGCGTGGAAGCGGATCTGGCCGGTCTCCCGCCTGAGGATGTCCAGGAAGTGACGGAAAGTCTGCCTGAAGAGACGCCGCCGGCCGAGGAGCCCCCTGTCCAGCCCCAGCCCAGGAAGCGGGGCAGGCCCCGGAAGATCGTCGGCGAAGCGGAGAGCGGCGTTCCTGCCGAGGCTCAGCCGAGGAAGAGGGGCAGACCCCGGAAGATCGTCAGTGAAGCGGAGAGCGGTGTTCCTGCCGAGGCTCAGGAGACCCCGAAACCGACCGCTGACCGCAAGGAGACCGCAGGCCCTGAGAAGGAGAGCGAGCGGCAGAAAAAGCCGCATATCCCCTCTCTGCGGGATCTGCTGGGCTAGAGCCCGGACGCAGTTCTGCTGACTGAAGTCCGGGGTCACGGCAGGAGAGAACATCGGGAAGTCCGCCATCAGCTGAAAAGTCGCCTGGCCAAGGCAGAAGCGCGCCGAAGTTGCAGGTGCGCTGTTGCCCCCTGTCCCCAAGACAGGGGCTCAGCGGACGTTTTGTCGCATGCCTTCCAGCATGGCGTCATAACAGCGCAGAATGGCCTCCTTGGTGCGGTAGGAGCCATACGCTTTTACATCGTTATCTTTTGTGATGGGGAAGGTCTCCATGATATAGGCCACGGCCTCACGCGGGGTGGGGAAGTCCGCGACAAGACTCCGATACTCTTTTTCTGTCTCCCCGGCGGCCTTTTTCCATGTCCCGTCAGGATGGGCGGGCAGATAGAGATGGAAGAAGGCCGCGTCCAGTTCTGCGCGCAACTGAAAGCGGCGCTCCGTGTCCCAGACGAAAGGTTCCCCGTCATAGCCCATGTCTTCGGCAAAGGGGCGCATGTCTTCGGCAGTATAGGTGAGCTCAAGAATTCGCGGCCGCAGCCAGTCGGCTATGGAGACCTCAGGTTGCCAGGGTGCATTGGACGCCAGTATGGACGGAGGCAGAACCGCAATCTGTTGCGCTATGAAGAAATTGAGATTAGTGCCGCCAAGTTTGAACCGTGCAAAAAAATCACAGGCAATGCTGGATAGTAAAGTTGGAAAGTATAACGATTGTGAAGAATTTGAAATCCATAGAGGAAGGCTGTTTCCCACAGCGCACGCTGGAAAAGCTCCGCCAACAAGAGTCCTCTCATTGGTCGTTTTTGTAATGCCTCTCCAACCCATCAGCCAGTTGTGTTGCCAGTCCAATGCTACCAGCTGGGTCTGCACGTCTTTTTCAGACACCCAGTATCTGGGCTGGACACAGCAGGAGGGATCCTGCATCTCGCTCATCTCCAAATACCGCGTCCCCTTGCCGGCTGGGTCATAGGTGGCCCAGCGGTGATTGAAATTGTGGATCATCTTGGCTTCGTAGAGCGGCAGATACTTGTCTCCATCCTTCTCGAAAACATTCCCCATGAGCAACCAGCCCTCCTGTTCCAGCTGTTCGCATGTGCGGAAGAGATGGGAGTCGTTGGTCATGTCAAACAGTCTGTTGAAACTGAGTCCCCAGGGATTTTCCTCCGGACAGCCGTCTATCGCCTCCCGAATCAGAACAGGCACCCGGCGGTAGACGGCCCTGGTCAGTTCTGCGTCTTTTCTGCAAAGAAATACTGGACAAGTGTTAGTATTGGGGTTGAGCAGAGACATGTCTTTGGAAGAGAGAGTAAATCTCCTCTCCGTGTCCTTCAGATCTTCGACTGCATGGGCAAAAAAGACAAACTCTGGCTCGTTGGTCAAAAGTTTGGCACCGGAGCCAACAGTTAATAGACTGAATCTGATGACTGAAGGGATAGGGA
>CAZFTQ010000036.1:18899-22284 GCA_964522365.1 uncultured Desulfovibrio sp. | reverse complement strand
TTCGGAAATCCGCTTTCCTATCCTTTTGCAGGCAAGTTCAAACGACGCTGCTTCCATGTCCTTCAAAGACAGAGAAATCACCGGGTACTGATTCATCCATTTCCGGCACAGTTCCCTGTTGCGGGAGATGGCCAGACCCTCGAAAAGCCCGGAGCTGTCCTTCGTGATGTCAAAGAACTCGGCCATCATGCTCAGCATGAGCGTCTTGCCGAAGCGGCGGGGACGGGTGAAGAGCGACACCTCTGGAGGTTCCGGCGTCAGAAATTCTTCGAGGAAACCTGTCTTGTCGACGTAATAACAGTTCCACTCACGGAACTCGGCAAAGGACTCCAGCCCCGGATCAAGACAGATTTCCATACCAGCGCCTCCTCTGGCGAGTTCCCGGCGATGTGCTGCTGAAAAGACCGGGAACCAGTATCGCCTGTCTGAGCCTTCCGGGCAAGCGGAACTGCCTTTTCGAAGAGCAGCCTGCCGTCAGGCGAAACCTGCGGCAGCCCCGGCGTCTCCGGCATCCCGCTCCATGCTGTCTGTCAGCTCTTTCCCGGGCTGGCCGGCAGTTCTCCCTCGTTCCCGCGGCAGCCCTGCCCGTGGCAGGACAGAGGGAGAAGATCGGGGGTGACCGGACGGAGAGAAGCACCCGCAGAAGGGTGCCGGCCGGACCCTCAAGCTTCACTGTATTGACATATACCAATATCTTGATATAGAAATCCGTGCGCACGCGCCCCGACGACGGTCCTTTTTTCACCCAGAGAGCCGGGTTTCCGGGGATTTCCTCCTCCTGTCCCCGCGGGCCCGGGGAACTTTTCTTCCGCCCATGACAGTCACGCTCTTCAAAGCGCTCTCCGACGAGACCAGGCTGCGCCTGCTGCGCGTCCTGCTCTCCCACGAGCTCTCGGTCAACGAACTGGTGGCCGTCCTCGACATGGGACAGTCACGCATCTCCCGCCACCTGCGCATCCTCACGGACGCCGGTCTTCTCCAGTCCCGCCGCGACGGTCTCTGGGTCTTCTACCAGGCCGCCCGGGAGGGGGAGCACGGGACCTTTCTCACGGCCATCGCCCCCTTCCTGGAGGACATTCCCGAAGCCGCCCAGGACGCCGAGCGCACGGAATGGCTCCTCGAGGACCGCAAGAACCGCTCCCGGCAGTTTTTCAACGACATCGCCGAGGACTGGGACGATCTCAAGCGGGAGATCCTCGGGGATTTCGATCTGGCGGAGGCCGTCTGCCAGGCCATGCCCCCGGGCTGCCGCCTGGCCGTGGACCTGGGCTGCGGCACGGGCAGCGTGCTGCGCCGCATGCTCCCCAGGGCCGAAGGCCTCATCGGCGTGGACATTTCCCCGGGCATGCTCCAGGCCTGCCGCCGTACCTTCGCGGACATGCCCGAGGCCGCCGGGAAAATCTCCCTGCGCCTGGGCGATCTGGAGCATCTGCCCCTCAGGGACGCCGAAGCCGACTTCGCCTCCCTCAACCTGGTCCTCCACCACCTGCACGATCCCGAGGGCGCCCTGCGGGAAATCCGCCGCATTCTCACGGACCGGGGCCAGCTCTTTCTCTCCGATTTCCAGAAGCACGACGACGAGACCATGCGCTCCCGCTACGGGGACCGCTGGCTCGGCTTTGACGGCACGAGGCTTGCCATGCTCCTCCGGCAGATAGGCTTCAGCCGCACCATCATGCGCAGGCAGAGGGTCAGCCGGGGGCTGACGCTCCTGCTCATCTCCTCCTATGTCACCCCGCCCCCCGTCCGCTGATCCGCGGACATTTCAAAATCTCAGAGGAACATTCATGGTCAAGCCCCTTGATCTCAGTCTGGCGTACAAGGTCAGAGACATCGGCCTCGCCGATTTCGGCCGCAAGGAAATGCAGCTTTCCGAGCGCGAGATGCCCGGCCTTATGGAGTGCATGAAAAAATACGGCCCGGAAAAGCCCCTGAAGGGCCTGCGCGTCATGGGCTCCCTGCACATGACCATTCAGACGGCCATGCTCATCCGCACGCTCCATACCCTGGGCGCCGACATCCGCTGGGCCTCCTGCAACATCTTCTCCACCCAGGACCACGCGGCCGCGGCCGTGGCCGCCGACGGTCTCGCGAGCGTCTTCGCCTGGAAGGGCGAGACCGCCGAAGAGTACTGGTGGTGCACGGAAATGGCTCTCACCTGGCCGGACGGCTCGGGCCCCGACCTCATCGTGGACGACGGCGGCGACGCCACCCTGCTCATCCACATGGGCCACGACGGCGAGGAAAATCCCGCCCTGCTCGAAAAGACCCCCGAAAACGCCGAAGAAGCCGTGATCCTGCAGCGCCTCAGGGCCTGCCGTGAAAAGGACCCCGATCACTGGCACAAGGTGGCCGCCCGCGTGAAGGGCGTGAGCGAAGAGACCACCACCGGCGTGCACCGGCTCTACCAGCTGGCCGCCCAGGGCAAGCTCCTCTTCCCGGCCATCAACGTGAACGACTCCGTGACCAAGTCCAAATTCGACAATCTCTACGGCTGCCGCGAGTCCCTGGCCGACGGCATCAAGCGGGCCACCGACATCATGATCGCCGGCAAGGTGGTCATGGTCTGCGGCTACGGCGACGTGGGCAAGGGCTGCGCCCAGTCCATGCGGGGCTTCGGGGCGAGGGTCCTCATCTCCGAAGTGGATCCCATCTGCGCCCTCCAGGCCGCCATGGAAGGCTACGAGGTCTGCACCGTGGAAGACGCCCTGCCGCTGGCCGACATCTACGTGACCTGCACGGGCAACATCAACGTCATCACGGGCGCCCACATGGAGCGCATGAAAGACGAGGCCATCGTCTGCAACATCGGGCATTTCGACAATGAAATCGACATGCTCTACCTCACCTCCACCGAGGGCTGCGTCAGAACGAACATCAAGCCCCAGGTGGACAAGTGGAAGCTCCTCTCCGGCCGCTCCATCATCGTCCTCGCCGAAGGCCGTCTCGTGAACCTGGGCTGCGCCACGGGCCACGCGAGCTTCGTCATGTCCAACAGCTTCACCAACCAGACCCTGGCCCAGATCCGCCTGGCCTCCGACCGGACCCTCCGCAGACAGGTCTACACCCTCCCCAAGGAACTGGACGAGGAAGTGGCCCGCCTGCATCTGGGCCGCATCGGCGCCCGCCTCACCAGGCTCACCCAGGCCCAGGCCGACTACATCGGCGTCAAGGTGGAAGGCCCCTACAAGCCCGACTACTACCGCTACTGATCGCTCCCGGAAGGGGCGCGAACCCCTTCCCCTGCGCGGCGGGCCCTTCCTTCCAGAAGGCCCGCCGCCTTTTTTTCCCGGGGACCGGCCCGAAGGACGCTCCCCCAAAGGCCTCTTCCGGGGCCTCTCTTTTGACTTTTCCGGCCTGATATTTTAGGCCTTTCCGCAAGGAC
>CAZFTQ010000036.1:0-18799 GCA_964522365.1 uncultured Desulfovibrio sp. | reverse complement strand
TCCGCAAGGACACAGGAAAGCCCCATGCAGGACACAGCCGACACCCCCCGCCGCCGCGAGCCCCCCACCATCGTTCTTGAAATCCAGCCCTCCGGGCAGCCTCAGACCGTGCCCAGACCCAAGACCGTCCGCCAGCTTCTGGACAGGCTGGGACTCCTGGAAGAGACGGCCCTGGTCATCCGCGACGGCCGCCTCCTCACCCCCGACCTGGCCATCGAGCCGGGCGACCGCATCACCGTCCGCCCGGTTCTCTCCAGAGGCTAGACAGGGACGGGCGCGGCGCGCCCGCCGTCCGGAGGGGAGGGCTTTCCGCGCCTCCCGAGCGAGTTCAGATGTTCGATTTCCTTTCAGACGCCGACGCGGCCATCCGCAATTTTTCCCTGGCCTTCATCCCCGCCTTCCTGGGGATCATCCTCCACGAGGTGGCCCACGGCTGGATGGCCCGGGCCCAGGGCGACCGCACGGCCGAGAGCCTGGGCCGCCTGACCCTCAATCCCCTGCCGCACATCGATCCCCTGGGGCTCCTCGTCTTCGTGCTCACGAGCCTCGGCGGGAGCTTCGTCATCGGCTGGGCCAGGCCCGTTCCGATCAATCCCCGCAACTTCCGCCGCCCCCGCCGGGGGCTCATGCTGGTGGCCCTGGCCGGCCCCGTGACCAACATCCTCCTGGCCCTGGCCTTCGGCCTGCTCTTCAAGCTCGCTCTCACGGTCTTTCCGCCCTACCTGAGCCAGCTCTCCCCGGCCCAGCTCTTCATTCTGAAGTGCCTCCAGCTGGGCATCGTCATCAACCTGGGCCTGGCCCTGTTCAATCTCCTCCCGGTTCCTCCTCTGGACGGCAGCAAGGTTATTTCCTATTTTCTCCCGGCGGAGCTGGCCTGGCGCTATCTCTCCATCGAGCGCTGGGGCTTTCTCATCCTCATCCTGCTCCTCGCCTCCAATGTTCTGGGCAGGGTCATCTCCCCCCTGCTCCGGGGCGGCTGCCAGCTCATCCTGACCGTCCTCGGCATCTCCTAACAGAAGGATTTTTTCATGGATTCCTCTCTCCGCACGGCCTCGGGCATGCGCCCCACCGGACCTCTGCATCTCGGTCACTACTTCGGCGTTCTCAAAAACTGGGTCGAACTGCAGGACCGCCTGCGGGCCTTCTTCTTCGTGGCCGACTGGCACGCGCTCACCACGGACTTCAACCGCACGGAACTGCTCAAGAAGAACACGGCGGAGATGGTGAAGGACTGGATCGGCGCCGGCCTCGATCCCGACAGGTGCGTCATCTTCCGCCAGTCCGATCTCAAGGAACACGCCGAGCTCTCCCTGCTCCTGTCCATGTTCACCCCCGTCTCCTGGGTGGAGCGCAACCCCACCTACAAGGAACAGCAGCAGCAGATCACCACCAAGGACCTGAGCTGCACGGGCTTCCTCTGCTACCCCATTCTCATGGCGGCCGACATTCTCGCGTACCGGCCCCAGGGCGTGCCGGTGGGCGAGGATCAGCTGCCCCACATGGAACTCACCAGGGAAATCGCCCGCCGCTTCAACTTCCTCTACGGCGACTACTTCCCAGAGCCCCAGGCCATGCTCACCCCGGCCGCCAAGTGCCCGGGCCTCGACGGCCGCAAGATGTCCAAGAGCTACGACAACGGCATCTTCCTGGACGACGACTTCCCGAGCATCGAGGACAAGGTGAAGCGCATGTTCACCTATCCGCCCCGGGTGAAGAAGAGCGATCCCGGCAATCCCGACGAGTGCAACCTCTTCCCCTACCACGTCCTTCTGGCCACCCCGGAGGAACAGGCGGAGATCCGCGAGGGCTGCCGCAGCGCCTCCCTGGGCTGCGTGGCCTGCAAGAAGATCTTCCTGCGCCATCTGCACGATGTGCTCGACCCCCTGCAGGAGCGCCGCGCCTCGGTGGACGACGGAAAGGCCTGGGAAATCCTCGCCGCCGGCAACGAAAAGGCCCGGGCCTACGCCAGGACCACCCTGGAGGACGTGCGCAGGCTCATGCGCATCGACTAGCGGGGCTCCCCGGCGCGGACGGTTTCCCCGCCATGAAGCTTGTGGGCATCGACTACGGCCTTGAGCGCACGGGCCTCGCGGCCACGGATCCGGAGGGCCTTCTGGCCTATCCCCTGGCCACCCTGCGGCTCTCCTCCTATCCCGACCGCAGGACCTTTCTGACGGCGCTCGCGGATCGCGTCATGGCCGAAGCCCCCGGGCTCGCGGTCATCGGGCTGCCGCTTCTGGCGGACGGCTCGGAGAGCCTCACCACCCGCCAGGTGCGCAACGCGGCCCGGCGTCTCGCCCGGCGCCTCGCCTGCCCCTGCGTCTTCATGAACGAGCTGCTGACCTCCGAAGCGGCGGCGGCCGATCTGGCCGAGGCCGGTCTCTCCGCCCGCAGGCGGAAGGACGTTCTGGACCAGCAGGCCGCCGTGCGCATTCTGGAAAGCTATCTCAGCGCCCCGGGCTCGGCCATCCCCCTGGATCCCCCGGACTCCCCCTGATCAGGCCCTCCGCCAGGCTCCGGCATGTGGAAACGCATCAAAATCTTCCTTCTCGTGACCTTTCTCTGCCTGCTCGCGGGCAGCGGCTGGGCCGGCTGGGAGGTCTGGACCTTTCTGAACACGCCGCCCGAGCGCCCGGGCAGGGACGTCTTCATCGACATTCCTCCGGGCGCGACCCTGTCGCGCATCTCCAGGACGCTGGAAGAGAAGGGCGCCGTGACCGACGCCCGGCGCTTCGGGCTCTTCGTCCGCTATAAAAAGAGCGACAAGGGCCTCCAGGCCGGCCGCTTTCAGCTCTCCACGGGCTGGACCCCGGAAGAGGTGCTGGACAAGCTCCTGAACGGCAAGCCCGTCCTCACGCGCGTCACCATCCCCGAGGGCCTCACCTGGTGGCAGACGGCGCGGCTCCTCGCCGAGGCGGGCTTCGCGCCCTACGGGGAGCTCGTCCGGGTCATGCAGGACCCGGACTTCCTGCGCCACTACGGCATTCCCTTCGCCACGGCGGAGGGCTTCCTCATGCCGGACACCTATCTTCTCAAAACGCCCGGGCCCGACACGGAAAAGGATCCCCGTCAGGCCTGGAAGGTGGCCGGCCGTCTCGCGGACAATTTCTGGCAGAAGACCCGGAGTCTGTGGCCCGAGGGCAGAAAGCCCGACAGGGACGCGCTGCGCCGGGCGGTCATCCTCGCCTCCATCGTGGAGAAGGAGACGGCCCTGGACGAAGAGCGGCCCAGAGTGGCCGGCGTCTATCTCAACCGTCTGAAGATCGGCATGCTCCTCCAGGCCGATCCCACGGTCATCTACGGCCTGGGCGAAAGCTTCGGGGGCAATCTCACCCGCGCCATGCTGGCGGACGAGACCAATGCCTACAATACCTACCGCAAGGTGGGCCTGCCGCCGGGTCCCATCTGCTCCTTCGGGATTTCGGCCCTCAAAGCGGCCCTCGCGCCTGAAGAACATCCCTACTACTATTTCGTCGCCGTCACCGATGGCGGCGCCCACGCCTTCAGCCGCACCCTGGCCGAGCACAACGCCGCGGTCCAGCGCTATCTGCGCTCCCGCCGCGGCGGGAGCGGTCCCGGCCGCTGAACAGCGCCCTCCCATTCCTGCCTCAGGAGGCAGCCGTGAAGTACCTCATCGTTGAAGATTTTTCCGGCCAGGCCGTGCCCTTCATCTTTCCGCGCCGCGTGGACCACGCCGACATGTTCGAGCAGCTGCCCTACGGCAAGATCATTTCCGCGGGCTACGTGGAACTGGGCCCGGAGGGCGCCTTCGTCTGCTCCGGCGGCAACGCCGAGCTCAATGTCCGGGCGGATCCGGCCAGAGACGGCGCCATCCTCCAGGAAGCCTTCCGCCGCCGGGAGCACCCGGTGGCCTGACGAAAGCGCCCGTCTATCTGTTCTCGACGATCGTCGCGTCTTCCACGTCCGCCGTCTCCGCCTCTTCCGTTCCGGCCGGCAGTGCCTTGAGGCCCTCCTCCGAGGTCCGGGCCAGGAGCTGGAGCTTTCCCTTGTCCCAGCGCATGGGCACGCAGTCCTTGTTCATGAGGACGATGCCCGTGGTCTCCAGCACCCGCATGCGGTAGGCGTATTCCTGCTCCATGCGGCGGTGCCGCGCGAGAAACCAGAGCCTGCCCAGATAGCCCAGGAGCAGAAAGCTCACCGTGCCGATGATGATGACGGGAAGATGCGGCCTGAGGGCCGCCCCCACAGCCATGGCCATCTCCATGGCGCTGTCCACGAAGAGAATGGCGCAGCCCAGGCCGATGAGCCCCAGAAGAATGACCACCGCCGGCGCGTGGCGCACGATGGCGTAGAGGCGCCGGACGCGCTTCGGCACCTCCTCCGCCTGGCCGGGCTCCCCGGGAATTCCGGCTTCCGTTCCGTTCAGGGCCCGGGAAAAGAACTGCCCCGAGAGGTGCAGGAGCAGAAGAAGCCCCACCGGCGAGAGCAGGGCGGCCACGAGCCAGCCCACCCAGGGGAAGCGCGCCATTTTCGGGCCGCCCGCCACCAGGGGCTCCGCGTTGGTGACCCCGTAGAAGAAGGCCACGGCGCCCACGATGAGTTCCAGAAAGCAGACGGCGATGAGGTAGTAGACGACGATTTCCCTGTTCCGCTCGTCAAACCAGCTGCCGCGCAGGGCGGACACGGAGCCTTTCCTCTCCGACGCCCGGCCTTCCTGTCCGGCGTCCGCGCCCGCGCTCTGAGCCGCTCCCGCGGCCGTCTTTTCCCTGTCCGCCATGCTTTCCTCCCTGCAGTGCCAAGCCCCCTCGGGGGCCGTCCGTTCCTGTTTAGCAGAAAATTCCGCTCCCCAAAAGGCCGGCGCCCGGGAGCCCGCAGGAGATTCCCATGCAGCACAAAGTGAAAGTCACCGTTCTTGAAACCAAGCTCTATCCCGAACTTCAGGCGCGCTACTGCGCCGACCCCCAGGCCGGCCCCTGTCCCTGCTACTCGGCCGGCGACGAATTTCTCTTCGCCCGCTACGGCAGCGAGGATGATTTCTGGCACATGGGCCTGGACACCCTGCGCCGCACGGGGGAGGCGCCCGTCACCCGGGCGGGCGGCCCGAAAATGCCCCACTGCTCCGAGGCCTGGGACGCCGTTTCCCGCTATGTCTACGCGGGCCTTCAGGGCGGCGCCATCATGCGCGGCTGGATGGCCGACGAGCGCGTCATGATCACCTGCTGCTCCGACGGCACGAGGCCCGTCATCTTCAAAATCGAGCGTCTGGACTACAAGGTGGTCTACTGCACCGACATAGGCCAGACGGAAGTCCAGGCCGCCGTCAGGCAGGCTCTGGAAGCCCTGGAGGGCGTGAAGGAAGTCGTCTTCCGGGAAAATTTCGCCGAGGTCTTCCTGGAGGACGGGGACATCCCCGACTCGGAGATCCGGGCCGCCGTCTACTCCTGCGGCCAGATGGTCATCGGCATCGACTGACAGATCCCCCGACGACATCAAGGCCGGACAGATCGGAAAAGCCGGTCCGCGGACGGTTTTCCCGCGGACCGGCTCTGTTCTGCGCGTTCGTTTCCTTCCCGTCGGGAGCGTCAGCCCGCCACCCGCCGGACGGCGATGAGCTTCTTCTGCCAGTAGGGCTGGCTGAGCTTTTCCATGCGCACCCGGGAGCCCGGCTTGGGACTGTGGATGAAGGAATTGCCGCCGGCGTACATGCCGGTGTGGAGACTCGATCCGTGCATGCGGAAGACCACGATGTCGCCGGGCAGGGGGTTGCGTCTGTCCACGCTGTAGCCGGCCCGGAGCTGGTCCGTGGAGCGTCTGGGCACATTGACGCCGTTCTGACGGTAGGCCCAGTAGATGAGGCCCGAGCAGTCAAAGCCCTGTCTGGGGGAGGCGCCGCCCGGACGGTAGGGCTTGCCCATCTGCGAATAGGCCGTGCGCACGGCTTTCTTGGCCGCGGCGCTCGCGTTGCCGGGATCCGAGGACCCTCCGCCGAAGAGGCCGCAGCCGGCCAGAAGGCAGGCCGCCAGAAGAAGGAGCAGCAGATTGAGAAGGCGCTTTGGCATGACAGACTCCGGACATGGAAGAGTATCCTGCTCTTCTTATCGGCCCGCCGCCGGGAGTCTTAAGCCTTCCGCAAGCCCCCTTCTCCTCTTTTCAGTCCACTGACCTCTCCTTTTCCGTCCACCGCGCGCCGCTGTCCGGCCGGGCTCAGACGAGGCTTCCGGGCACGCGTCTGAGATCCGCGCGCCGCACCAGGCGCCTGCGGGCGAAGAGATCGGAGATGTCCGCGAAGAAGCGCGAGGCCGGAAGCTCCAGTTCCCTCCCGTAGAGGGTTCTCGTCCGGGAGCGGGAGAGAAAGACCGCTTCCGAGGCCCTGGTGAGGGCCACATAGAAGAGTCTGCGCTCTTCCTCCAGCGCCTCGGGGACGAGATCGCTTTCCCTGCCGGCCAGAAGCCCTCTGTCCAGAGGCAGAATCCCCTCGCAGAAGCCCGGCAGGAAGACCGCCCGGAACTCCAGACCCTTGGCCGCGTGCATGGTGAGAAGCCGCACGGACTCGGCCCTGGCCCTGAGGAGATCCGTCTCCTTCAGCCAGCGCATCTCCTCGAAGAAGTTCTCCCAGCAGCCGCACCGGGCAAAGGCCCGGCAGAGCTCCTTCCAGGGTCCGGACTCCGTCAGCCCCTCCCGGAAGATGCCTTCCTTCCTGAAGAGGGGAATGAAGGACTCCGGCGGCGCCGTGCTCATGTTCTCCGTGAGCAGGGAGCCCAGGCCCCCGGGCAGGCGATCCGCCAGGAACCTGCGCTCCAGACAGGAGAGCACCTCGGCGAGCTCGGCGTCCTGCCAGAAGAGGGCGAGCGACGGCGCCTGCGCCGGCACCCCGCGGCTCGCGAGGGCCCTGAGCAGGGAGGGGATCTGGGCTTTCAGGCGCACGAGCACGGCCACTTCCGAGGGCGCGCAGCTGCCCGCCAGGGGAGAGCGATCTTCCGCCTTCCGCTGATCGAGGAGGGTGTGGGAGCTCGCTCCCAGAAGTTCGGCCGTCCTTTCGGCCACCCAGCGCTCTTCCTCGCCCTGGCTTTCGGCGGCAAAGGCCGTGAGCCGGGTCTCGAGCTTTCTGGCGGCCCGCAGGCCGCCTTTTCCGTGCCGGATGGCCAGGGAGGCCGCGTCCAGGATTTTCTGGCCCGAGCGGAAGCTGGCCGTGAGGGACCGCTCCTCCAGACGGGGCCAGAGTTCCTTCAGCCGGGTCTCGATGTCGCGCACGGCGCCACGGAAGGCGTAAATGGCCTGATCGGGATCGCCGATGCCGAAGAAGCCCTCGCCGCCGGCCGGCAGCATGGCCTCCAGCAGGCGGATCTGAAGCCGGGAGAGGTCCTGCACCTCGTCCACCAGAAGATGCTTCGGGCGCACGGGGCCGTCCTTTCCGCAGCGTCTGACGAGCCACTCCAGCAGATCCGTGAAGTCCACCCGCAGGCCGCCCTGACGCTTGAGGGCCCGGTAGCGGGCGAGCGCGGCCGCCTCGGGACTCCCCTCCGCGGGCGGGACGCAGTCTTCCCGCATGCGGGCGAGACGCTCCGCCACCCGGCGCCGATCCTTTTTCTCCAGCAGCGGCATCTCCAGCGAGACGGCCTGCTCCAGAAGGATCCCCGCCTGCATCTCGGAGAGAAGCGCGGCCTCGGGACGGGCCGAGACGAGTTTCTGCCAGGCGAGGGCGTGGAAGGTCCCGCAGAAGGGCAGAAGGCCTGTCCGGAGACGCTTTTTCAGGCGATCGGAAAGCTCTTCGGCGGCCCTGCGGCTGAAGGTGAGGGCGATGAGATCGGCGGGATCCGTTCCTTCCTCCAGAAGCCGCGCCGCGCGCTCCGTGAGGAGTCTCGTCTTGCCGGAACCGGGCCCCGCCAGCACCAGGAGCGGTCCGCCTCTGTGGGCGCAGGCTTTTTCCTGCTCTTCGGTGAGCAGGAAACCCGCCTCCTCATCCGGCTTCTCCTTTTCCGCCCCGTCCTGACCGGACGCCCGGCGCCGCGGCACAAAGGCTTCTGAAGGAGCGTGCGTCCGATCTCCGGCGGCCCCGGGGGTTTTCCCGTCTTCCTCTGACGCCGGACGCGGCGGATTTCCTCCTGTCCTGAAATGACCGGAATGCCGGAACTCCCGCAGCTCTTCCCCGGTGAAGATGGAAATGGTGCCGAACTCGCCGTCATAGCCGCCCTGGAGCCGGATTTCGCCCGCGCGGACGCGCCGCACGGCCTCGGCGAGCAGCGGATCCCAGGCCGCGATGTCTTCCACGGGCAGGCGGGAGAGAATGGCGAATTCGCTCCCCAGACGCTCCAGACACTCCCGGTAGAGGGCTTCCGTCTTCCTGCCCCTGACGGGGAGACCGTGGATCTGGGCGAGCACGGCCGGCAGCGGCAGGACGGGGTGGACGGCCCGTTCGTTGAGCAGGGGCTCCCGCGTCTTTCTGTCCGCCAGCTCCCAGACGCGGTGCAGCACGCCGATGGTGAGGGGTTTGCCGCAGACGGGACAGACATTGTTCACGGCCTGGGCTTCTTCCGGGGTCATGACCACCTGACAGGCTCTGTGTCCGTCCAGATGGTACTTGCCCTCTTCGGGATAGATTTCCAGGGTTCCGGCAAAGCCCTTTCCATCCAGGGGCTTTCTGGCCGCCGCGTCGCGCAGGGCCCCGAAAAGACCGTCGTAGCCGGGACTCCCTTCGAAGAGATTGGCTTCCCGTCCCAGATTGGCCCCGGAATGGGCGTCCGAATTGGAGACGAGGGCATAGCCGTCCAGGGCGCTCACCAGACGGTTCATGGCCGGATCCGAGGAGAGACCCGTCTCCAGGGCGAAGATGTGCGGAGTCAGATCCCCGAAGCACTCCTCGATGGCGTCAAAACCCGACCTGGAGCCGAAGAGGGAAAACCAGGGCGTCCAGATGTGGGCGGGGATGAGCACGCCTCTCTCCGAGGTCTCCAGCACGAGCTCCAGGAGGTCACGGCTGTCCAGGCCCAGGATGGGGCGGCCGTCCGAGGCGATGTTGCCGATGCGGGCGAGCTTCTCCGAAAAGCGCCGCACCTGGTCCAGTTCCGGAAAAAAGACCAGGTTGTGGACGCGCCGGGATTTGCCGCCGCGGCGGTAGATGGAGCTGATCTCCGTCTGCAGGCAGAAGAGCGGCGGCCGGGCGTCCGCGATCTCCCTTTCGGTCACGGGCCTCTCCGGCTGCCCCTTGAGGCGGTAGAGCCCGGAGTCTTCGTCAGGCTCGAGATGCTCCGCGAGTTCCGCCTGCCAGCCCGGGTGCGTGAAGTCCCCGGTGCCGAGCACATGGATGCCCTTGCACATGGCCCAGCCGGCCAGGTGGGGGAGGGTGATCTTCCGGCTGGTGGCCAGGGAAAAGCGGGAGTGGATGTGCAGGTCGGCGATGTACATGGCTTGCCCCTCCGGGGACGAGGATCCTCAGTGATTCCGCCTGGAGAGTATTCCACAGCTCCCGCCGCCTGCCAAGTTTGCCCGGTCCCCGGGCGCGGTCCCTTTCCCGATGGCCGCAGCCTGCGAGCTCTCCACCCCTCGCTCCGCCCGCTCTTTCCTGTGAAACACGGCCTTCTCCCCTCGCCCCCGGCTCACGGTCTTTCCGCCGTCCTCTCCCCGTGCAGCCCCACCGCGTTCCCGGATCGCCGCCTGATGTTTCACATGAAACATCGGCGCCTGACCTGTTCAGGGCGGCAGGGAGGCTTTTTCAGCGCCGGACGGAACCGGCCCCGGATGAGAGCGCGTCCCTCCAGGCCCTCGCTGCGGGCCGCGGATCTTCCTCCCGCCGCGGTCCGCAGCTTCTCTCAGCTTCCTGCAGTCTGCCCGGATGCGGGACCAGGCCTGGACAAGGACGAAAAAATTGTCGCCCGGCAGGCGACAACAAAAGATCCTTTCTGCCGCATCATGGGCCATGTGGAGGAACAGCCTCTTCCGTCACCGAAGAAGAGGCCGGACCCCCGCGGGGCTCCTCCGGCTCTGAACGGGGCGGCGGGCGCTCAGGCGGTCTTTCCGATCTTTCACCCCCGCCTCTGCCACGGAGCCCGCGCGCTCTTTTCCCGTCCCCGCCGCTTCCGCCCGCATCCTTTGCCTTTTCCGCCGGACAGATCGGAGGAACTGCGGCTGCCCCCTTGTTTCCTGTGAAACAAAGGGACCGGCAGTTTCCCGCCGTCGAAGACGATTTTCTCTTCTCCCGGCTGTCCCGGTCCTTCCCGCTCAGATCCTGCCGGCGGCATACGAACGGTCGGGAGCGGCGACGGTCCCGCTTTTTTCCTGGCTGCAGCCGACGGCGGGGCTTGACGAGCGGAGCGGAGATGCGGCAAGGCATTGGCACGCATGGCGCCTGCATGGACGGCAGAGACGCGCCTTTTCCGGGTCTGCGGAAGACTGTGCCGGACCTCCTGCCGCGCAGGCTCCCCTGGCTCTCTGGCTGATATCCTTGACGAAGGAAGGCTGCCCATGGACAGTGAACTCAAGAAAAACATTTCCCTCTTCATCGCCTCCCGGGGACAGGAGTTCCTTCCCTCGTCCTGCATCAGGAAAGATTCCGGACGGACGGATGTCACCGAAGCGCGGGCGCCTCTCTCGCGGATTGCTTTTTCCGCACCGGCGTGTTTTCCCGAAGCGCCGGATGTTTCCGGACCGACGAGTGTTCCCGGAGAGCAGGATGCTTCCGGACCGACGGATGTTCCCGACGAGCAGGATGCTTTCGTTCTGCCGGATATCAGCTCACTGGACCGGGCTTGCATCCGGTACGTTCTTTCCTTTGATCTCCTTGAAGATTTTCTCAGCTGCCAGGACGAGACCTTTTCGCAGATGCTCTGCCGCAAAATCCGTGAGAAAGGCATGAGCAACGCGGACTGCTACAAAAAATCCTGCCTCGACCGGCGGGTATTCTCCAAAATCCTCAGCGACATTCACTACAAACCGCAGAAGAAGACAGCCTTCGCCTTTGCCCTGGGGCTTGAGCTCTCCATGGAAGAAGCCGAGGAGCTGCTCATGAAGGCCGGCTACGCCTTTTCAGACAGCCAGGTCTTTGACCTGATTGTCAAATATTTCATCAGAAGCCGCTGCTACGACATTCCTCTCATCAACCAGGTGCTGTGGGAGCACGATCAGCCCCTGCTGGGCGCCGGGCAGATGCCGGAATAGACGCCCGTCTGCCGGAAAGCAGCTCCGGCTGCCTGATCCCTGCCCGGCCGGCGGGGGATCGCGTTCCGTCTTTCCCGGGAAATGCTCTCTTCCGTCAGGCGGAAGCGCGGACCCCGAGGGCGCGGTCCGGCTGGATCTCTTTGAAATTGTCGCCTGCACGGCGACCACATGCCTTCGGGGAGCGTGTACAGGAGAGTCAACTTCAGCAAAAGCCGCAAGGAGGCTCTCTCATGAAGAAAGGTCTTACAGAACTCGTTTTCATCCTCGATCGCAGCGGATCCATGTCCGGCCTGGAATCCGACACCATCGGCGGCTTCAACTCCATGCTGGAAAAGCAGAAGAAGCTGGATGCGGAAGCGCTCGTTACCACGGTGCTTTTCAATCATGTCATCGCTCTGCTCCATGACCGGGTGAAGATTCAGGACATCGAGCCGCTCACGGACGAAGACTACTCGGTGGGCGGATGCACGGCGCTGGTGGACGCCATCGGCACCACCGTGCAGAAGATCAAGGACATCCACAGATACAGCCGGGAAGAAGACGTCCCCGAAAACACCCTGTTCGTCATCATCACCGACGGTCTGGAAAACTCAAGCCGCCGGTACGACAGCGATACGGTGAAAGCCATGGTGAAGGAGCAGCAGGAAAAAGGCTGGACCTTCCTTTTCCTGGGGGCGAACATCGATGCCGTGGAAACAGCCGCTCAGTTCGGCATCTCCGAAAAATTCGCCGCCGAGTACGACAACAGCCACGAAGGGATTGCTCAGAACTTCAGTTCCCTCGGAAATGTCTGCGCAAGTGTGCGCTACTGCATGGCCACTCCGGAAGACTGGAAGGCGGACATTGAGGATCTCCTCAGGAAATCGAAAAAGACCGACTGAAGAGGCACCGCTTCGGGGAGGGCGCAAAAGTCCTGAAACGGTTCCCGGTCCTCCCCTTTCAGCCGGGGAGATGAACACAGTGCGCCGGAATCCCGGCTCTGCAGCCGGCAGAGCCGTCCGGTCAGCGGGGGGCCTCCGCGCCCATGAAGCGCGAGGGCTCTCCGCCTTGTCCCGGATGACAGGATTCCTCCCGTGTCCTTCCGGGGGGATGAGCGGCGCGAAGGAGGCTTCTGCCCGCGACCGGCCGGAAAAGGCATGAGCATGGCCCCTCTGCCGAACCGGTGGTCCTCGGCGCTCCCGAAGGCCTGAGGCGGATTTGTCCAGGGCAGTCTTCCGCCTGCGGCCGAAGGGAGGCCGAGAGGGGCGGAGAAGACCTCCGGGAGAGGGGGAGAGGCCGGGTCGGCCATCCCCCTCTCTTCTTTGGCGCAGACGGCTCTCTCCCCTGTCCAGGGGCTTTGTTTTTCCTTCCGGAAAGACCGCAGGCCTGACGCCGCGATCCGGCGGGCATGTCCTCCATGCCCGCTTCCGCGGCAAAACTGCGATCCCGCAAAATTTCGATTCAACTTTCGGAAGCCTGCCGGGAGAATCTGGCCTGTTTTTCCTGTTTCCGGCTTCGTTTCCGCTCTTCCCAGGCGGCGGCACGCTCCTGGTTCTTTTTCAGTCAGCCGGAGAAGGCTCTGTCCACAGTGTTTCATGTGAAACATTTTCAGAACAGGGACTCTTCGGGCGCGCCCTGAGCGGAGCCTCCGCCCCGGGAACAGAAGGCCGGCAGGCTCATCTGCCGGTGCAGCGCCGCCCCGGCGGTCCTGGAGGACCAGATCCTGCTCCGCCACTGCGTCGCCGGCTCCTCCCAGGCTTCCTTCCGGCAGAACCCGTGTGGCGGGACTTCCCGGCCCGGGCCGCGCAAAGCTCAGACGCCGGGTCCCGCCTCTGCCGCAGCCGCGCA
Source organism: uncultured Desulfovibrio sp. (assembly GCA_964522365.1). Lineage (GTDB taxonomy): Bacteria > Desulfobacterota > Desulfovibrionia > Desulfovibrionales > Desulfovibrionaceae > Desulfovibrio. The sequence goes on along the minus strand of CAZFTQ010000036.1, from coordinate 5,860 downwards.
CAGGCCTGTCTTCCCGCGGGAAAGCCGTCCTTCTCCCCGTCCGGCTCTCTTTGAGGAGGCGTCCGGATGCGTCTTCCGGATTCCAGGCCCCTGCCGTCATGGCGGCCTCGCCGTTTCCGCTTTTCTCAGGCGGCGCGGGATCGCTCCGGATCCTTTTCTGACAGCCGGAACAGGCTCCGTTCTCAGTGTTTCATGTGAAACATTTTCAGGACAGGGACTCTTCGGGCACGCCCTGAGGGCGCCCTTTGACCCAGGGACAGAAGGCCAGCAGGCTCTTTGCGGGCGCCGCGTCGCCCCGGCGGTCCTGGAGGACCAGATCCTGCTCCACCACCGTGTCGTGGGCTTCTCCCAGGCTCCCTTCCAGCAGAACCCGCGTGGCGGGACTTTCCGGCCAGGGGCGCACAAAGCGCAGCCGCCTCAGCCCGAAGCCCGCCCCCGCCACGGCCGCGCACAGGCCGGCCAGCTTTCTCGCGGGGTAGATGAGGCAGAGCCGGCCGTGCCGCACCAGCAGGCGGCCTGCCGCCGCCAGAAAGACGGGCAGCTGTCCGCCTCCCCGTCTGGCTCTCTCATTGAGGGGGCGGCCGGATGAGCGGCCCTCACCGTCCTCCCAGTAGGGAGGATTGATCAGCACGAGGTCGCAGCAGGGCGCCTTCCCCGGGGAAAACCCGGCCAGATCCGCTTCCGCAAAGACGGCGCGCCCCGCGCAGCCGCAGGCTTCCGCGTTCTCCCGGGCGCAGGCCACGAGCTCGGGCTCCCTGTCCACCCCCAGAAGCTTCAGGTCCGGGCAGAGCTTCAGAAGCGCGATGGCCGAGGCCCCGCAGCCGCAGCCCAGGTCGGCCGCGGCCGCCATCCCGGGAGATCTCAGCCCGAAGGCTTCCTCCCGGCCCGGGTTTCTGAGCCTGCGGGGCAGTCGCGCCAGGGCCTCTGCGGCAAAGGCCGCCAGAAAAAGGGAATCCGAGGCGAAGCGCATGGCCCCTTCCGGCTGCCGCAGTCCCGCGGGAAAGCTGTCCGCCATGCTGACACTCCCGCTAGAGAAGATCGTTTTCCCAGTTGAAGAGGCCGGGTCTGTCCGTCTGCGGCACGCTGGCAGGCACATTTTCCCTGAGCGTCACCGTGAAGGCGTAGCCCGCCTTTTCCAGTTCCTGGCGCCTGGCTGAGATGTTCAGCTGCCAGCCGGGATAGATCCAGACATTTTCTCCGTACTGTCTGGCCCAGAAGACTTCGCCCTTGGGAGAGGTGAAGGGCTCGTTGAGACGGATGCCCAGGGTCCCGTAGCGGCTGATGCCCACGGGCCAGGCGCCGGCCAGAACCACTCCCAGCGGCAGCGGGCTCCTGGCAGGCAGAGCCAGCATGGCCTCGGCGTTGAGCTCGGGCGAAACCATGGCCGCGTGGAAGCCCATTTTTCTGAACACCTCCGCCGTGCGGGCGTTGGCCAGGTTGCAGAAGGGACCCGCCGTCAGGCAGGCGTCCCTGTCGGCGCGCATTTCGCCGGAAAAGAGCGCCATCTGCCAGGGCGAGTTGCAGACGAAGGTTCTGGCTCCTTCCCGCCAGAGATGCTCCACCATCTTCTGCCACTCCGCTTCCTCGTCCGGCCAGAGCACGGGAGGCAGCCACCAGCCGAAGCGCCGCACCGCCGTCCGGGAGAGGCCGGCGGTTCTGGGCGTGAGCCAGAGGCAGGAAAGAAAATTCCGGGATCCCCGGGTCTCCCTGCCCTGGGGCATGTCGGCGAAAACCGACATGGAGGGGAGCGTGCGCCTGGGGGCGGGACGCAGTCCGGGCAGAGAGACCGTCACGGCGGCCGTCTGCCGCTCCTCCATCTCCTCCAGGCGCCGGCTCCAGTGCCCCAGCAGCTTCTCCAGCTCCGGTTCCCGGCGATCCAGCAGGTAGACGGGAATGCCGGCCGGCGGCGTTCTGTGCCTGGGCAGGCGCAGAACGAGGCTGCCGCCCTTGGGCGTGGATCGCGTCACGGGCAGGGTGGCGTGCCACTTCTCGTCTTCCACGCCGATGCGCAGGTAGTCTTTTGGCAGGAGCGGAATGTGCGGCTTCACAAAGGGCTGTCCGTCGGGACCGATGCCGGTCTTGCCCACGAAGAGGCCGGAGCTGGTCTGGCCGGAGGGATCCACGGGAACGCCGGCGCGCTGCGGCAGAAAGCGGGCCCGGGTCGAGGGCCTGCCCAGTGCCATGGCCAGAATGTCGTCAGCCATCTTCCTGGCCTGCGTGTCCCCGGGATTGTCTCTGAGAATGCGGTAGGCCGTCACGGCGTGATAGACATAGTGCGGGCCCTTGCGGCGGCCTTCGATTTTCCAGGAAACGAGATGGGGAATGCCCAGCAGGGTCTTGGTGAGCACGTCCAGGGAGAGATCCTGGCAGGAGAAATAACGGCCTTCCTGGTTCTTCCCCGTGCGGGGCTGGCGGTCGGAACGACGGGGAGAAACGTCCTGCCGGGCCCGGGTCGGCCGGTCCTGCGGCGCGCGGCGGGCGGCCAGCTGGAGGGCGGCCGGTCCCTGGGCATAGACGCGGCGGCAGGGCTGGACGCAGCGGCCGCGCAGACCGCTCTTGCCGCCCAGGTAGCTGGACCAGTAGCAGCGGCCGGAGACGCAGTAGCAGAGGGCGCCGTGGATGAAGCATTCCAGGCTCAGATCCTCGGGGCAGGCCTCGGCGGCCGCTCTGATCTCGTCGATGCTGAGCTCGCGCGGGAGAACCACGCGGTCGGCGCCCAGAGCTCTCGCTTCCCGCAGGGCCAGAGGATGGGTCACATTGGCCAGGGTGGAGAGAGTCAGACCGCCCGTGAAGCCGCTCTGGCGGGCCAGGTCCAGCAGGGCGGGATCCTGCACGATGATCCCGTCGCAGCCGGCCTGGATCTCCAGACGCCGCATGAGTCTGGCCACGGAGTCCACCTCCCGGTCCCTGACCAGGGTGTTCATGGCCACGGTGACGCGGGCGCCGTTTTCATGGGCCAGATCGCAGAGGCGGGAGAGTTCCGTGAGCCCGAAGTTTTCCGACTGCATGCGGGCGGAAAACTGCTTGAGCCCCAGATAGATGTTGTCGGCCCCCGCGGCGAGCGCCGCCAGGAAGCAGCTCACATCTCCGGCAGGGGCCAGAATTTCCGGTTTCTCAGGGGTCGGCAGGGGCAGATCGGGTCTTGGTGCCAATCGTTCTCTCCTCAATGATGTCGTCCGTCCGGCGGGAACGGGGGCGGCCCTTTTCCGGCCGGCGCAGGCGGGCTAGGAAATGCGGTAATAGTCCCGGAACCAGTCCCAGAACTTCCGCATGCCCTCTTCCAGGCCGGTTCTGGGGCGGAACTGCACGAGCCGCTCCAGATCGTCGATGTCGGCCCAGGTGGAGAGCACATCTCCTGCCTGCATGGGAAGATCGACGGTCCTGGCCCTGCGCCCCATGACCTTTTCCAGGGTGGCGATGAAGTCGGCGAGCTCCACAGGGCTGTCGTTGCCGATGTTGACGATGCGCCAGGGGGCGGAACTCGTGCCGGGATCCGCCAGAGCCGCGTCCCAGCGGGGATCCGGCTCGGGCGGCAGGGGGAGCAGGCGGAGCATGCCGTCCACGATGTCGTCCACGAAGGTGAAGTCCCGGCGCATGTGCCCCGCGTTGAAGAGCTTTATGGGCTCTCCGCGGCAGATGGCCTCGGCAAAGAGATGCAGGGCCATGTCCGGACGGCCCCAGGGCCCGTAGACCGTGAAAAAGCGCAGGCCCGTGGCCCTGATGCCGAAGAGATGGCTGTAGGCATGGGCCATGAGCTCGTTGGCCCGCTTGCTGGCGGCGTAGAGACTCACGGGGTGATCCGCGCCCTGGTGCGGCGAATAGGGCTGTCTCGTGTTCAGACCGTAGACGGAGGAGGACGAGGCGAAAATCAGGTGCTCCGGAGGATACCGGCGGCAGCATTCCAGGAGATTGCCGAAGCCCGTGAGATTGCTCGAGACATAGGCCGCCGGGTTCTGGAGGCTGTAGCGCACGCCCGCCTGGGCGGCCAGATTGACCACATGGGTGAAGCCGCCTTCGGCAAAAAGCTTCTCCATGCCCCGGGCGTCGGCAAGATCCAGGCGGACAAAGCGGAAACGGGGATGTTCCCGGAGAAGAGCCAGACGGTCTTCCTTCAGCCGCACGCTGTAGTAGTCGTTCAGGTTGTCCAGACCCGTGACGCCGTGGCCGGCTTTCAGAAGCGCTCCGGCCAGATGAAAGCCGATGAAGCCGGCCGCCCCTGTGACGAGAATCTGCATGCCTCTCCTCCCCCGCGCTGGCTGCGCGCCTGCGAAGCGTCTAGCGGGCCAGTTCGATGTCAACGGCCCGGCGGAAGATGGGGAGGGGGACCGAGCCGCGGATGACGAGATTGTTCACCAGGAAGAAGGGCGTGCCTTCCACCTTGAGGCTGTCCGCGTCCTTGAGATCTTCCTTGAGGAGAGCGGCGAGACTCTTCTGACGGCGGGCGGAATCCATCTTCTTCATGTCCACGCCGATCTCCTCGGCGGCGGAGCGGAGAAAGGCCTCGCCCTTGGTGAGGAGATCCTCGCGGCGGTCAAACATCATGCGGTAAAACTTCCAGGCCAGTTCCTGACTCTGCATGGAGATGGCCACGAAGTACTGGGCGGAAAGCGCCCCCACGCCGTCGTTGTCCATGGGCATGCACTTGAAGACAAGGGAGACCTTGCCGGCATACTCGCGCAGGATGGCGTCCACCACCTTCTGGGCCTGGAAGCAGTAGTGGCAGGTGAAGTCAGAGAAGGCCACGATCTGGACCTTGGCCTTTTCGCTGCCCACGCGGGGACGGTTCCTGGTGGCCACCTTCTTCTCCACCTTGACGTCTGAGGCCCACTGCTTCTCCAGGCCGGCCAGGCGGCGGTGCTCGGACCCCTGCTGGGCCGCGTCGAGAACGGCCTCGCTGTGCTCACGCAGAAAATTCAGGAGGACTTCAGGATGCTCCTTCAGCAGCTCTTCCAGAGCGGGTTTGAGTTCAGCCTGCGACAGGGCCGCCTGAGCCGGATGAACGCCGGCGCAGAAAAGCAGAGCTGCCAGAAGGGCAGCAAGGACAAAGTTGACTCGCATCAAAAACTCCCTGTGAAGGACGGATATCTCACGGCGCGCGGGCGCCCTGGGCGGTCCGGCCCGCGGCCGGTCATGCCGGGCCCCTCCTTTGGAAGACCGCCGGTCCGGGGCAAGATACCTTGCCGGCCGGGGGGCGTCCAGACAAAAAATTGCCCGGAATGGAAGGCCCCGGTCCGCGGGTCGCGGGAGGCGGACCGGAAGAGCAGAAAGTCCCGCTTTCCCCGCGGAAATTGCCGCCCGAATCCGTCCATGAGGAGAAAGGACCCCGTCCGCGTCCGGAAAAGCCCTGCACGCAGCGCCAGGCAGGAGGATGTCAGTCTTTCCTTTCTGCGGATCCACGACGAAAAGCCAGCCATGAATTTTCAGCGAACCCTTCTTTTTTTTGACATCACCGTAAAAGTTTTTTTAGAATTATTTTATGACCGATTCCGGGAGGCCTGTCGTTAAGTCGGACTGACAGCCATACTCCGCCCTGGCAGCGGAGACGCGAGAGTGGCCTTGCGCACCATCCCCGGAACCGGTCTTTCTTTTTTCTCCTGTTTTCCCTTTTTTGCATCCTTCCTGTGCATCAGCCGCTGACCCGGCGCGCACGGTGCAGACCCGTTGTTTCAGGCGCGCGCCCTGGTCTGACATTCACAGGAACAGCCGACTTTTCCCTGCCGTTCTCTGCGCAGGAAGAAAGCCGGGCTTCTGTCTGTCCCGGCCATGAACGCAGTGAAAGCATGCGCGCAAAGCAACGGCGGCGCAAGGCGTCGTGGGCCCCCGGACGCCAGGAACTCATGATCGGCCGGATGGACACTGC
>CAZFTQ010000035.1:0-22337 GCA_964522365.1 uncultured Desulfovibrio sp. | reverse complement strand
GGACCCTCGAAGCCTACCGGCAGGCCGTTGCGGCGGGCTTCCGCTTCTTTTCCTACGGCGATGCCATGCTCATCCTGCCTTGAGAGAAGGGGGAGCGCTTCCGTCCCGGAAAAAAAGAAGAGGGGCGGCCCGCCCGGAAAAGGCGGACCGCCCCTCGCTGTGTGAGGAGAAATCAGGCGCTGGGCCGGGAGCTTCGGCCTAGAGGCCGCGCTCGGCCATCATGCAGCAGACGTCGCAGACGCGGTTGGAGTAGCCCCACTCGTTGTCGTACCAGGAGACGGCCTTGACGAGGGTGCCGTCCTGGACGGCGGTGTACTCGAGCTCCACGATGGAGGAGCGGGAGTCGCCCTTGAAGTCCATGGAGACCAGGGGCAGCTCGTTGGTGCCCAGGATGCCCTTGAGGTAGGTCTTCTCGGCGTCCTTGAGGGCGGCGTTCACTTCTTCGGCGCTGGTGGCTTTGCCCACCACGGCCGTGAAGTCCACGATGGAGACCGTGGGGGTGGGCACGCGGAGGGAGTAGCCGTAGAAGCGGCCCTTCAGTTCGGGGATGACCTTGGCCACGGCCTTGGCGGCGCCGGTGCTGGTGGGAATGATGTTGCAGGCGGCGGCGCGGGCGCGGCGCATGTCCTTGTGGGCCATGTCCAGAATGCGCTGGTCGTTGGTGTAGGAGTGGACGGTCACCATGCTGCCGAGCTTGATCTCGTAGTTCCTGTGCAGAACCAGGGCGAGGGGGGCCAGGCAGTTGGTGGTGCAGGAGGCGTTGGAAACGATGTGGTGTTTCGCGGGATCGTACTGGCTGTCGTTGACGCCCATGACGAGGGTGAGGTCCTCGTCCTTGGCCGGCGCGGAGATGATGACCTTTTTCGCGCCGTTGTCGATGTGCACGCGGGCCTTGGGGCCTTCGCGGAAGAGGCCGGTGCTCTCCACCACGATGTCCACGCCGTAGTCGCCCCATTTCAGGTTTTTCGGATCGCGTTCGGCGAAGCAGTGGATGTTCCAGTCGCCGACTTTCACTTCCTGGCCGTCAACCTGGGCGTCCAGATGGGCGCGTCCGTAGCAGGAGTCGTATTCAGCGAGCGCGAAGTTAGTTTTTGCGTCGTAGAGATCGTTGAGGGCCACGACTTCAACGCGGTCGCGGTAGCCCTGATGGAGAGCACGGAAAACCTGTCTGCCAATGCGGCCGAAACCGTTGATGCCGACACGAACTTTGGCCATGGGACTGTACCTCGCAGTGGGATAAGCCGGTGAGGGAAGAGATTTTCTGGGATCGCGGGGCGAGAGCCCCGGCGTCGGGGACCGGGCGGCTTCTGAAGAAGCCCGGCGGGTCCGCCGGGCCTTCCGCCAGTCTGAACGAATTTACACGGGCAGAAAAAACCAGTCAATCCCGCTTCCCGGCGGGAAGGGCCCGCCGGGGAGGGGGCTGTGACTTATGTCCTCTTCAGGGCGGAAAATCTCCGGGATCAGGTTTTTTTCCGCCTCGGGAGCAGGCTAGCGCCGGTGGATGTACCTGCGCATGGACACGCTCAGGACGAGACCGATGAAGATGAAGTTGACGATGGTGGCGGACCCGCCGTAGCTGATGAAGGGAAGCGGTATTCCCACCACGGGCATGAGGCCCACCACCATGGCGATGTTGATGGAAATTTCCAGGAAGAAGTAGAAGAAGGCGCCCACGCAGAGCAGGCAGCCGAAGCGGTCTCTGGACTGGATGATGGTGGAGAGAATGGCGAAGAGGAAGAGGGTGAAGAGGGTCACGAGGGCGAGACAGCCCACGAAGCCCCATTCCTCCCCGAAGACCGCCACCGCGAAGTCCGAGTGCCGCTCGGGAAGAAAGCGCAGCTGGGACTGGCTTCCCTCGGCGAAGCCCTTGCCCCAGAACTGGCCGGATCCGATGGCGATGCGCGACTGGAGAATGTGGTAGCCCGCGCCTAAGGGGTCACCTTCCGGGTTCAGGAAGGTGAGAATGCGCTGGCGCTGGTAGTCGTGCATGCCCACGAACCACATGAAGGCGCAGAGGCAGGGCACGGCCAGGGCGCAGGCTTTGAGGACCATGGGCCTCAGGCCGTGGAAAAGGGCCATGCCCGCCACGATGAGCAGGAGCATGAGGGCCGTGCCCAGATCGGGCTGCTTGAGGATGAGGGCCACCGGCGGCCCGGCCGCCAGGAGCACAAGTCCCAGATCCTTCCAGCCCAGGGGCTCCGTGCGCAGGGAGAGGAGCTTCGCCGTCACGAGGAGGATGGCGAACTTGGCGAGCTCCGAGGGCTGGATGCTGAAGAAGCCGAAGGAGAGCCAGCGCCTGGCGCCGTAGACCGTGCTGCCCGCCACGGGCACCAGGGCCAGGAGCACGAGGGTGAGGCCGTAGAGATACCAGACCGGCGCCGAGAGCCTGCGGTAGTCCACGCACATGGTGGCCACCATGGCCATGAGGCCCAGCAGGCCCCAGACGAGCTGGCGCTGGTAGAAGCTCGTGAAGGTGAGCCCCGTGTCCAGGCGCGTGCCGCTGGCCGAGACCAGATTCACCTCGCCCACGGCGAAGAGCGCCAGGGCGCAGGCGAGCAGGGCCCAGTTGAGGTGGCGGAGAAGAGGCTGCCTGGATTCCATGGATCCGGGAGGCATGGCACGCTCCGGGGGAAGAAGGGAAGGGAGAAGGGGGCGTCAGGGCAGGGCCCGGCGCTTCGCCTGGCGGGCGCGCTCCTGCTCGGGCGGGAGCTCGGGCCCCACCAGGGGCTGGGCGGGCGCCGTCTTTTCCGCCACGGTATACTTCTCGTCGCTGAAGAGGAAGTCATAGACCCTGGAGGCCACGGGGCCGGCCACGGAGGATCCGCCGCCGCCGTGCTCCACCATGACCACCACCACATAGGTCTTGTCGTTCTTGTGCCCCCAGGTGGCGATCCAGGCGTGGTCGCGCTCCTTCCAGGCGAGTTCCCGGCTGGAGCGGCGGACCTTGCCCAGGCGCACCACCTGGGCCGTGCCCGTCTTGCCGCCCATGTCGGCGTCGGCCCTGCGCATGACGCTGGCCGTGCCCGAGCTCGCCGTGCGGCGCATGGCCCGCACGATGCGGGCCAGGGTCTCCCGGGAGGCGGGCACCCGGCCGAGCACGGTCCTGGGCTCCGTGTCCACCAGCTGGGGCTTGAGGATGTCGCCGCCGTTCAGCAGCGCCGAGACATAGACCGCGATCTGCATGGGCGTGGTGAGGGTGAAGCCCTGGCCGATGGAGGTGTTGAAGGTGTCGCCGCGGGCCCAGGGCCGCTTGTGGCGGCGGAGCTTCCAGTCCCTGGAAGGCACGAGGCCCGACTGCTCGTGGGGCAGATCGATGCCCGTCCGCCCCCCGAAGCCGCATTTGCGGGCGAAGGCGTGGATCTTGTCGATGCCCACCTTTTCGGCCATGAGATAGAAATAGACGTCGCAGGAATGGACCAGGGCCTGCTCCAGGCTGAGGCTGCCGTGGCCCGATCCCTTCCAGCAGCGGAAGATCTGGTTGCCGAGCTTCGTCTGGCCGGCGCAGTGCACCGTGGCGGAGGGAGAGATGCCGTTTTCCAGAAAGCAGGCCGCCATGACGAGCTTCCAGACCGATCCCGGCGGGTAGACGCTCTGGATGACCCGGTTCTGGAGGGGAAACTGCGGGGAGCTTCTCAGGGCGTCCCAGTCGCGGTGGGAGATGCCCCGGGCGAAGAGATTGTTGTCGTAGGCGGGCGCCGTCACCACGGCCCGCAGCTTGCCCGTGTCGGGCTCCATGACCACCACGGATCCGGCGCTCGTGCCCAGGGCGTCCCAGCAGGCCTTCTGGATGTCCCGGTCCACGGCCAGGGTGAGGTCCGTGCCCCGGCGGGGCTCCTCCTTGAGGAAGCGGTGGATCATGTGCCCCGAGGCGTCCACCTCGATGTCGTAGATGCCTTTCCGGCCGCGCAGGCGCTTTTCCAGGGTGAGCTCCATGCCGGCCTTGCCCACCAGATCGCCCATGCCCAGATCCGCGTCCCCGGCGAGCTCCTTTTCCCCCGCCTCGGCCACATAGCCCAGGATGTGCGCCAGAAGATCCTTTTCCGGATAGCTGCGCCTCGTCAGAACGACGATTTCGAGGCCCGGCCAGGCCCAGAGCTCGGACTCGATGCGGGCCATGCTGGCGAAGTCCAGATCCGCCGCGAGCAGGAGCGGCTCGAAGGACTTCACCTTGGATCTGCTCTGGCGGTAGCGCTCCTCCACCTGCTCCGTCGTGAGCCCCGTCCAGACGCTCACCTGGGCCAGGGTGGCCGTGAGGTCCTGCACGTCGTCGCGCACGAGGGAGAGGCCGTAGGTGGTGCGGTTGTCCGCCAGCACCCGCCCCCGCAGATCAAAGATGCGGCCTCTGGGGGCCGAGATGCGCTCGGCCCGCCAGTGGTTTTCCTGGGCCTGGCGCGCGAAGCTCGCGCCCTGATGGATCTGGAGGAGCCAGAAGCGGGAGACGAAGACGAGAAAGAAGAGCGCGATGAGCACTTCCAGGAGGATGAGCCCGCTGCGGGGAGGCTGCCAGGTCTCGCTGGCCTCCCGGGTGATGCGGATGCGGGGCTCCTGGCCTTCCTGCGCCAGTTCCTGGCCGGGCCGCTTTTCCGGGCCGCTCTCAGGCCTCGCTGCTGCTTTTTTTCTCATCATGGACACGGGGGCGGCGCAGACGGGTGAGGAGGGGCCAGGCGGCCAGAAGCCAGACGCCCTGAATGACGGCGTCCGTCAGCATGGCTTCGAAGGGCCGCGCTTCGTTCTGGAGAATGGCGAAGATCCACTCCTGGGCCAGGCGCACGCCGCCCATGCCCAGGGAGATGAGCACGGTGAAGGCCGCGCGGGAGACCAGGGAGAGGGAGAGCGTCAGGCGCCAGAGGAGGAAGAAGCAGGCCAGGGTCACGAAGCTCGCGCCCCAGTACTGGCTCCCCATGCCCTCCTGGAGGAGGAGAATGACAGGGACGAGCCAGACCATGGTCCGGTAGTCCTTTTCCTGGGTGACGATGACGACCCCGGCCAGGAGCGCGTCCAGCCCCGGCACGAAGAGCTGGAGAACGATGCCCGCGGCCAGAAAGACGAGCCACCAGCAGATGTTGCGGAACGCGGCCATGGGGGCCTAGTTCCCGGCCGGCCGGGGGGCCGGGGTGACGGGCCCCGTGACCGCCGGGGCGGGCGGGGCGCCCTCCTGGGCGCCCTGATCCGGCGGAACCGGCATGCCGTTCTTCAGCAGGGTGGGGAGGCTGGGGCCCACGAAGTCCGGCAGGGGAGCGGCGGGCTCGGGCGGGCGCACGATGCCCGTGGGCTCGAGGAGAAGCACTTCCTCGATGTGGCCCATGTCGGCCAGGGGCTCCGCCAGGATGGTCATGGACTCGGTGTAGTTGGAGGGCTCGACCGAAATGATGCGGGCCACCGGAATGCCCTTGGGAAACTTGCCGTCGAGGCCCGAGGTCACGAGAATCTCGCCGGGCGCGGCCTTGGTGGCCCGGGACATGTAGCGGGCCTCCAGGGGCCTGCCGGGGCCCGTGCCCGTGAGCATGCCGGGAGAGCGCGTCTTCTGGGTGAAGATGGCGATGCGGCTCATGGGGTTCGTGAGAAGCAGCGCCGTGGAGGTGTGGGGCGCCGCCCGGAGCACCCGGCCGAGAAGCCCCTTGTCGGTGACGATGGGCGTGCCCGGCGCCGCCCCGCTCGCGTAGCCGCGGTTGAGGGTGAAGGAGTCCAGCAGGGAGTTGGGGCCGAGACGGCCCGCCAGCACCCGGGCGCCCACGGGGGTCCAGGACACGTCCACCGGGAGCTTCAGCAGCTCCCGCAGGCGCCTGAGCTCCGCCATGTCCTCCGAACGGGCCAGGGCCTGGGCCTCGAGCTCCCGCACCCGGGCCCGGAGACGGGTGTTTTCCGCCTGCACGTCGATGAGCGCCACATAGCCCTGCCAGGCCGAGGAGACGGTCTCCTGCAGCTGGCGCACGGGATTGACCACCACGCCCGTCAGCTCCAGGCCGACGTTGGTGGCGAGATCGTCCAGGACGCCCGTCCGGCGGTTCCAGGTATAGACCGCCAGAAAGATGACGAGCAGCAGTCCCGCGAAGACAAGGGATTGGCGAAAGCTCACGGACAGAGATCTCCTGCCTTTCCAGGGGCTCGCGGGTCACCGGGCCCGCGCGGGCAAGGGTCAGTCGATGCAGACGTCCTTGAGGATGCTGATGTTGTCCAGGGCCTTGCCGGTGCCCAGCACCACGGTGGAGAGGGGATCGTCCACCACGGTGATGGGCAGGCTCGTCTCTTCGCGCAGGAGCTGGTCCAGGCCCTTGAGCAGGGCGCCGCCGCCCGTGAGGACGATGCCGCGGTCCACGATGTCCGCGGCGAGCTCCGGCGGGGTCTGCTCCAGGGCGAAGCGCACGGCCTGGACGATGCTGTCCACCTGCTCGGAAATGGCCTTGCGCACTTCCTCGGAGGTGATGGTGACGTTCTGGGGAATGCCCGTGACCAGATCCCGGCCCTTCACGTCCATCTGCTGCTCGGGATCCATGGGGTAGGCGGAGGCTATCTTTATCTTGATGTTCTCGGCCGTGGTCTCGCCGATGAGCATGTTGTACTTGCGCTTCACATGGGTCATGATGGCTTCGTCCATCTTGTCGCCGCCCACGCGCACGGAGCGGGAATAGACGATGCCGGCCAGGGAGATGACGGCCACGTCCGTGGTGCCGCCGCCGATGTCCACCACCATGTTGGAGATGGGCTCCTGAATGGGCAGATCCGCGCCGATGGCCGCGGCCATGGGCTCCTCGATGAGATAGACTTCCCGGGCGCCCGCGGATTCGGCGGATTCGCGCACGGCGCGCTTTTCCACCTGGGTGATGCCGGTGGGCACGCAGATCATGATGCGCGGCCGCACCACGCGCTTGGAGTGAAGCGCCTTGGCGATGAAGTGGCGCAGCATGGCCTCCGTGACTTCGAAGTCGGCGATGACGCCGTCCTTCATGGGCCGGATGGCCTCGATGTTGCCGGGCACGCGGCCCAGCATGCGCTTGGCGTCGTGCCCCACGGCCAGCACCACCTTGTTGCCGCGGTTGTCCTTCTTGACGGCCACCACGGAGGGTTCCCGCAGGACCATGCCCTTGCCCTTGAGGTAGACGCAGGTATTGGCCGTGCCGAGATCGATGGCGAGATCGTTGGAAAAAACACCCAGAAGGGAATCCAGTATCTTGGACATGCGCTGTATGTGCCTCACATTTTGAGCGGAAGAGGAAAAACGCGGGGGAAGCGCGGAAAGACGCCCGGGCGGACATCCCGTCCGCCGCGGGCGGAGGCCCCGGGGCCCCGGGTGGAGCCCTGCTTGAGGAAGGAGAAGGGGACCGTCCGTCTTCCCTTGCGGATTGTCCAGTCTAGTCTACTACCCTGACAGGAAGCAAGGACTTTTTTGGGGCTTCCGGTCGGGCCGGGCGCGGCGGGACGGGCTTTCCCGCGGGTTTCGGGCAGGGTTCCCGCCCCGCGTCCGGCCGGCTCCGGGCGGGGATCCCCGGGCGGCCGGGATCCCCCCGGCAAAATCCCATTGCCAAAGCCGATCCGGACCGCTACACTCTTTTTTTGCCTCAGCAGAAGGAGCGGATCATGGCCGGCAATCTCATCCTGGTGGACACGGGCAACACGACAATGAAGATCTGCGTCGCCGCGGGCGGCAGACGGACATCCTACAGCCTCAGGACCGATCCCGGGCAGACTCCGGACAGTCTGGGGTTCGCCCTGCTGCAGATTCTCGCCCACGCGGGCTGCGATCCCCGTTCGGTGGAGGCCTGCCTGGCGGGCTCCGTGGTGCCGGCGGCGGATCCTCTTCTGCGCCGGGCGGTGACCCGCTTCGTGGGGGCCCCGGTGCTTTTTTCGCCGGCCGATCTTCCCGTTCCGCTGGAAAACAGGTATTTTCGGGCCGAACAGGTGGGCGCGGACCGGCTCCTCGCCGCCTGGGGCGCGAGGCTCCTCTTTCCGGACGCCCCCGGCCTCGTGGTGGTGGACTTCGGCACGGCCGTCACCTTTGACTGCGTGGAGCGCGGCGCCTATCTTGGCGGCCTCATTTTCCCCGGCCCGAGCACGGCTCTGGGCGCCCTCACGGGCGCCGCGGCCAGGCTTCCGGCCGTGAGCCTGGACTGCGAGGACGATCGTCCCGCGCCCTGCCGGGACACGGAGACGAGCATCCGCCACGGCATCCTCTTCGGGTTCGCCGCCATGGTGGACGGCCTCACGGCCCGCCTCTCGGAAGATCTCCCCAAGCCCGTCCAGGTGGTGGCCACCGGGGGCTTCGCCCGGACCATCGCCCGGGTGAGCCGGTCCCTGACCGCGGTCCGGGACGGTCTCACCCTCCTCGCCCTGGAAAATCTCTACGAGTCCCGCCGGCCCTGACGGCCGGTTCCCCTGTCCCTCTCGTCCCAAGCCCCTTGAACCGCAGACCGGCCCGGGCCTTCAGACCCCTGCCGGGGAGGAATGTCATGAGTTCCATTGCAACTGTCTATGGCCGCGAAATTCTTGATTCCCGCGGCAACCCCACCGTCGAAGTCGAAGTGACGCTGGAAAGCGGCGTGTCCGGCCGCGCCGCCGTGCCCTCCGGGGCCTCCACAGGCAGCCGCGAAGCCCTCGAGCTGCGCGACAAGGAAGACCGCTACCAGGGCAAGGGCGTGCGCCAGGCCGTGGAGCACGTGAACGGGGAGATCGCCGAGGCCGTGACGGGCATGGACGCGCTCCGTCAGGTGACCCTGGACAACGCCCTCATCGATCTGGACGGCACGGAGAACAAGGGCCGTCTGGGCGCCAACGCCATTCTGGGCGTCTCCATGGCCGTGGCCAGAGCCGCCGCCCAGTATCTGGGCCAGCCCCTCTACAACTACCTGGGCGGCCTCAACGCCAAGGTCATGCCCGTGCCGCTCATGAACATCCTCAACGGCGGCGCCCACGCCCCCAACAACCTGGACATCCAGGAATTCATGATCATGCCCGTGGGCGCGAAAACCTTCCGGGACGGCCTGCGCATGGGCGCGGAAATCTTCCACACCCTGGGCTCCCTCCTCAAGCGTGACGGGCTCTCCGCCAGCGTGGGCGACGAGGGCGGCTACGCCCCCAACCTGAAAAACCACGCCGAGGCCTTCGGCTACATCATCCGGGCCATCGAGGCCGCGGGCTACAACCCGGGCTCCGAGGTCATGCTGGCCATCGACGCCGCCTCCTCCGAATTCTACAAAAACGGCCGCTATGTCATCTCCGGCGAAGGCCTGGAGCTCGACAGCCGCGAGATGGTGGACTGGCTCGCCGACTTCACGAGCCGCTATCCCCTCATCTCCATTGAGGACGGCATGGCCGAGGGCGACTGGGACGGCTGGGCCATGCTCACGGACCGCCTGGGCGACAGCCACCAGCTGGTGGGCGACGATCTCTTCGTCACCAACCCGGCCATTCTGGAGGAAGGCATCGAGCGGGGCATCGCCAACGCCATCCTCATCAAGCTCAACCAGATCGGCACCGTCACCGAGACCCTGGACGCCATCGAGCTCGCCAAGAACAACGGCTACGCCACGGTCATCTCCCACCGCTCCGGCGAAACCGAGGACAGCTTCATCGCCGATCTCGCCGTGGGCGTGAACGCCGGCCAGATCAAGACGGGCTCCCTCTGCCGCTCCGAGCGCATGGCCAAGTACAACCAGCTCCTGCGCATCGAGGAGGAGCTGGACAATGTGGCCGAGTACTACGGCGGCTCCATCCTGGCCACCTTCGGGGCCGCGCCTCTGGGCGACGACGAAGAGCAGGACGACAGGGACTGATTCCCGACCCGCCCGACCACAGGTTTGACAGAAAACGGACAAGGAACCCCGGCCGGGCCCGGAAAGAAGGCCCGGCCGGACAGGAGACGCAGAAGAGTGCTTATACTTGACGGGAAAGAGACGGCGAAGACCATCCGCCGCGAGGCGGCGGCGGAAACGGCGGAGGCGGCGGCAAGGGGCCTGCGGGCACCGGGGCTCGACGTCATTCTGGTGGGCGACGACCCCGCTTCCCAGGTCTATGTGCGCAACAAGGAACGGGCCTGCCGGGAAACGGGCATCGTCTCCCGGGTGCACCGGCTTCCGGCCGGCACCCGCCAGGCCGACCTCCTCGCCCTCATCGGCGCCCTCAACGCCGATGACCGCGTGGACGGCATCCTGCTGCAGCTTCCCCTGCCCGCCGGCCTGGACGCGCAGAGCTGCCTGCTGGCCATCGATCCCGACAAGGACGTGGACGGCTTCCATCCCGTCAACGCGGGCCGCCTGAGCCTGGGACTGCCGGGCTTCGTCTCCTGCACCCCCGGCGGCATCATCGAGCTGCTGCGCCGCTACGGTCTTTCCACCCGCGGCAGGCACGCCGTGGTGGCGGGCAGATCGGACATCGTGGGCAAGCCCCTGGCGGCCCTGCTCATGCAGCGCGGCGAGTACGGCGACGCCACGGTGACGGTCTGCCATTCCCGCACCCCCAATCTGGCGGAGATCACCCGCCAGGCCGACTTTCTCTTCGCGGCCATCGGCCGGCCCCGCCTCATCACGGCGGACATGGTCCGGGAAGGGGCCGTGGTGGTGGACGTGGGCATAAACCGCACGGAAGAGGGCCTCTGCGGGGACGTGGACTTCGGTCCCGTGAGCGAAAAGGCCTCGGCCATCACCCCCGTGCCCGGCGGCGTGGGGCCCATGACCATCGCCATGCTCTGCCGCAACACCCTGCAGTCCTGGCGCGGCCGCCTCGGGAAAAGGTCCTGAGGCACGCGCCCGCTCCTGCGCGCGGGTTTCCCTTTTCCGGGAGCCCCTGAGCGGAAAGAAAAAAAGACGCGCGCATCCAAGAGAGGAGGCCCGGCATCCCGGGCCGGACATCCTAAGGAGAAGACCATGGCGGAGTCTCATCCCGTCTATCGGAATGCCAAAAATGTGGGCCACATCGTCATCGGCCAGGGCTCGCTCGATCAGCTGGGCGACATCCTCGCCCCCCTGCGGGCGCAGGGCGGCCCGGCGGTCTGGTTCTTCGATCATTTCTTCCAGAACACGGATCTGCCCGCCCGCGTGCCGGCTGAGCCCGGCGACTGCACGGTCTTCGTGGACACCACCGAAGAGCCCACCACGGACGGGATCGACAGGTACGCGGATCAGGTGAAGGCGGCCCTCGACGGCAGAAAGCCCTGCGCGCTCATCGCCTTCGGCGGCGGCGCCGCCATGGACACCTGCAAGTGCGTGGGCAACCTCCTCACCAATCCCGGCAGGGCCGCCGACTACCAGGGCTGGGATCTGGTGAAGAACCCCGCCCCCTACAAGATCGGCTGCCCCACCCTCTCGGGCACGGGCTCCGAATCCTCCCGCACGGGCGTGCTCTGCAACGAGGCCAAGAATCTCAAGCTGGGCATGAACAGCGACTTTTCCATGTTCGACCAGCTCCTCCTGGATCCGGACCTCTCCGTCACCGTGCCCAGGGAGCAGTACTTCTTCACGGGCATCGACACCTACATGCACTGCTTCGAGAGCCTGGCGGGCTCCTACCGCAATGTGGTGGTGGACGCCCTGGCCGAAAAGGCCATCGATCTCTCCCGCCGCATCTTCCTCTCCGAGGACATGATGGCCCCCGCCAACCGCGAAACCCTCATGATCGCCTCCTATCTGGGCGGTCTCGCCGCGGGCTTCGTGGGGGTGGTGCATCCCCTTTCCGCCGGGCTTTCCATGGTGCTGCACATGCACCACGGCATCGCCAACTGCTACGCCCTCTCCGTGCTGGAGGACATCTACCCCGCCCAGCATGAGGAGATGCTGACCCTGATGGAGAAGCAGGGCGTGACCCTGAAGAAGGGCATCTGCCAGGGGCTTTCCGACGAGCAGTACATGGCGCTCTACGAAGCGAGCATCATTCACGAAAAACCTCTCACCAACGCCCTCGGGCCGGACTTCCGGAAGATTCTGACCCCGGAAAGCGTCATCGAACGCTTCAGGCGCATGTGAGAACGGGCGGGCGCGCCCGGGGCCGTGTCCCGGCCGCGCCTCCCTTTTCAGCAGGAGACGAGTCCATGGATCCGCGCATCAATTTTTCCGGCCGCTCCATCCGCTACACCGAAGAGGAAGTGGCCGTGGTGGCCGAGGCCATGCGCACGGCCGACCCCCTCACCCAGGGGAAATATCTGGACGGTTTCGAAAAGGCCTTCGCCCGTTACCAGGGCGTGGAGGAAGGCAGCTGCTTCGGCGTCATGAACGGGGTCTCGGCCCTGGAAATCACGGCCCTGCTCTGCCGCTTCCGGCCGGGCGACAATTTCGTCATTCCCTCCCACACCTTCACGGCCTCGGCCTATCCCTTCATCAAGAAGGGCGGGGCCCCCTCCTGGTGCGACGTGGATCTTCACACCCATGTGGCCACGGCGAAAAGCATTGAAAAGGCCCTGACCCCCAGGACAAAGGCCGTGGTGGTGGTCCATCTCTACGGCTATGTGGCGGACATGCCCGAGATCGCCGCCCTCTGCCGGGAGAAGGGCGTGATCCTCATCGAGGACACGGCCCAGGCCATCGGCGCCGAAATCGACGGCAGGAAGGCCGGCACCTTCGGCGACATGTCCATCTTCTCCTTCCATTCCCACAAGAACCTCACCACCCTGGGCGAGGGCGGCATGGTCTGGATCCGGGACAGGAAGCTCTGGCCCCTCATCCCCATGATCCGCCACAACGGCCACTGCCCCTTCGACTATCCGCGGGACGACTACTGGAAGCCCGCCATGGGCAATGTGGACATGCCCATGCTGGACGGCGAGATGCTCCAGCCCGGCAACTACAGCCTGGGCGAGGTGGAAAGCGCCCTGGGCACCAAGCTGCTCGAGCGCATCGACAGCATCAACGACGAAAAGCGCCGGCGCGCCCTGCGCTTCATCGACGGTCTGGCGGACTGGCCGGAGCTGGAGTTCCTGCGCGAGCCCACGAGACGCCACAACTACCACCTGCTCGTGGCCCGCATGACCTCGGGCGCCGAAAAGCGCGACGCCTTCATCCGCGCCATGTTCGAAGAGAAAGGCGTCAAATGCGTGGTTCAGTACTATCCCCTGAACCGCTACGACTACTACAGGCGCCTCGGCTTCGGCGCGTCGGACTGCCCCGACGGCGACCTCTTCTACGACACCATGATCTCCTTCCCCTTCCAGCTCTGGATGTCCGACGAGGATTTCGAGTACATGCTCGCCTCGGCCAGGGAGGTCATGGCCTCACTGACCTAGAGCCATGCCCACGCGCTGCGTCATCCTGCCCGCCATCAAGAAGAACGCGGTCATCCCCGACCAGCTCGTCAAGAAGCTGGCCGGGGTCACCCTCATCGACCGCGGCATCGCCACGGCCCGGGCCGTGGTGCCGCGCGAGGACGTCTATGTCCTCACGGACAGCCAGGAAATCTCCCTCATCAGCGAGCGGGCCGGCGTCCAGTACCGCCGCAACCAGGCCCTCAGGTTCCGGACCCTCAACATCGTCTCGGAAATGCGGGAGATCCTGCTGGAGCTCGCCCAGCGCTACGAGCACTGCCTCATTCTCCGGGCCTCCTGCCCCCTCATCACCTGGGTGGATGTGGAAGACGCCTGGCACCGCTACCTCAGGGCGGGCTGCGACAGTCTGGTCACGGTGAAAAGCGTCCAGCAGCGGGTCTGGAGCGTCCAGGGCCAGAACATCGCCCGGCTCCTGGACGACGAGGCCGGGGAGCGGGAAGTGGTGGTGGAGAGCCGGGCCCTCATCATCCTGCGCTCGAAGCCCCTGCTCGCCGCCCTCAGCAGCGGCCGCGCCCTGCGCATGCGCAACGTCATTCCCTACTTTCTCAACGACCGGGCCATCGAGATCCAGTCCTACCAGGACTGGTGGATCTGCGAGCACCTGCTCAGACGCAGGCACATCGTCTTCGTGGTGGCGGGCTGGCCCGCCATCGGCATGGGCCACATCTACCGGGCCCTCATGCTGGCCCACGAGATCGTGGACCACAAGATCACCTTCGTCTGCACCCGGGAGTCCGAGCTCGCCGTGGAGAGCATCGCCCGGAAGGACTACCGCAGCGTGCGCCAGGGCGAGGAAGCCCTGGAGGAGACCGTGCTCGCCCAGCGGCCGGACCTGGTGGTGAACGACATTCTCAACACCGACGCGGCCTATGTCTCGGCCCTGCGCGACGCCGGCGTCCCCTGCGTCAACTTCGAGGACGAGGGCGAGGGCGCGCCCCTGGCGGATCTCGTCATCAACGCCCTCTACGACGAATCCGCCACCACCTCCCGCTGCTTCTGCGGGCCCTCCTGGTTCTGCCTGCGGGACGAGTTCGTCACGGCGGCCCGCAATGTCTGGCGGCCCGAGGTGCGCACCCTGCTCATCACCTTCGGGGGCACGGACCAGCGCGACTGCTCGCGCAGGGTCCTGGACATCGTGGAGCCCGTCTGCCGGGAAAGGGACATCGCCATCCGCATCGTGGCGGGTCCGGGCTATGTGCACCGCCGGGAGATGGCCGAGCGGGTGGCCGAGCTGAACAATCCGAAAATCGAGTTCGCCTGGGCCACCAACGTCATGAGCCGCATGATGGAAGGGGCGGACCTCTGCCTCTGCTCGGCGGGCCGCACCACCTACGAGCTCGCCCACATGCGGGTGCCGGCCCTCATTCTGGCCACCCACGAGCGGGAGGCCCGCCATACCTTCGCCCGTCCGGCCCACGGCTTCATCTTCCTGGGCCTCATGGACTCGGTCTCGGACGCGAGCATCCGCCGGGCCTTTCTGGCCATGCTGGACACGGATCTGCGCCGGCGCTTCTACGACCGCATGGCGAGGCTCGACTTCACGGGCAACAAGGACAAGGTCATCGAACTGCTTGAAGAGATGCTGCCGGAGGAGGGCCGCGAAGAAGGCGCGGCCCGCGCTCTGGTCAGAAAACTGGCGCAGGACGCCGGGGAGACGCGCGCGTGAAAACCGTGGCCATCATCCAGGCCAGGCTGGGATCCTCCCGCCTGCCCATGAAATCGCTGCTCTGCCTGCGGGACTGGCCCCTCATCGACTGGGTGGTCATGCGCGTGCGCCGGGCCCGCAGTCTGGACGAGACGGTGGTCGCCTGTCCGGACAGCGAACGGGATCAGGTGCTGGCGGAGCATCTGGAGCGCCGGGGCGTGCGGGTCATCCGCGGCTCCGAGACGGACGTGCTCTCCCGCTTCCTGCTGGCCGCCCGTGAAACCGGGGCCGACCGCGTGGTGCGGGTCTGCGCCGACAACCCCCTCATCTGGGGCGAGGCCCTGGACAGGCTCACGGCCTTCTACGAGAAGGAGCGGCCGGACTACGCCTACAACCACATCCCCCGGAACAACCTCTGGCCCGACGGCCTGGGGGCGGAAATCCTGAGCCGGGAGCTTCTGGAGGAGCTGGGCCGCCTGGCGCACGAGCCCGGCCAGCGCGAGCACTGCCTCAACTACCTCTGGGACCACAGGGATCAGTACCGCCTCGCCACCTTCGATCCCGAGGAGCCCTGGCTCCGCCGGCCCGATCTCAGGCTGGACATCGACACGCCCGACGACTTCTGCCGCCTGGCGAAACTCCCCCTGACGCCCGAGGCCGACGCCCGGGCCGTTCTCGCTGCGGCCGGCGCCTTCTGAGGAGGAAGCCATGCCCGAAGAACAGAAGCGTTTTCACGAGGCCACGGAAGGCATGCTGGAAGCCGTCATGTTTGAGAACTGGCTGCGCTTCTATTTCCTCTGCGAGGAGGAGCGGCCGGGAGAGGAAGAGCCCGGCCTGCGCGTCGTCATCCCCGAGCGGGCCATGGAGCGCATCCGCGGGCTCTACGGGCCCCTCGCGCGCCTGGCTGAGGCCGTCAACGGGGAGGAGGCCACCCTGGCCCGCTCCCGGGACGCCGTCTGCGACTACATCCGCACCGAAATGGAAGGGGAGCTCATCCCCGCCGGCAGCGTGGCCTCCTATTTCGATACCCGGGCCTTTCAGACGGCCCTGCAGCTCTTCAATGTCTGGGTGCAGGCCTGCGAGGACTTTCTGGACCGGCAGTTCCTGGATTTCGGGCAGTGGCGCAGCAATTTTCAGGCCTGGCGCGCGTCCGACCAGGGGCGGTCCGTGGCGGCCCAGATAGAAGGCACGGGCCCCGTGCAGGCCTGAAGCGGGAGAGACGCCATGCGGACAAGCGTTCAGAAAGCCCGGAGCCGCTCCGGCCGCTCCGGGGACGGGGAGGCGCCCAAAGGCAGGGATCCGCTGCCTGACAAACCTGAGGAAACGCGCTACGGCATCGTCTTCCTCTACGGAGCGGCCTGCATCGCCCTCTCCTTTCTCGTCCTGACGGGCGAGAGTTCCTGGTACCAGGCCCAGGCCGAGGGGCTCTCCGGCGTGGCCCTCGCCCTGGGGCACATGCTCCTCGCGGGCGTGACGGACGCGCTGCTGGCCTTCGCCCTGAGCCGCGGCGTCACTGCGGCCCGGACGGCCCTCTGGCTCTGCTTCGGGGCCGGTCTCGTCGTCCACGCCCTTTCCCTGGGCGAGGTCATCGGCTTTTCGCCGGGTCTTTTCATCTGCCGGGTGCTCGCCACGCTCATGGAACTCTCGGCCATCGTCCTCTTTCAGCGGCGGCCTTCCAGAGACTGGTTCGCCGCGCTGAGAGAGCGCTGAGGCGGGCCATGCCTGACTACGCGAAACTTCTCAACGAGGCCCAGTACCGGGTCGTCACGGCGCCCTGCGGGCCCATGCTCGTCATCGCGGGCGCGGGCACGGGCAAGACGCGCACCATCGTCTTCCGCCTGGCCTGGCTCGCCGAGCACGGCGTCGATCCCTCGAGCATTCTGCTGCTCACCTTCACGCGCAAGGCCGCCCGGGAAATGCTCGACCGCGCCTCGCAGCTTCTGGAGACGGAGCTTTCCGGCGTGAGCGGCGGCACCTTCCACGCCTTCGCCTGGCGCATGCTGCACCGCTTCAGGCCCGACTGGCTGGGGGACCGCCAGCTGGTGCTTCTGGACGGTCCCGATCAGACAGAGGCCCTGCACGCCTGCCGGGATGCGATCCAGGCGAAGAAAAACCGGAGCTTTCCCCGCATGCCCGCGGCGGCGAGCCTCTTCAGCCGCGCCCGCAACCGGGAGATGAGTCTGAAGAAACTCCTGGAAAAGGAAGACTTCTCCCTGCTCCAGCATCTGAAGGAGCTCGAAGCCCTCCAGCGGGCCTACACGAAGCACAAGCGCGACAACGGCCTGCTGGACTACGACGACCTTCTCTTTGAGCTGGAGAACGTTCTCAGGGAAAACCCCGAGGCTCTCGCCTGGGCCCGGGAACGCTGGCGCCACATTCTGGTGGACGAATACCAGGACACCAACCGGGTGCAGGCGCGCCTGGTGTTCCTGCTCGCGGGCAATGTCCAGGGTCAGGAAAAGCTTCCGCCCTGCAGGGCCCGCTCCCTCATGGCCGTGGGCGACGAGGCCCAGTCCATCTACGCCTTCCGGGGAGCGGAGGTGAAAAACATTTTCGACTTCCCAAAGCTTTTTCCGGGCACCCTGGTGGTGCCCCTGGAGAAAAACTACCGCTCCGTCCAGCCCGTCCTCAATGTGGCCAACACCGTCATGCGCAATGCCCGCCAGTCGAGCGGCAAACAGCTCCGCGCCGTGCGCAAGGGCGGGGGACCGGCCCGCCTTTTCACCTGCCGGACTGATTCCGATCAGGCTCTCTGCGTGGCCCGCCGTCTGCAGCGGCTGCTGGAGGACCACCGGCCTTCGGAGCTCGCCGTGCTCTTCCGGGCGGGCTACCAGTCCTATCTGCTGGAAATGGCCCTCTCGAAGCTCGGCATCCCCTTCAGGAAGTACGGCGGTCTGCGCTACCAGGACGCGTCCCACATCAAGGACATGACGGCCTACCTCAGGCTCATCGTCAATCCCCGCGACTGGCCGGCCTTCCTGCGGGTGGCCTGCCTGCACGAAAAGGTGGGCCCGAAGACGGCGGAACACCTGTTCGCGGAGCTTTCCGAGGACGGGCTCCTCGGACCGTCCCGGTCCGCGGGCCGCAGGGAATTCGCCGCGGAGCTCGAAATCCTGAAGAAGCTGAGGGAGGAAAAGGCCGGGCCCGCCGCGGCCCTGGATCAGCTTCTGCCCCTCTATGAGCCCTTTCTGCCTCTCCGGTACCCCGAGGACGCCTCAAGCCGCAGGTCGGGCCTTCAGGAACTCAGGAGCCTCGCCGCCCTGCACGAGGATCTGGAGCTCTTTCTGGCGGATCTGGCCCTGGACAGCCTGGACAGCCGCGGGGAAGGGGACGATTCCGCCGTGGTGCTCTCCACCATCCACTCGGCCAAGGGCCTGGAGTGGGACACCGTCATGATCCTGGACCTGGTGGAAGGCCGCTTCCCCATCAGCCGGTCCATCTACGCCGAGGACAGCCTGGAAGAAGAGCGCAGGCTCATGTATGTGGCCTGCACCCGGGCCAAAAACACCCTGGAGCTCTATACCTGGCGCGACTCGGTGCGGCAGGGCTATGACAGCATGGGCTGGGTGCAGGAGAGTCAGTTTTTGCGCGGCCTGAAGGGCAGGTCGTATGTTGAGCGCCTGCAGGGAGACCCGGACGGGGTCCTGCACGCCATGGGCGGCGGACGCGGAACCGGGACTTCTCCGGAGACTTCGCCCGATCCGGCCCCCGAAAAGCCGGAGCCCGGGGAGAAGGAGAAGGAGCCGGAGGAGAAGCCTTCCGGGGAGACCGGGGACTGTGTCCCGGCCCTGAGATGCCTGCCGGATATCCGTGCCGGTCGCGTCACCCGCTGCCTGCACAGAATGTTCGGAGAGGGGAAGATCCTCGAATGCCGGGACGGGGACATTCTCCGCGTCGACTTTCCCCTCCACGGCCAGAAGCTCATCATGGCCGCCTTTCTTTTTGTCCGGAAGTGAGCGGGAGCGCCTGCGCCCCGCCTTTTCCACCCGAACGCGCGCGGCAGACTGCCGGGGAGACCGCGTCATGCCTGAAAAAGGCCCCTTTGCCTCCGAAGACGAGATCCTCACCCTGCTGGGACGCTATTTTCCCCGCCAGAAGAGCGGCATCCTGGTGGGCCGCGGCGACGACTGCGCCCTTTTTCCGGCCGGTCGTCCCCTGGCCGTGAGCTCGGATCTCTTTCTTCAGGACGTGCATTTCCGCCTGAGCTACGCCTCGGCCGAGGAGATCGGCCACAAGGCGCTGGCCTGCAACATCAGCGATCTGGCGGCCTGCGGCACGAAGCCCGTGGGCTTCACCCTCAATCTGGGGCTTCCGCCCTTTCTGGACGCGGTCTGGATCAATGACTTTTTCGGGGGCATGGGCTCCCTGGCCGCCAGGTACGGCATGGTCCTCGCAGGCGGCGATCTCTCCCGCACCGAGACGCTGCAGATTTCCATCACGGTCTTCGGCGAGGTCATGGGCGAAGGCGCCTTTCTTTCCCGGGGCGGATCCATGCCGGGGGATGTGCTCTTCGTGACGGGCGCCCTGGGTCTCGCCCGGGTGGGCTTTCAGGTGCTGGAGGCCGAAGGCCGGGAGGCTGTCAGGCGCTGGCCCAAGGCCTGCCAGGCCCTCCTCAAGCCCGAGCCCAGGGTGGACGCCGGGCTCATGCTGGCCCGGGTGGCCATGAACGCCAGGCCTCCGGCCCTCATGGACGTCTCCGACGGCCTCGTGCGGGATCTGCCGAGGCTCCTGGGCCTGAGCGGCGAAGCGGGGGTGCGGGCGGAGACGGGCTCCCTGGGCGCCGAGCTCCTCATTCCGGCGGGTCTTCTCCACGGCGAGCTTCTGGCCTGGAGCCGGGAGCAGGGAAAAAGCCCCGTGCACGAGGCCCTGCTGGGAGGCGACGACTACGCCCTCCTGGGCAGCTGCTCCCCCGGCATGCTGGCCTCCCTGCACGCGGCCATTCCGGACTTCTGGGAAATCGGCGTGGTGACGGACAGCGGCGGCATCTTCTGCAACCGGGAGTCCATCGAGAACCTCCGGGGCTTTGATCATTTTTCGGGCTGACGAGGGAGACCCGGCCATGGAAGAAGAAAGAGGGCGCGGATCGGGGACCCGGGAGGAAGGAGCGCCGGCGCGTCCGGGGTCTGATCCCGATCTCCCTGCCCGGGCGGCTGAGGACATCATCCGGACCTGCCGGGACGCCTGGCTCTGCGGAAGCCTGAGGGGCTTTAACGGCAACATGAGTCTGCTCCTTGAGACGGGAGGAGCCCGGACCTTTCTCATCACGGGCACGGGCATCGCCAAGGGGCACATGACGGCGGAAGACCTCTCTCTGGCCGCCATGGACGGAACCCTTCTCCGCGGGGTCCCGCTCTCCAGCGAAACGCCCATGCACGCGGCCCTCTACGCCGCGAGACCCGACATCCGCTGCGTGCTCCACACCCATCCGCCGGCTCTGCTGGCGCTCTGGCTCAGAACACGGGAAAAGCCTGAGCGCTTCCTTGCGATCCCGCTCTTCGAAGCGGAGGTCTGGCGCGGGCGTCTGGGGATTGTTCCTGAACTTCCCCCGGGAAGCCGGGAACTTGCCGTGGCCTGCGCCCGCGCGGCGACAGATCCGGCCGTCCAGGCGGTCTTCATGGCGGGGCACGGGCTCTGCGCTCTGGGCCGCACGGCCGGGGAGGCTCTGGCCGTCTGCGAGCAGCTGGAGCATCTTGCCCGGACGCAGCTCCTGGCGGAAAACTGAGGCGCGCCCGGAAAGGATTGATTTTTCCGTCGGGCCGTCTGTCCGCGGCGGCGATGGACGGAGGAGAGGGCACGCGGGCGAAAGAAGGCGGGGCGGGCGGCGCCGTGTGACGCGATGCATGGTTCCGTCAGCGGCGACGGAGGCTTCCTGTGCCGCGTCCGCGTGTTTTTCAGAGGGCCGCCGGCAAGGGGGGACCTGCCGCCTGCGGCTGTTCCTGGGAAAGTCTCTCCGTTGCGGCTCCGCAGGGTTCCCGCCTTTTCCCGCGGAGGTTTCGCTTCCGTCCCCTGTTCCGCCGTGCCCGCGCGTGCCGTTCCGCACGGCTGTTCCCGAAGTCCCGCTGCGGGAAAGTTTCAGTCCAGCGCTTCGAAGAGTCTGGCGAGAATGTCGTTGGAGACGAGCATGCCCCGGGACGTGAGAGCAGCGCGGCCGTCTTCGACGCGCAGAAGGTCCCGGGAGAGCAAGGCCCGCGCGAGTTCCCCGTGCTCTTCCAGAAAGTCCCGGCCGCGCAGGGAACGGTAGAGAGCCAGGGGGAGCCCTTCTGCCGTGCGCAGCCTGAGCATGACGCATTCGAGGAGCTTCGTTTTTTCATCGAGCGTCTCCTCGGCGGGGGAAAAGCTGCCTTTTCCCGCGCTTTCGAGCCAGACGGCCAGATCCGCCGTCTGGGAAAAGCGTCTGTTTCCCAGGGTGGAGACGGCGGCGGGCCCGATCCCCAGATAGTCTTCTCCCCGCCAGCAGCCCAGATTGTGGCGGCACCGGAAGCCGGGTCTGGCAAAACTGGAGATTTCGTACTGGGTGAAGCCTCTCCCGGCAAGAAAGCCGCAGCCGGCCTCGTACATGCCGGCGAGGCTCTCCTCGCCGGGCAGAGCCGAAGGGTTTCGGGCCATCTCCCGCGCGAGCGGCGTGCCCTCTTCCAGAGTCAGGGCGTAGGCGGAGAGATGCTGGGGTTCGAGGCCGCAGGCCCGCTCGAGGGTGGCGAGCCAGCCCTCCGTGCTCTGTCCGGGCAGGCCCCACATGAGATCCAGGCTGAGAGAGGGAAAGCCCGCGGCCCGGGCAAGTTCGGCCGCGCGCAGCGCCTGCGCGGCCGTGTGCAGGCGGCCGAGCCGCCTGAGTTCCCCGTCGTCAAAGCTCTGCACGCCCAGGGAAAGTCTTGTGACGCCGGCGGAGCGCAGGTCCCGGAGCTTTCCGGGATCCTGCAGGGATTCGGGGTTTCCTTCCAGGGTGACTTCCGCGTCTGCCGCGAGTCCGAAGGCTCTTTCCGCCGCCCTGAGAAGCCTCTCCGTCTGCCGGGCGGAGAGGAGGCTCGGCGTGCCGCCGCCGAAAAAGACGCTCTCGAGGGGACCGGCGAGGCTGTCCGTCAGCGAAGGATCCCCGATCCGCCAGGCGAGCTCGGCCAGAAGGGCGTCCGTGAAGGAGTCGGGGATGGCCCCCCTCTCAAGGACGGTGGAATAGAAGGCGCAGTAGCGGCAGCGCCCGCGGCAGAAGGGAATGTGCAGATAGAGACGCATGGCTATGGTCCTGAGGAGCTTTTTTTCTGCGTTGCAGGTTGCAGGTCCGGGGCCCTGTCTGTCCGGCAGGGCAGGGTTGCCGCGTGAACGAGGGGAGAAGGGTGCGCGCCCTGCGATGCTCTTTTCCCTGCTCATAGACCAGGGTGTCCGGTCGGAACGGGGCCGTCCCGGCAGTCTCAGACGCAAGCCCCGGGGAAAACCCGAAACTGACCTCAGGAACGC
>CAZFTQ010000034.1:22759-23825 GCA_964522365.1 uncultured Desulfovibrio sp. | reverse complement strand
TGCGCACTGCGTCCGGACCCGCCGCATGAAAAGAGCGCCTTTTTCTTCTCGCCTTCCCCGGACAGGAAGATAGATCTATACGCCGCGTGGGACCGGGACGGCATCAATGCAACGGCTGAAGAACGCATGCGCCATCTTGGCTACATTCTGCAGACGGGAGGACTGCTTCCTTTTCTGACAGCCAGAGACAACATCTTGCTGGTCAGCAAAATCCTGAACATCATGCCGGCCCGCATCACGGCCATTCGGGAGATAACGGAGGAACTGAACATCTCCCCGCTTCTCTCGAAATATCCCGCTCAGCTTTCCGTGGGCGAACGCCAGCGTGTGGCCATCGCCAAGGCGCTGGCTCACAATCCGACGGCGGTTCTGGCAGACGAACCCACGGCCGCGCTGGATCCGAACCACTCCAAGCTGGTTATGAAGCTTTTCCTGGGGCTGGCCCGCAGACAGGGCAGCACCATCATCATGGTCAGTCACGACCAGGCACTTGCCGCTGAACTGGGCTTTACTCTTGTCCCAATGAACGTAACTGCCTCATCGGAAGGCGTCTCCGCCTCTCTCTACTTTGCCAGCAACATGGGAAGCTCGTGATGCGCAAATATTTTCAGGTCATCCTGCTGGCCATAGCCGACTATCGCCGGGAAAAACTCCTTTCTTTCTGCTCCATCCTTGGACTCGCCGCAGTGCTGGCTCCCCTGCTTCTGCTCTACGGGGTCAAGTTCGGCGTCATGCAGACGCTCACAGACAGAATCCTTTCCAACCCGACGACGCTGGAAATCTCTCCCATTGCTTCCGGGCATTTTACCAATGAAGATTTCGACAGGTTTCGGAACAATCCGGACATAGCTTTTGTTCTCCCTCGTACCCGGTCCATCGCC
Organism: uncultured Desulfovibrio sp.; assembly: GCA_964522365.1. Taxonomy (GTDB): domain Bacteria; phylum Desulfobacterota; class Desulfovibrionia; order Desulfovibrionales; family Desulfovibrionaceae; genus Desulfovibrio. The sequence continues at coordinate 22,944 of CAZFTQ010000034.1, read as the reverse complement.
GCCACCATGAGGCTCACTGCGGCCGGTGACAACCCTGCCCATGTAACGGTCTCTCTGGAGCCGACAGCAGCCGGGGATCCGCTTCTTGCAAGATACGGAGCTCAGTCCGTCACCATGGTTCCTTACGAGGAGAAGAAAAAAGAATCTCCCGCTGCCGGAAAGTCGCCCGCGCAGGCAAAGCCGGC
>CAZFTQ010000034.1:1281-22659 GCA_964522365.1 uncultured Desulfovibrio sp. | reverse complement strand
TCCTCCACGCGGACAGCATCGACACAGAAGACGCCACCTCAGAAAGCATCCGCACAGGCGGCAGAGGCACAGCAGAAGCCTGTTAAGGAGACGTCCGCACAGCCGGCACTGATCCTGCCGGAGTCCGATCCTACCGCGCCGTCTCAGCCGACCTCTGCCCAGGAGACGTCCCCGGAGCCGGCGCCGATCCCGCCGGTGTCCGTTCCGGCCACACCGCCTCAGCCGACTCAGTCCCACATACAGCTGACAAGACGGCCTGACCTCAACAGCCCCGCTCTGCGGGAAGCCGGCGCCGTTCTCTCTGACTCCGCTGCCAGAAAGCTGGGTGTCCACAAGGAAGACATCGTCCTCGGCGTCGTGGAACGGGCCAATGCCGGCGTTGTCTCCAGAGCCTATGTCCGGCTGCGGATCCATGCTGTTCTTCCTTTGGCGGCCCAGCAGAAAGACACCGTCTACGTGCCTCTCGAGCTCATCGAAAGCTGCGAGGATTTTCGTGACGGCAGGGCTGTGCCGGAGCTGGGCGAGGAGAACGGCTGGACCGGAGAGCCGAAGCCGACCGAGCCCCGAATCTATCCCAGTTTCCGTCTCTATGCGAAAACGCTCCAGGGTGTCGGCACACTGCGGGACTCTTTCGCCGCAAAAGGCGTTGAAACCTATACAAAAGCAGAAGAAATCGAGCAGATAATCACCCTGGACAACGGCCTCAACCTCATCTTCTCCATCATCTGTCTGGCTGCGGCAGCAGGCTTCTTCTTTTCCACGACCACCAGTGTTCTGGCGGGCATCAAGCGCAAGCAGCGCACCCTGGGACTACTGCAGCTCATGGGATTTTCCACCGGAAGTCTGATGCTCTTTCCTCTCGTTCAGGTGACGATGACGGCTGTCTGGGGTTCAGCCTTCGCCTCCGGCGCGTACATTCTGCTCGCTCATCGCCTGAATCAGCACTTTTCCGGCTCGCTGCAGGGTCTTGAACAGGTCTGCCGCCTGCTGCCCGAGCATTTTGCGCTCGCCGTTGCCCTGACGGCCGGCCTCTCCCTGCTGGCCGCCCTCCCTCCGGCTCTTCACAGTACCAAAATCGAACCCTCAGAGGTAATCCGAGATGTCTAAGTGCCGAGTTTCCCAGCCTGGATCTTCCGTCATGCACAGTGGGGAGAAAAAAACCTGCCGCGTGCAAAGACTGCTTGCCGCAGTTCTGGCAGTCTGCCTTGCCCTTGCCTTTGCCGGACAGACCGGGACAGCCCAGGCTGCGCTGCAGAAAAAAAGCAGCGTAACGCTGGCGGACACCTGGAATCCCAAGCCTGACGCCGATTCGGACAAAGACATCATTCTGCCCATGCCCAAAGGGCTTTCCATGGTTTTCCGCGTGGTTGCCGTTCCAGCCATGGGCCTGCTGAAGCCCCTCACACTGCAGATGGGCATCGGTGAAATTACCGACCGTGACCGCAATGTCTACGACTCCAGCTACAAGGCTCAGCTCTCGGCTCCTTTCACCAGCAGGGATGTTCCTCCGCAGTGGAAAAAAAGTCTGCCTGAAAAAGCAGATGCAAAATTCTATTACTACTACCTCATCGCCAAATATGAGGTGAGCCGGCTGCAGTGGAAGGCAGTCATGGATCCTGAACATCTGGACATTTCCATCCTGGATCCGTCCGATGCGAAGCCCGTGACGGAGATCAGCTGGCATGAAGCCGTCCAGTTTACAGAACGCTATACCGAATGGCTCCTGCAGAACCATCGTGACGTTCTGCCGACCTTCGCCGGTGACCAGCGCAATATCGGCTTTGTCCGTCTGCCGACGGAAGCGGAATGGGAATATGCCGCGCGCGGCGGCCAGATGGACGAGACTGACTATCGGTCCAAAGATTTCTTCTCCATGCCGGAAGGGCGTCAGCTTGCCGACTATGCCGTCTACCAGGGAGAGGGTTCGACCCAGGGCAGCGGAGGTCTGGCGAGGATCGGTTCGCGTTTCCCCAATCCTCTTGGCGTGTATGATACGGCCGGCAATGCCGCTGAAATGACCATAGACTCCTTCCGTTTCTCCGTGGGTGACGGACTTCTGGGCTCAGCCGGCGGCTTTGTCCGCAAGGGTGGATCCTATCTCTCCTCAAGAGAACAGGTCATGCCCGGCAGACGCGAAGAACTTTCCCCCTTCCTGAAGGAAGGCGCGCTGCGTACCGCCGACATGGGTTTTCGCCCGGTTGTTTCCGGCATTAACACGCCCGGCGGCGGCAGACCCGCTGCTCTGAGGGCTGAATTCGACAGCATGAGCGGCCGTTCAGCAAAAAAAGAGCCCGAAGCAGCCCCTGCGAAGACTCCGGAAGTTGCCCCGCTCCCGTCCATTCTGGCCATTGAACCCGAAGCAGCCGCCACGCCTCTTGAAGAGCTCGATCGTCTCATCGCCCAGGAAAAGAACGAGAAAATCAAACAGAATCTATTATCTTTGCGCACTCAAATTGAACAAAGCAACATTCTTCAGACCAATGAACGCCTTGCCCGTATTGAATCTCGGCTCCAGAACTGCGTCATGTCGCTGGAAGCGATCAGAAATTATGATTACAGAAAGGATGTCGCTAAAAATATACAGGCCAACATCAAATTTAAAATGTCCAGCGCATCCAGGCAGGAAGACCGCAACAAGCTTCAGGCTACCTATCTCAGCCTGGACAGCACCAAGGAAAAACTGGATCAGATTGTGACGAAAGTCATCAACTTCTACAAAGGAGAAATGGAAGATATCGTGTACCATCTGGACCAGGAGGATGTTCAGGGAGCCTTGCAGCTGCTCGCTTCCCGCTACCGTGGGGATGATCTGTACAATAAGAGGATGAGTATAAATCTCTCTACTCTCAACAAGCAGTACTCTCAACTGAAGAAGGGCAAAAAACTCGACAGAAAAACAATCATTGATGATGTCCTGGCTTCTGAGAAGCAGAAAATGTAGTCCTGCTCAGCGATCAGCTTCAGGCGAAAACAGTTGCCTATCTCCCAATTGCAAAGGATAACTGCCTGACGCCTGGACTGTTCCGCTATGCGGCGATGTTCAATTCCGGCAGTGACGGAGGAGATTCCGGCAACTCTTCGCCTTGTTTTTCCTCCGGAAACTCAAAGGCAGGAGAGGCTCTTGGCATTCACGGAAGAACAGACCTGATGAAACGGGAAGGCTCTTCTTTGAGAGTTTTTCCAGGTCCACACCCGATGACCGGGCTGCGCCGCAAGCCTACGCCTCCCGAAGCTCAGAAAAAACAAAATAATGAAAAATTTCAGGCCCAGATCCGGGAACTGCAAAAGCACAGCTGCATCCCGATGATATCCGGGAAAAAATCGCCGACTACTACAGGGAGGAAATCAAGGTCTTTCTCGGGATGGATCAAAACGATGTGCAGTGCGCCCTGGAGAGTCTCCCGCCTTCTTCGGCGGCGATGCTCTGCACAATCGGCGTGTTTAGATCTCGCGGAGATCACCAGACATTGTGAGCTCATGGCGAAGGGCGGCAATCTTGACAATGCCGCCATAATCAAGGATCCCGAGAGCAGTATCGAATGACTGGGGCGTTTCCCTCCTCTCATTCTTCCCAAGAGATGCCTGCCGGGCAAACTATCGCGAGGATATAGCTATGAAGACTCTGCGCATTGGCTGGATTGGAACCGGCGTCATGGGCCACTCCATGGCCGGACACCTCATTGATGCCGGCTATTCTCTCACCGTCTACAACAGAACCGCCGCCAAGGCTCAGCCGCTCGTCGACAAGGGCGCCAGGGCGGCGGCAGACCCCAGGGAAGTGGGCGCCTGCTCCGATATCGTCTTCTCCATTGTCGGCTATCCCGCCGACGTGGAAGCCGTCCTCGCCGGCCCCGACGGCGCCATGAGCGGCATGGCGGAAGGCGGCATCCTCTGTGACATGACGACATCCAGCCCCACCCTGGCCGTCAGAATCGCCGGACAGGCCAGAGACAGAGGCATGTTTTCGCTGGACGCCCCCGTCACCGGCGGCGATGTGGGCGCCCGCAACGCGACCCTGTCCATCTTTGTGGGCGGCGATGCCTCCGCCTACGAGCGTGTTCTGCCCCTCTTTGAGATCATGGGCAAAAAAATCATGCACTGCGGCGGACCCGGCATGGGCCAGCAGGCCAAGCTGGCCAACCAGGCGGCCATCGCCGGGGTCATGTTCAGCGTGTGCGAATCTCTGCTCTACGCTCAGCAGGCAGGCCTTGATGTCCGCAAATGGCACGAGCTCGTTTCCGTCGGCGCCGCCGGCAGCGTGGCCATGCAGACCCTGGGCAGCCGCATGCTGGACGGCGACTTCGAACCCGGTTTCTTCATTGACCACTTTGTCAAGGATCTCGGCATCATTCTGGAAGAATGCCGGCACATGCATCTTGTGCTGCCCGGCACGACCCTGGCCGACTCCTTCTACCGCTCCATGCAGGGCAAAAACTTTGGCCGGAAGGGCACGCAGGCCCTGATCCAGGCGCTGGCCGAGTTCTCCGGCAAGACCTGGCAGCCTGTTCCCAAGGCCTGAGTTTCCCCTCTCCATCAGTTTCAGGGCGCCTCCCGCCGCACGGCGGGAGGTTCCCCCGCCATCATCCCTTCTGACGCGTCGCCTTCCTTCTCTGCCCGGCATGGTGCCCGGCAGGCTCTTCCCTCCCGGCGGTTCCGGAGATCAGGACGATCTCCAGGGATCCGCCCATCGGCTCCGCCCCGACGGAACAGCTCCTGACTGTCCGCAGAAACCCAGACAGAAACCTCACCTGCGGCACTCAGACGCTTCCCCGGCAGAGCCCCCGGAAAAATGCTGAAACACCGTCAGCCTCTGCCCGGAAACCCCTTTTCACATCTGAAGACGCACAAACCCTGAAAGAGCCGGCACCGTTTCCGCCCGGCAAAAACAAAAACCCTGAATTTCAACCCCGGAAAGCAACTGAAGCAGGAAGGCCTCCGCTTCGGGCCTCTCCGCTTCCACAGGAAGCCCCGGACATTCTGAAGACCGGCGGCCGCTTCCGGGCCCATGGGCGGTTTTCCTCAGATACTGAAAGGAAACCGTCAGGCGCAGGACAGGCAACCATCCCCCTGTGCGGCGGACCTGCGCCCGAAAACAGACATAAGGCCGGTCTGACAGCGCGGGCGCCCGCTCCCCTGCCCCCCGCACGGACGACTCTGTCTTCCGCCCTCTGAAAACCCCTCTCCCCGTGTCCTGCCCGCACAGGCAGGCCCTGTGAAACTCTCACGCCAGCGGATCGCACCGTCTTCCCGCAGGCGTTCTTCCTGACGCCGGATTGACCCGGATCACTGCCCGTCTCAGGCCCTGAACACAGCTCAAATCCAGTGCGCTGAGACAGCTGGAGATGCCCATGCGACACATTTTTCAGTCCTTCTCAACTGTTCCGCGCTGCGGCCGCTCACGGCCCCATCGCAGTCTGCGGCTGTCTGCCGCCGTTCTGGCCGTCTGCCTTTTCCTTGTTTCAGCCGGGCAGTGCCGGACAGCCCAGGCGGCGCTGCACGGGAATGACAGCGTCACGCTGGAGGAAACCTGGAATCCCAGGCCTGACTCCGTGACCGGCAGAGACATCCTCCTGCCCATGCCGAAAGGGCTCTTCATGGTTTTCCGCGTGGTTGCCGTTCCCAGCGCGGGATTGCTCGATTCTCTCCCCCTGCAGATGGGCGTCGGGAAAACGGATCCGGAGCGCCGGGTCTACGACTCCGGCAGGACAGATCTGCTCTCCGCCCCCTTCACAGCCAGAGACATTCCGCCAGCCTGGAGAATGAGCCTGCCCCCCGGAGCGGAAGCAAGGGACTACTCCTACTACCTCATCGCCAAATATGAAGTGAGCCGGCTGCAGTGGAAGGTCGTCATGGATGATCTTCCGGACATTTCCTCCCTTGATCCGTCCGATGCCAGGCCCGTGACGGATATCAGCTGGCATGACGCCGTCCGGTTCACCGAGCGCTACACCGAATGGCTGCTGAAAAACCATCCGGAAGCTCTGCCCCGATTTGCCGGCGACTCCCGCAATACCGGCTTTGTCCGTCTGCCCACGGAAGCGGAATGGGAATATGCCGCCCGCGGCGGACAGAGGGAAGAAAACCTTCTTCAGGACTTCTTTTCCATGAAGAAAGGACACCGGCTCAACGACTATGCCGTCTACCGGGAGGCAGAGACCTCCGTCGGCGCCGAGGGCCTGCAGAGGATAGGATCCCGTCTGCCCAATCCCCTCGGCCTGCATGACACGGCCGGCAACGCCGCTGAAATGACCGCCGACTTCTTCCGTTTTTCCGCGGGAAGAGGCCTTCACGGCTCCGCGGGCGGTTTTGTCTGCAAGGGCGGCTCCTTTCATTCCTCCAGAAAGGAAGTCATGCCCGGCAGAAGGGAAGAACTCTCCCCCTACCTGAAAGACGGCCCCCAGCGCGCTCCCGATCTGGGTTTCCGGCCGGTTGTCTCCGGCATCAACACTCCGGGGGGCTGGAGACCTGCCGCCCTGCAGGCCGAATCCGCCGGCAGGCGCCGCCCTTCGACACAAAAAGCTCCGGCAGCTTCAGCGAGGGCTCAGTCGGCTGAGACAGCGCCCGACATGGAGCCCTACGCCGCAGCCACGCCTCTCGAAGAACTCGATCGCCTCATCAGCCAGGAAAAAAACCACAAAATCAGACAGAACCTCCTGTCCCTGCGCGCAGAGCTCACGCAATCCCAGTGGGATGCCGGAACGGTCATCTTCCTCCTGCTCGTTCTTCTGGGTTTCGCGAGTCTGCTCAGGCTGGCGGTCCTGCGGGAGCGGAGCAGGGCACAGGCCTCCTCAGCCCCCTTCCGGGACGGAGCAGACAGAAAATAGCCGAGCTCTGACCCGCGGCGCAGCTCGCACAGGCTCTGAAGAGGGCGGCACCTTCAGGCAAAAAAGTTCCCTCCCGCCCGGGAAACGGCTGGCTCCGGAAAAGCCCGAAGTCCTGCGCGCAGGCCCGGAAACCCGAAGCGGCCGGGGGCAAGGCACGGGACATTTCCCCCCCCTGCCGTCCCCAGACACGCCATCCCCCCGCAGCGCCTTCCGAAGAGCCCGTATCGCCCTCGTCGATGGGGAAACGGAAGGCATACGCTGACAGATCCTCCAGGCAACGGAAACGCTGCCCGCTCACATCTCAATCCCTCCACCCGGAAAAGGCGAAGGCCCGCGCAAAGCCTCATGACGGGAAGAGGAAAAATCCGGCACTCATGACTTCATCAATGATATCATGGCATATGAAGCAGGGAAGCCGCGGACCCGCCGGGCCTCGCGCTTCCCGCATGAGGTCGCGGCCGGCAGGACCGCCGCAGGGGACCGTCGGCCTCAAGTCCCTCCCTCTCCGGCCGGAAGCGCAGGATTTTCGGGAAAACCGGTCCCTCCTGCGCCTGGCCGGCGAACCGGCCTTTCTCAGCGGCCCCGCCGCAGGATCACTGCTGCGGCAAGACTGGCACAAGAAAACGAATTTTTCTATACTGACGCATCCCCGCGCCTTTTCGCCCTTCCCCGCCGCCATCCGGTCTCCACGGTCGAACCGCCCGACATGCCTGCACGGCAGCCGCGGGACGACAATCCTGCGACAGAAGAACCGATCCAGGATCTTCAGGGTCCGCACCGGCGCCGCGGAAAGGGACAAGGCGTTCTTCCCGGCACAGAACGGACTTCCCGGGAACATCCGGGCCGCTCCCGGCGGCCCCCAGCGCCTGGGCCTGCCGGTGGCAGGTTTTTCTCCACGCGACATGACCGCCCGGCCACCCCCGCCGGCGGCATGAGGGCGCCTTCAGGACGCCTGCCGAACAAGGAGCTCACTGATGGAAGCACGCATAGAGCAGGACAGAAGCCGCGGCAAAGGATACGCCGTCCTGACGGTGTCTGAATGCCCGTACATCGCAGACAGGTCTCATTTTACTCTGGAACGCAACAGCGACCGGATGTACCTGTCCAGCGAAGGCCGCTGGCTCAACACCGTGGAGCGCATTCCCAGTTCCGAAATGGGCTACCGGAACGGTTCGCTGGTCATCCCGCTCAGTCCCGCTCTCGTGCGGGAACTCCTGTCGCTTGAGACCTATACCCTCATCCTTGACGGCAAGGCGATCTGCTCCTTCTCGGTTGACGATATGGCATTCGACGCGGTCGCCAGCAGAACGACAGGGGCTGTGGCCGGCGTCCAGCCGCCGCCTCCCCAGCGGCCGAAACCCTCTTCCTTCCAGCCGGGAATTCCGGAAACTTCTCCCCTTCAGCAATATTTTCAAGGGCCTGAACAACCGTCTGGAACGCCGTTTCAGAGGCTTGTCCCCGTTGAGCAAGAGGATCCCCAGCCGCCTGACGAACCGAAAACCACCCTCGGCCCGAATCTCGAAACGCCTCCCCGCAGAAAGGTCAGGGGGGCCGTCATCGCAGCGACGCTTGTCCTCTGTCTCGCGGTGGCGGGCGCCGTGTGGTGGTTTCTCCTCAGGGGCGGTTCTTCCTCCCTGCCGCCTGCCCAGCAGCCCGCGCAGCAGGCGGAGTCTCAGCCGCCCGTCAGAGGCAAGGCCTTCCTCAACCATGCCCGATCCCTGCTCAGAGACCATGCGGACGGAAAGACCAGCCTCGAACAGGCAAAGCCTCTGCGCAGGGCGGACGCGACGAAGGACGAATCAGACGGAGCCTTCCTCCTCATCGAGGACGCCGCCCAGCAGGGCGAGCCGGAGGCCATGTTCCTCCTGGCCCAGTTCTATGATCCGCTGAGCACGCTGCCTCGCGGCACCATCGGGAAGGACGAATCCCAGGCCCTTGACTGGTACAGGAAGGCGGCGGCTTCCCAGGTGCAGGGCGCTGACGCGGCCTTCGCCGCGCTCAGATCCCATCTGCAGCAGAAGGCTGACGCAGGCGACAGACAGGCCCGTCAGATCCTGAAGGATTTCTGACCCGCGTTCCGCCGGCGACGGCATCTTTCTCAGAAAAAATTTTCTCACTCTCATACAGACGAGGTTTTTCCATGCATCGGCTGTCTCTCCTTTTTTTCCTCGGTCTCTTCTGCTGTGCCCTTTTCCTGAGCGCGGCGTCTCCGCAGGCCGCCCCGCTCCTCCAGGAAGGCAAAAAAACGCTCTACCAGCGTGTCATCAGCCATCCGACGGCCGTGCTCCATGCCGAACCCGGGGAACAGAGCAAGGTCGTCAACAAAGGCCTGCGTCCCTTCACGCCGCTCTATGTCTATGAACGGAGCGGGGACTGGCTCAATGTCGGCAGAGATACCAGACGGGCGGAAGGCTGGATCCCCGCCGGCAAGACGACGGCCTGGAATCAGAGCCTGACTCTTCTCTTCGCCGACAGATCGGAACGCGACCCCGTGCTCTTTTTCAGGGAGATGGAAACGCTGAAGGATCTCTGCGCCACCGGCAGCATCAGCAGGCAGATGGAAGAGTTCAAGGCCGCCGCCGGCCGGGGAACAGACGACCCGAGAATAGTCGCCATCGAACCCGAAAACTCCAGCGTGGATCAGAACCGTTTCTACATCATGCCCATTCTGGACACGAAGGAACTCTACGAGGAGATAAAATTCCTCAGGGTGGCTTCCATCGATCCCGGCAGTATCGCCAAGAAAATGCAGGGAATCGGGACGGGCGCCGCAGGCGGCAAGCCCAGGACCGGCATCGCCATCGTCATGGACACGACAATCTCCATGGGGCCCTACATCAGCCAGTCACGCGCCCTCATCAAGAAGATTTTCGATCGTCTTGAAAAAACCGATGTGTCCGAGCATGTGGGCTTTGCCTTCGTCGCCTTCCGCAACAGCACCGCCGCTGTTCCCGGGCTGGAATACACGGCGGAAGTCATCAGCGACTTCGTGACGGCAAAAAACCGCAAGGCGCTGGAATCCAGCCTGGCAAAGGTCAGAGAGGCCTCCGTCTCCTCGCATTCCTTCAATGAAGACTCCCTCTCCGGCATCTACAACGCCGTCGAAAGGCTGAACTGGCAGGACTACGATTCCCGCCTCATTCTGCTGCTGACGGATGCCGGGCCTCTGCCCGGAGACGACCGGTACCGCAGCGTTTCCCTGGCCCCTCAGGAACTCAACGACTTTGCCGCTCAGAAGGGCATCTGGATTGTCGCCGCCCATATCCGGACGCAGGCCGGCAGGGAAAACATCGAATACGCGCAGAAGGCCTATGGGGAACTGACCAGAAAAGACGGGAGCTATTATCCCATTCAGGCGAAGACGTATGAACAGGGGGTCCGCCAGTTTGCCGACGTCACCGACAAGCTGGCCAAAACCATGGAAGAGACGGTGACCAAGACAGCCCGGGGGGAACTCCAGACGAGACCCAGTGAAGAGAAAGCGTCAACGCCGGAAGAGGCCGCCGATCAGCTGGCGCAGCGCATCGGCTACGCCATGCAGCTGCGCTACCTTGGCCGGGTCAACAGAACTCAGGTTCCCCAGGTGGTCGACAGCTGGATCGCGGACAAGGATCCGGTCCAGCTTTCCAGGGGCCGGCATGTGCCCAGCGTGGAAGTGGCCGTTCTTCTCACGAAGACGCAGCTCAACGACATGTACCAGACCATCGCGACTGTCATTGACAATGCCGAGCGGACCAAGAAGACGGACTCCAGGGACTTTTTCCAGGGCATTCTTTCCGCTTCCGTCCGCGCGGCCAGGGACCCCAATCTGCCCACCCAGGGGAAAACACTGTCCCAGCTGGGCGTTCTGGACGAATTTCTGGAAGGCCTGCCCTACAAGAGCGATCTCATGATGCTCACGGAAGACGCCTGGTACCGCAAGAGCATCGGGGAGCAGACGGAAATCATCAACCGGCTCAAGTCCAAGCTCGCCCGCTATGAAGAGTACGACAGAGATCGTCACAACTGGGAGAGCTTCGGCATGCACAGCGCCTCCGACTGGGTCTACCGCATTCCCCTCAGCATGCTTCCCTAGGATCCCCGCGGCGGGCCGCGTCCCGGACCTCGCCGCGCTGTCAGATCCCCGGAAAGAACAGGAAACACCTGACGCTCAGGGAGAAGGCGTCCCGCCGCCTTCTCCCTCCCCCTTTCCTCCCGGCGGCCGGGACGGCTTCCGCCGGGGACCGCAGCATCAGATCCGCACAAAACCCTGAATCGAACTCCCGAGGCAAACCGAGATGAGCGAGCGCCGAGTTCTCCAGTCCGGATCTGCCGTCCCGCGCAGCGGGGACGGCGGGCCCGGCCGCGTCCGGAAACTGCTGGCCGCCCTGCTGGCCGTCTCCCTCTCCCTTGTCTTTGCCGGAGCGTCCCGGACGGCCCACGCCGCTCTGCAGGAGAAAGATCGCGTCACGCTGACAGACACATGGAATCCCAGGCCTGACCCCGAGCCCGGCAGGGACATCATCCTGCCTATGCCCCATGGGCTTTCCATGGCTTTCCGCGTGGTCGCCGTTCCCGGCACCGGTCTGCTGAACCGCCGCACCATGAAGATGGGCGTACGGAACTTTCCCGATGCCGGCGGCGGATCCGGGCTCCCGCCGGAGCGCGTCTATTATGACTCCCAGTACTCAGCCGGACTTTCCGCTCCCTTCACCGGCAAAGACATTCCGAAGGACTGGAAAAGGAGCCTGCCTCCGGAGGCGAACGTCGGGGACTACTCCTACTATCTCATCGCCAAATATGAAGTGAGCCGGATGCAGTGGAAGGCCGTCATGGATGCTGAACCTCCGGACATTTTCAGTCCGGATCCCTCCGATGCCAGGCCCGTGACGGATATCAGCTGGCACGACGCCGTCCGGTTCACCGAGCGCTACACCGAATGGCTGCTGAAAAACCATCCGGAAGCTCTGCCCCGATTTGCCGGCGACTCCCGCAATACCGGCTTTGTCCGTCTGCCCACGGAAGCGGAATGGGAATATGCCGCCCGCGGCGGGCAGATGGAAGAAAACCGTTCTCAGGACTTCTTTTCCATGGAGAAAGGACGCCGGCTCAGCGACTATGCCGTCTGCCGGGAAGAGAATTCTTCTCATAACCCCGAGGGGCTGGCGAGGATCGGTTCCCGCCTGCCCAACCCCCTCGGCCTGTATGACACGGCCGGCAACGCCGCTGAAATGACCGCCGACTTCTTCCGTTTTTCCCTGGGAGGGGAACTTCTCGGCTCCGCGGGCGGTTTTGTCTGCAAGGGAGGCTCCTTTCATTCCGGCAGAGAGGGAGTCATGCCCGGCAGGAGGGAAGAACTCTCCCCCTTCCTGAAAAACGGCTCCCAGCGCAATTCCGATCTGGGTTTCCGGCCGGTTGTCTCCGGCATCAACACTCCGGGGGGCGGGAGATCCGCCGTCCTGCAGGCCGAATCCGCCGGCTACGGCGGCCTTACCCCCCGGATAACGGAACCTGAAGCCGCGGACACGCCCCTCAGAGAACTCGACCGCCTCATCAGTCAGCAAAAGAACGAAACTGTCAAAGAAAATCTCCGGGTGGTGCGCAATCGGGCCGCACAGAACAATGACCGGAAAAAGGAAGCGGACGGATCCGGCAGGGAAAGCGCGCCTCAGGGAAACACATCCGGACAGCCCGGATGGCCGCCGGCAACCGTGTTTCTGCTTCTCCTTGCGGGCTCTCTTCTGTTCTGGTCCGTCGTCAGGTGGAAGGGCGGAAAAGCGCAGGCCGCTGCCACCCCGCTCGCTGAGCTCGACCGCCTCATAGAGAAGGAAAAGAGCGGGAAGATCAGACAGAATCTCCTGGCGCTGCGCGCACAGCTCGTCCGTCAGGTCACCGGACTGCAAAACGGCTTCGGACAGTCTGACGTGAAAGGAAGCCCGGACCAGGCAGGTCAGGCGCAGGAGGCTCCCTTTTTCCGGCTTCTGAACTGCCTCCTGACGCTGGAAGAAATCAGACGGTGCGTCTTCAGGATCGCAGACGTTCAGCAGCAGGTGGACCTTCTGTCGGCCGTGACGGGGCAGGCAGGCGAAACGCCTGCCGGGAAAGAGCCCGATGACTGCCAGGCGCTGCTCTCCGGACACAGACAGGACCTTGCCGGCCTCGAGCGGGAACAGGGCGAAGCCGTTCACTGCTACATGCAGGAAATGAAGAGCCTGCTCAGTCTGGATCCCGGCGCCGTTGCGGTGGCCGGACAGCTTCTGGCCTCCGGCTGCGCCGGGGATGCGGCGTCCATGGGGCGGCTGAACCGGGATCTCGCTCTCATCGCCGGCCATCACGCCAGGGCGCTGGAGGGGAACCTGAGCGAAGAGGGCGTCATTGAGGATGTCAGAAAGATCGAGCTGGAAAACTTCCGGGATTTCAGCCCGCTGTTCAGTTCCGCCGTCCTGCCGGCCGTCGCCCGGCCTCAGGCCGCCGCCACGCCTCTCGAAGAGCTCGACCGCCTCATCAATGAAGAAAAGGACGGGAAAATCAGAGAAAATCTCCTGGCGCTGCGCAAGCGGATCCGGGAGAGCGAGGAGAGGATTGCCCGACTTGTCTCCGAACTCAAGACCTGCTCCTCAAAGCTGGCCAGGAGCACCGGACGGAGCCTGAGTCCTGTGCCTGATGAACGGACTCTCCGTCTTGTCTCCAGACTTGAGGACCGCTCCCGGGCGCTTGACGCATGCCGGAAACAGCTCAGGGAGTATCAGGGCCATTTCAACTGCGCCCGCATGGAAACCCGGGTTCAGCACTGCCTCCTGCTTCTGGAGGCGATCAGCCATTTCCGCGACATGTATGAGTGCGACGAAACCCTGCTGCAGAACGCCAATTTCATACTGTCCCTGCCTCAGGGCAAGATCGGCTCGCTCAGGGCGAGCGGATACCGGAAACTTGTCGCCGACCTGAAGCAGGAACTGACGGCTTTTGAGCAGAAGCTGAACACCACCCTCCGCCTCTACTCCAACGCCATGAGGGACATCATCATCCGGAACCGCAATGAAGTGAACGAGGCCAGGACCTCTCTTGCCGAAAGATACCAGGGCGATGACGCGTTCAGCCAGTCCATGGCCGGAAAACTTGCTCTGTTCTCCAGGCACTACGGGCAGATGGCAAAGGGCGGCAGACTTGATTCCAACACCATCCTCAGTGATGTCATACACCTGAACGGATAGAATCCGGATCCCTGCCCTTTTCCCCAGGGGATTCCGGTCTCAGGGCTCAGGAGACTCTCAGGCGCCCCCCGCTTCAGCGGGAGGCGCCTGCCGTGTCCAATCCCCCTGTCCGCGCGACTGCCGTTTCCGACGACCTCCGGCCGACCCTTCCGGCCGGCAGCTTTTCTTCCTGAAAGCCACCCTCCCCTTTTTTCTCAGGGCCGGCAGGCCGGCGATGGAATCCCTTTACGGCCGGCCGCGGCGCCGGGCAAGGTCCCGCAGTCCCCGCGCCGCCAGGACAATCCCCCTGCCCAGGGCCCTGGAGGCCGTCAGAAAGCCGGAACCGACGCCCCTCGCGACGGCTCCCGCGGCACCGCGGCTCTCCAGAATGCCGTTGTATTCCAGCTTCATGTACCCCGAGCATTCCACCCGGAGATTGCCGTTGACCGAGCCGTCCTCCAGGAGAACGGGCACCTCCAGAATCTTTCTCAGGTTTCTGCTGAACAGACACATTCTGTCAAAATCGTCCTCATCAGCCAGCGCGCTGACCCTGACCCGCTCAAAACGCCGGACCATTTCCCGTATGACGGCGGTCTGTTCCGCCGCCGCCTCGCGGATGGCGCCGAGGGAGACCTTGACCTTTTCCATCTCCGCCACGGCCACATCGACCTTCGCCGCGTAGCTCTGCGCTTCCGTGAGAGCCTCCTCCGCCCTGGCCGCCATGAAAAAGCCCCCGATGAAAAGAATCGGAGCCAGCGCGATGCCGCCCAGAGCCACCATGCCGCCGGTCATGCCGAATCCGCCCGCGGCCAGAGAGCCGCCGCCCAGCCAGGCCAGCGTGGCGTTGGTGGCGGCGGCGCCCGACAGGGACGCGATGGCCGTGCCGGTGGAGGCCGTGGCGAAAGCGCCCACCGAGCCGCAGGCCCCCATGGCCATGAGCACGCCGCTCGCGGCGCCGCCGGCAAGGCCTTTCTCCGCTTCCAGGGATTTTTCCACCAGAACCTCGACCTTTTTCAGCTCCTCCACAGAGATGCGCGTCCCGTAGCCGGAAAGCTCGCTGCGGACGGTCCTGCTGCTCTCCAGACGGCGCCTGATCTCCTTCATCACATACCTGATCTGACTGGTGAAGACCCTGAGCTTCAGGCGGCCGAGATCCTCCAGATCCCTCTGCGTTTTCCGGCGTTCCTCCTCCAGAAGGGCCTGAGCTGCGCCGTATCGTTCCTCCGCCGCCCTGCCCGTGGCCGCCGCCTGCTTTTTGAGCTCGCCGGCATCGATCATTTTCTTGACGCCGCAGGCGCCGACCATAATGGCGGCGCCCCACAGAATGGCTGCTGGAAACGGCATGTCTTCCTCCGAAAAAACTGTCGTGCAGGGAGAGCGGCTGACAGCCAGCCGCGAAAGAACTCCCTCAGTCCGAAAAGCGGCAGACCCTGCAGGGAGCGGGCGGCCTGCCCGCCGCGAGCGCCTTTCTCAGGCCCAGCAGGACCGGGTGATTGAAAATCCCGTCAAAGGAAAAGTCGTCCAGCCGGGCAGAAGGAAAGTCGCCGCAGCAGGGAAAGAGAGTCCTGTCGGAGAGGAGAGAGGCATAGGTCCAGGGCATCCGGCAGGGTCTGTTGTCGTCGCCGGGAGCGATCTGCACCGCCGCGGAGCGGCAGGAGCAGAGAAAACGCATGATCCTCGCCGAGCCGAAATACCTGTCGAAGAGAAGCCGCACTCCGTGCCTTTCGGCGCCGGCTGCGAGCTGCGGCAGACAGGCGAGAAGATCCTCTTCCGAGGCTCTGCGCAGACCATGGGCAAGACTCCAGGGATTCTCCCTCAGCTGCATGAGGCTCACTGTCTTCACCCCTGTCTCAGCCGCCAGGGCAGGCAGGTCCGGCAGGCCGGCCAGGCTCTGAGCGGACACCACGGCATTGAAGAGGACGCGGCTTCCCAGAGCGTCCGCAAGCAGGCCGGCGTGCCGGACAAAGGTCTTCAGACTGCCGCCCTTCCGGAGCCGGGCGTAGAGCTCCGGGTCGGCCGTGTCCACGCTCAGGAAGAAGGAGACCACGGGATAGTCCCCGAGCCTCCGCGCTGTTTCCCCGTCCAGCAGACTTCCGTTGCTGGTCATGGAGATGCCGAGGCTGTGCTCCGCGGCCAGATCCAGCGCGCCGAAGACATCCGGATGACAGAAGGGCTCCCCGTCCATGGACAGATTGAGCAGGGCCATCTTCGGCAGACGCGCGAAAAGATCCCGCAGAAAGGGCAGGGAGAGTTCCGTGGGACGGGCCGGTCTGCGGGCGCCGTAATAGCACATGGGGCAGGCAAAGCCGCAGCGCGAGGTCAGTCCGAGCCCCAGGGCGTAGACCCCGTCCGCCGGGACAAGACGGATCCCGTCGGGGAAGGCTTTCTCTTCCGTCACCGCCTTCTTCTCAGGCACCGCTTTTCTCCGCGAGACTGCGGCGCAGCATCTCGCAGGCCAGATAGGTCTTTTCCAGGTATTCCTCGTAAGGGACCGAACTGAAAAAGACATCGTAGCCCTCCTCCACCCGGCAGATGAGGGGCCTGCGCTCGTATATGGTGCAGAGATTCGCCGCGCGGTCCAGGTACCGGCAGACGCCGTCGCCCGCGTCAAGCCAGGCGTAGCTCTCGCCGAAGCGCCCGAGCTGGCGGCAGCAGGCCCCGCACTTCGTGCAGTGAAAAGCCGGCCGGCGGGCCGTCTCTTTTTCAGGACCGGGCAGGGGGGAGCTTTCCTTTTTCGTCATGTTCATGGGCATTTCCCAGGAGGCGCCGCAGGATCCCCTGCGAGGGGAGGTCCGCCTCAAAACGGAGATCCCGGAAAAGGATTCCGGTAATGGATGCGAAGATATAGAGCAGAACAAGGGGAATGACAAAGGTCGTGAGGACGAGGATCATGAGGGCATAGGTCAGATTGTCCGTGAGGTCCTCCGCCGCGGTCAGCACCCTGTTCAGCTTTTCCCTGACCGAATCCGCCACCTCTCCCGGAATTTTCCGGATGTTTTTGATCTGTTCGTAGGTTCGTCTGAGGAAGGAGAAAAAGCCTCCTTCCTCCTCCTGCTTCCCTGCCTCGGCGGCCTGGACCGGAGCGCTCTTCTCGCCGGCGGGCCCGGCCTCTTCCCGGGCGGGCGGATCCTTCGGGGGCGCGAGGTCCAGTTTTTTCATGGGGTCATTTTCCTCCATGCCCAGCATCCCCTCGCCGATGGCCTTCATCTTCTCCTGATACACTCCGTCGAGATACAGTTCTTCCACGTACCCGTTGAGCATGGCGGTGCAGGGGAAGAAAATCCAGAGGACAATGGCAAGCTGGCTCAGAAACTTCCCCACAGGGCGTGCCCAGGGGAAAACGCTGCCCGAGAAGAAGGAAAAACAGAAGCAGACACCGGCCAGCGGCAGAAGCATCTTGAAGGAAATCACGGAAATCATGCCGCCGAAGAGTTTCCCGATGAGGGTGGCGCCGATGACAAAAAAAAGGCCTGTGGAGACTCTCTCCAGGATGTCGATGGCGGCGGAGAGCATCTTGCCGGGCGCGACGGACACGCCGCCCACCAGGGGCAGGCTGGCCTGCATATGGGCGTCGCTGACGACGGCCAGGAGTCTGGAGGCGCTCTTGGTGGCGACATAGGCCGCCAGAGCCTTGTTCAGCGTCCTTTCGCAGTAGTCCTGCGTCACCTGCTCATGCCAGCCGAAGACAGGCAGATCACGGTTCACATCGTTGCCCATGCGCAGAGGAAGGAAAAAACAGACGAGGGCGAGGAGACAGACGGCAAGTTCCATCTTCCTGTTCCGGCAGAAGCGCCCCAGCCTGAAGGCAAAGTTTTCAGACGGCATTGATGACGACTCCTCTCTGGAGAAAACGGGGAAAGTTGGGAATCTCTGAGCCATCGCCTGAAAAAAGTCAATCTTCACGCCTTGTTCTCAAGTTCTGTCCAAGCTTCTTTTCCACCAGGGAGCGGACTTTCTCTGTCCCGGGACCGAGAGTTCCTCCTCTGCCGGGCCGGGGAGGAACCACCGTCTGTCCCCGGCATTTCACACAAAATTCCGTACTCATGCCGTGCCGCAGGTGCCGCGCCTGACTGCGGACAGCCGGAAAGCTTTCCACCGGTTGTCCCCTGCGGCGATCCCCTGGAAAAGTCCGGCGGGACGGCTTCGGACAGCCCTTCCCGCCGGGGACGGATTTCTCCGGTTTTCCGCCCTGCCAGGCAGACGGGTCCCCGGAAGATCTCCCCGTCCGCGGAGGCGGTCTCCGCAGGAGACAGTCTCATCCGGTTCCCCCAGGGGTGGAAAACCGGGGGATTTTCCCGATCCGCACTTGAAGGCGGCCCGCCCCCGGGGTATCTTTCCGCCGCCTGTCTCCGGCGCTTTCTTTCCCGATCCATCCCCGCAGGAGGTCCCCATGCCCTTTCCCGCCATGCTCCTCTGGACGGCCGCCGCGGCGGTCGGCCTGAAAAAAGGCTATGACGCGCAGCGCGACATGTCCAAGGCCGTCAGTATCGGCAAGGCCGCCGAATCCTGCCTGCGGATGGCCAGGGAGAGTCTGGAGGAATCCCGTCTGGGCACGCAGAAGGCCCTGGAAGCCCTGGGGCAGGCGAGGCTCGACGCCCTCACGCGGCAGATCCGCCTGCTCGCGGACAGGGTTTCCGGCACGAAGGACGAAAGCTGCATGGCTGATGCCCTGGCCCTTGTCCGGAAGGCGCTGGAAGCCGAAAAGGCCCTCGGAAGCGGCGCCTCCCCGCGGGTGCTGGCCTCCCTGGGCGCCTTCGGCTGCGCAAGGACTCTCGGCGCGGCGAGCCCCGGCGAGGTCCTCGAGGGCATGGACTGCGCGGCCGGTCAGAATCCGACCCTGGCCTGGCTCAGCGGCGCTCTGGCCACAGGCGCGGGCGTGGCGGGGGGAACGCTCTTTCTGGGCGGCATGGCCCTGGGACCTCTCCTGGCTGTGGGGGGCTTCTGGCTGGCCGGAAAGGCCCGGAACGCCCTGACCAGGGCTCAGGACTACCTGGAGGAAGCGACAAGGATCGTGCAGCAGATGGAAGCGGCCGGAAAGGCCATGCAGGCCATCCGCAAGGCGGCCGAGGACACAGGCGCGGCGCAGCGGGAAGCCGTACGGCGTCTGGACGAGGCTCTCTGGACCGGCGCGGAGCCAGGGACGCTTCTGCGCAGGGGCAAA
Organism: uncultured Desulfovibrio sp.; assembly: GCA_964522365.1. GTDB lineage: Bacteria > Desulfobacterota > Desulfovibrionia > Desulfovibrionales > Desulfovibrionaceae > Desulfovibrio. Next base: position 3,505 of record CAZFTQ010000034.1, on the reverse strand, counting down.
GTCCTGCTGAAGATACTGGATGTGCCCGTGATCGCGGAAGACGGCTCGGCCGACGCCTCCGCCGCCGGGCAGTGCGCGGCCCTTCTCAGCGCCATCTGAACCGGGGAGACATCATGGCAGCGACAAAAGTTCCCGCCGTCAAAGGCAACGGACCCGCGATGGTCCTGCGCCCTCTGAACGACATGATCAAGGCCTGGTCCGACTACAGGAAAACCTGCGAGGTCGAGAAGACGAAACGCGCCAGGATCGCCGCCGAAAGGGACGTAGCCCTGGCAAAGATCGAAGCCTTCAGGGAACTGGCCGGCGACTATTTCGAGCGGGCCTTCAGCGAACGCAGGCAGGTCCTGCAGAACGCCTTCCGGACTCTGGACAAGGCCCTTGAGAGCGGCAATGACAAAGACGTCTCCATGACGCTCTCCGCCATTGTCACCATCGTCCAGACCTCGCCGCTGAAGGACTTTCAGCGCGTCTCCAGCCAGATCGCCGACCCCGGCGTCAAAACCGTCGACATCTGACCCCTTCCGGACGGCGTCCTGACGCCGTCCCCGTGACGGAGAACGGGAATCCCATGAAAATCTATCAGGCCGGACCTCTTTTCTCCGATGCCGAACGCGCCTGGCACCGCCAGCTGCGGACCCGGCTGGAAGACTGCGGCTTCACGGTGATCTGGCCAGGCGATCTCATCTCGGCGGCGGACGTGCAGGCCTGGGGAAACGACGCCGCGCGCCGCATCATGGAAACGGACAGAGACGCCCTCCTCTCCTGCGACGCGGTGGTGGCCCTTCTGGACGGACCGCAGGTGGACGACGGCACGGCCTGGGAAATCGGCTTCGCCTGCGCCAGAGAGATTCCCGTCATCGGCATCCGCACGGACTTCCGGCAGGGCGGCGACACCGGGACCGGCCTCGTCAACGCCATGATCGAGGGCAGCTGTCAGACCATCGTCCGTTCCGTCAAGAAACTCGTACCGGCCCTGCGGGCCCTCTCGCTGAAGAAAAGCACAGGACAGACAGCCTGAGGACTCCCTTTCCGCCGGAGCGGCCGGACACGGCGCGGACAGGCTGAAGGACGCGGCGCAGCGCGGACGGCACAGGGAAGGAAACGGGCGACGCGCCCGGCGGAGCATTTGTTCTCTGTGACGGCTCCCCCGGGGGAAGACGACGTCCGCCGCGCCTTCCGGGATCTCCCCCCTTCCGAAGGGGGGAAACGGCGAGTTGCGCCAAAAATCTCAATTTCAAATTTTAATTCTAAATTTTAATTTGACAAAAAGCCGGTCCCCCTGTATAAGGGAGCCATGAAAACACTCAATTCCTCCTCCGGCGCCCCGGGCGCGGAGAGCCGCGCAAGGCTCTCGACCCGGGATGCCATTCTGGAAGCGGCGGGCAGAGTCTTTGCCGAACGCGGCTACGCCGCGGCCACCAGCAAGGAAATCTGCCGGCTTGCCGGGGCGAACGGCGCGGCTGTCAACTACCATTTCGGCGGAAAGGAGAAACTGTACGAAGAAGTCCTCAGGGAAGCGCACCGCCAGATGTGCGACCTGGAGGAACTGGACAAGGTTCTCGCCTCAGACAGCCGGCCGGAAGAAAAGCTGCGGGCCTTTCTGGACAGAATGCTCCGGACGGCGCGCATTTCCTCCGACCTCTGGGGAATCAGGATTCTTCTGCGGGAACTGGCGTCTCCGTCCGCCTTCGCCGTCAGAAACATGCTGACAACGGCCCTGCCAAAGGCGTTCAGGATACGAAGCCTTGTCCATGAAGTGACCGGCATCCCCCTGGATTCCAAAAAACTGCAGTGGGCGGCAGGCTTCGTGATTCTGCCCTGCATGAGCTTCATCCTCTTTCCGCATGTTCTGCAGGATCTTCTTCTGCCGGCATCTCAGGAGGATCATGACTCTCTTGTGGACACCCTCTGCGCCTATGTCCTCAACGGTCTGCGATCGCTGCAGGAAAAATGAGCGAAAACCTCCGCCGGACCGTTCCGGGCGCGGCGATTCCCGGGGCGTCGCGCCGAAACCTCATAAACCCGCTGAGCCGGCCCCTCAGGACCGGGCTTTTCCCCGCCGGCCGGCTGACAGGGCGCGCCTGACGCGCGATGTCCGTCAGACGGATGCGCCCTCATGCCGAAACCGTCTCTCTTTGAGCGGCTGTCCTCATATTATTCTCCTTTCGGTATGGAAGCTTTTTTGCACAAATATTTCATATTACAGTAAATACAGGCATAATTA
>CAZFTQ010000034.1:0-1271 GCA_964522365.1 uncultured Desulfovibrio sp. | reverse complement strand
TGCTTGAAGTGCGGCTCACAGGCCTGTGTCAAAAACGGCCGTCTGCACGGTTCCCAGAGGTACAAGTGCAAAAACTGCGGCTACCAGTTCACCAGAATGGTGCCCAGAGGGAAGCCGAACTGTGACAAAGTTCTGGCTCTGATTCTGTACCTGTCCGGTATCTCCATGAGGATGACCGCGAAAATCGCCAGCGTGACCACTCAGACCATCGTCAGATGGACAAGCAGGTGGCATGACGGGTATGCGAAAGAATTTTTCGAGAGCAGATCCAATAAAAAGTTTGATGAAATTGGAATTGATGAAATGCATCAGCTCCTGCTGAAGAGAAACAGCCTGAGCGGATATGGAAAATGGATGCTCATTCCTCTGGATCATTCCTCGGAAGGATTCGTGGGAATCGTTGTGCAGCTGCCTTCGAAAAGCGCGGAGGCGCCGTGCAGGTCACAGGCCTGAAACGCGGCTCACAGGCCTGTCTCGGAAAAGGATGATCCTGCCCCGGAAAATGTCAGGGAAAAGTCAGGCGGGGGACTGTCTGCGCGCCGTTTTGCAGGGCCGGCCCTGAGAGCGGCCGCGGACATGGAGCCTGCGGCGTTCAGCCAGGGAGGATTTCCCTGAGGAGAAGGCGTGTCTGCGTCCGCCGGCTGATTCACCTAATACTTCGAAGCCTGTCTGTGCAGCTGCTCAAGACTGGGGATGTACTGTTTGAATTCCTCCCACTGCCTGAGCATTTCCTCCGTTGGCAGCCGGAAAAGGTAAACCCTGTCCGGTGAAGAGGCCACCCGCCAGCAGTTTTTGTCCTCCACCCACTCCGGTTTCCCCTCGATTTTGTAATAGGCGAAGCCCGAACCCGGCATGTGGGTCGTCGCAATGTCTATCAGATAATTTGCATTCCACCAGACAACACCTTTGCGTGCACGGGACACGGCAGCCACCGCCACTTGCAGATCAGCCGGATGATCAAGCAGGATCGGCTGCTGACTGTATAAATCCCACATAGGAAACCTCCTTTACGCAATCTGTGAATACTGTGCCGGTTCTGATTTCGAGTGCAGGAGAACAGAGAGACTTGTATCCTTCTGACGAAAACGGGAATCAGCAATACGGTTCCTGCCGTTCTGCAAGGTCGGCTCTCTGTACGGGCAATGGACAAAACCGTGCTGCAGGGTCGCTGCCGACCCGGCAGCCGCGGGAGAAAATCGGCCCGAAAGAAAAAAAGGGATCATGCTCATCGCATAATCCCTGGAAATTTCTGGTCGGGATGAATGGATTTG
>CAZFTQ010000033.1:16866-24183 GCA_964522365.1 uncultured Desulfovibrio sp. | reverse complement strand
CATCGACCAGGGCGAGGAGTTCTCCTGCGGCCCGGACTGCGGCATAGGCCGTTGCGACTGCGACCGCTTCCTGGAGAACTGGAACCTGGTCTTCACCCAGTACGACCCGAAGGCCGACGGCACCAGGGACCTTCTGGCCTCGCCCAACATCGACACGGGCATGGGTCTGGAGCGCATCGCCGCCGTCTGCCAGGGCGTCAAGTCCAACTTTGACTCGGATCTTTTCCAGGGCATCATCCAGTACGCGGCGGGCCTCGCCGGGGTGCGCTATTCCTTCAGCGAGCCGGACACCGACGAGGTGGACACGGCCCTCAGGGTCATCGCCGACCATTCCAGGGCGGCGGCCTTCCTCATCGCCGGCGGCACTCTGCCCTCCAACGAGAGCCGCGGCTATGTGCTGCGCCGCCTCATCCGCCGGGCTCTGCGCTTCGCCACCCTCATGGGCGTGCACGAGCCCTTCCTCTACAAGGTGGTCGGCCGGGTCATCGAGCTCATGGGCGATGACTATCCGGAGCTCAGGGAAAGCGCGGACTTCATCGCCCGCGTGGTGCGTCTGGAGGAAGAGCGCTTCTCCCTCACCCTGGACAAGGGCCTGCGCCTGCTGGACGGCGAAATGGCCCGCCTGGACGCTTCCGAGGACAAGGTCATCTCCGGCGACGTCTGCTTCCTTCTCTCGGACACCTACGGCTTCCCCCTGGACATCATCACGGACGTGGCCGGCCGCCACGGCTTCGCGGTGGACGAAAAGGGCTTTGCCGAGCGCATGGCCGGGCAGCGCCTGCGGGCCAGGGAAAGCCAGAAGAAGGCCGGCCTCCTGGGCCAGGGCGCGGGCGGCGGCTCCGCCTTCGCCGCGCTCTCCGAGGACGGTCTGGAGAGCCGCTTCACGGGCTACGAGACCCTCCGGGGCACGGGCCGCGTGGTGGCGCTTCTGGACGCGGACGGCAGCAGGACCGAAAGCCTGCCGGAAGGCGCCGCGGGCTTCGCCGTCACGGCGAGCACGCCCTTCTACGGCGAATCCGGCGGCCAGACGGGCGACAGCGGCGAGATGCGCGACGAAGAGAGCCTGGCCAGAGTCACGGCCGTCCTCAAGCCCTCGCCCAATCTCACGGTGCACGAGGTCCTGGTGGAAAAGGGCAGCCTCTCCCTGGACCGGGAGGTGGAGCTCGCCGTGGACGCGCCCTCCAGAGCCGCCACGGCCCGCAACCACACCTGCACCCATCTGCTCCACGCCGCCCTGCGCAGGGTGCTGGGGCCCCATGTCCACCAGGCGGGCTCCCTGGTCACGCCGGAGCGCCTGCGCTTTGACTTCAGCCACATCGCCGGGCTCACGCCCGACGAGATCGCCCGGGTGGAGGACCTCGTCAACGAGGCCATTCTGGCGGATCTGCCCGTCACCACCACTCTCATGGACCGCGAGCAGGCCGTGGCCTCGGGCGCCATGGCGCTTTTCGGCGAAAAGTACGGCGAGAGCGTGCGCGTGGTCTCGGTGACGGGAGAGGAGGGAGAAATCTCCCGCGAGCTCTGCGGCGGCACCCACCTGGCCCGCACCGGCCAGGCCGGCCAGTTCCTCATCGTCTCGGAAAGCGGGGTCGCCGCCGGCGTGCGCCGCATCGAGGCCGTGACGGGCTGGAACGCCCTGCGCCTGGTCCATGGCCAGCGGGCCGTGCTCACGAAGCTCTCCCACAGCCTGAGAGCCGGATCCGAGCAGCTGGAGGAGAAAGTGGAGGCCCTGCAGGCCAGGCTCCGCAAGCTGGAGAAGGCCAGCGAAAAGGCGCAGGCCTCGGCCCTTTCGGCCGCCGACATCGTGGCGGCGGCGGAGAACGCGGGCGGGGTCAGCCTCATGACGGCGCGGCTCGAGAATGTGAACATCAAGGCCATGCGATCCCTCATGGACGACATCCGCTCCCGGGTCACGGGCCCGGCCGTGGCCGCGCTCTTCGGGGTGGAGGGCGAAAAGGTCTCCATCCTGATCTTCGTGAGCAGGGAACTCCACGGAAAGTGCACGGCGCCCGATCTGGTGCGGGCCGTTTCGCCCCTCTGCGGCGGCAAGGGCGGAGGCGGCCGTCCCGATCTGGCTCAGGCCGGCGGCTCCATGCCGTCCGGCGTGACGGCTGCCACTGTGCGGCTCAGGGAACTTCTGGCATAAGGGGAGGGCGCGAACGCGCTCATTCCATCTCCAAGGAGGAGCCGTCCCGGCCCGGGCCGGCACAAGCGACATGATAGGCATTTCCAAACTGTACTGCGGTCAGGCTGAAGAATCCGACGTCCTGCGCTACGGGCGCGACTCCGGCCGGCTGCCGTCGCATCTGCTGCAGTTTTCCAGGGACAAGAAACCCGTCATCGTCTGGAACATGACGAGGCGCTGCAATCTGCGCTGCGTCCACTGCTACGCCCAGGCCGTGAGCCTGGAGGGCAGAGACGAGATCTCCACCGAACAGGCGAAGGTCATGATCGACGACCTCGCGGACTACGGCTGTCCGGTCATGCTCTTTTCCGGCGGCGAGCCCCTGGTCCGCGAAGACCTCACGGAACTCGCGAGCCATGCCCGGGCAAAGGGCATGCGGGCCGTCATCTCCACCAACGGCACGCTCATCACCAGGGCGAAGGCCCGGGAGCTGAAGCAGGTGGGGCTTTCCTATGTGGGCATTTCCCTGGACGGCATGGAAGAGGTGCACGACCGCTTCCGGGCGGTGAAGGGGAGCTTCCGCAAGGCCCTGGAAGGCATGGAAAACTGCCGCGAGGAAGGTCTCAAGGTGGGGCTGCGCTTCACCATCAGCAAGGGCAATGTGGCGGAAATCCCGGACATCTTCAGACTCCTGCGCGAGCGGGACGTGCCCCGGGCCTGCTTCTACCACCTGGTCTACTCCGGACGCGGCACGGCCCTCATCAACGAGGACCTGGACCACGCCGAGACGCGGGCCTGCGTGGACCTCATTCTGGACGAGACGAGGCGCTGCTTTGACGAGGGCCGGCCCAGGGAAATCCTCACCGTGGACAACCATGCCGACGGCCCCTACCTCTGGCTCAGGCTGAAGCGGGAAGATCCCGTCCGGGCCGAAGAGGTCTTCCGCCTCCTCCAGTACAACGAAGGCAACAATTCCGGCCGGGGCATCGGCTGCATTTCCTGGGACGGCAAGGTGCACGCCGACCAGTTCTGGCGCCAGCATGTCTTCGGCAACGTCCTCGAGCGGCCCTTCTCGCAGATCTGGGACGATCCCGGAATCGAGCTTCTCCACAGTCTCAAGGACAAGAAGTCCCGGGTGGGCGGCCGCTGCCGGACCTGCCGTTTTCTCAATATCTGCGGGGGCAACTTCCGCGCCCGGGCCGAAGCCTATTACGGCGATGTCTGGGCCCAGGACCCCGCCTGCTATCTCACGGACGAAGAGATCGCCCGGCCCTGAGCGCTCTTTTCCCCCACGCTCTTTTTCTCATTTCAGGAGTCAGAACTCATGAGTGCGTTTTTCCGCGGACGGCGTCTGCGCCAGAGCGTTCAGATGCGTCAGCTCTTCTGTGAAACGGGCCCGCTTCTCAAAGAGAAGCTCATCATGCCGTACTTTGTGGTGGAGACGGACGACCAGTCCCTGGAAAAGGAAATCCCCGCCATGCCCGGCCAGTATCAGCTCTCCCTCACCACCCTGGAGGAGCATGTGGCCCGGGCCGTGGACAACGGCCTCCACTCCGTGCTGCTCTTCGGCGTGCCGGCCGTGAAGGACGAGCGGGCCAGCGGGGCCTACGCGGAAAACGGCATCGTCCAGGAAGCCTGCCGCCGGCTCAGACGCCGCTTCCCGAAACTTTTCATCATCACGGACGTCTGCCTCTGCGAGTACATGAGCCACGGCCACTGCGGCGTGCTCACCGAAGACGGCCGCATCCTCAATGATCCCAGTCTGGAGTACCTGGCCCGCACGGCCGTCTCCCAGGCGCAGGCCGGATCCGACATGGTGGCGCCCTCCGACATGATGGACGGCCGCGTGGCCGCCATCCGTCAGGCCCTGGACGACGCGGGTCTCGCCATGACCCCCGTCATGTCCTATGCCGCCAAGTTCGCCTCGGCCTATTACGGTCCCTTCCGGGACGCCGCCGAATCCGCGCCCGCCTGCGGCGACCGCAAGACCTACCAGATGGATCCCGGCAACGCCCGGGAAGCCATGCGCGAGGTCTTCGCCGACCTGGACGAAGGGGCCGACGCCATCATCGTCAAGCCCGCCGGTCCCTACGGCGACATCCTGCGCCAGGTGAAGGACGCCGTGGACGTGCATGTCTGCGCCTATCAGGTGAGCGGCGAATACAGCCTCATCCGCGCCGCCGGTCTCAACGGCTGGGTGGACGAAGAGCGCATCATGCTGGAATCCCTGCAGTGCCTGCACCGCGGCGGCGCTGACAGCATCATCAGCTACTTCACCGAGACCATCCTCGCCAGGGGACTCGCCCGATGAGCGCCGCGGGCACGCCCGGCTGCGCCGTGCGCATGGAAAGCCCCGAGGACCTGGCCCGCGGAAGCGCCGCGGCGTCCGGCCGGCCGGGCGGACAGCCCGGGGGACATCCGGGAGGCCATCCCGGCGGGCACCCCGGAGGACATCCCGGCGCGGGGCCCATGGGTCCCCGGACCCTGGAGGACGGCACGCCCGCCTGCCGGCTCATCGCCTGGGAAGTGACCAGATCCTGCAATCTGGCCTGCCGGCACTGCCGGGCCGAGGCGCATCCCGAGCCCTATCCGGATGAGCTGAGCCACGAGGAAGCGCTGGCGCTCATTGAGACCTTCCCGCAGACCGGGCGGCCCATCGTCATCTTCACGGGCGGCGAGCCCATGCTGCGGCCGGATGTCTACGAGCTCGTGCGGGCGGTCCACGACCGGGGGCTCACCTGCGCCTTTTCGCCCAACGGCACCCTCATCACCGCCGAAACGGCCCGGCGCATCCGGGAGGCGGGGGTGAGCCGCTGCTCCATCTCCATCGACGGCGCCGACGCCGGGAGCCACGACGCCTTCCGGGGCGTTCCCGGGGCCTTCGAGGCCTCCCTGCGCGGCATGCGCCATCTCACCGACGCGGGCGTGCCCTTTCAGATCAACACCACGGTGACCCGGGACAATCTGGGGAGCTTCCGGCAGATCTTCGAGCTCTGCCAGCGCCTGGGGGCCGTCGCCTGGCACATCTTTCTCCTGGTGCCCACGGGCCGCGGCGCGGCCCTGGGCGACCAGGTCATCTCGGCCGGGGAGTACGAAGAGGTCCTGCACTGGTTTTACCGCTTCCGGAAGACCACCTCCATGCACCTCAAGGCCACCTGCGCGCCGCACTACGCCCGCATCATGCGGCAGATGGCCAGGGAGGAAGGCATCCGGGTGGACGCGGCGGGCTTCGGCATGGACGCCTTCACCCGCGGCTGCCTGGGGGGCATCGGCTTCTGCTTCATCAGCCACACCGGGCAGGTGCAGCCCTGCGGCTATCTGGAACTCGACTGCGGCAATGTGCGCGAGACCCCCTTCCCGGAGATCTGGCGCCGCAGCGATCATTTCCTCAGACTCAGGGACCGCGCCTTCTACCAGGGCAAGTGCGGGGTCTGCGAATACCATCAGGTCTGCGGCGGCTGCCGGGCCCGCGCCTACAACATGAGCGGCAGCTATCTGGCCGAGGAGCCGCTCTGCTCCTATGTGCCGGCCAGCCTGCGGAAGGGAGAGTGAGCCATGCCGGACGACGCCGGGATCAGGGACGACATCGGGGCCGCGCCTGACGGCGTGGTCGAAGACACGGAGATCAGGGACGACATCGAGCCCGAGTCCGGCTGCGCGGACGGAGAGGCGGAGAACGCGGACGCCGCCGCGTCCGGGGGCATGGATGCCGTGGACCGGGCCCTTCTGGACATCATCCAGTCCGGATTTCCCCTGGTGCCCCGGCCCTACGCCGAAATGGGCCGGCGGCTGGGCATTTCCGAGGAGGAGGCCCTGGAGCGCGTCCGCTCCCTCAGAAAGACCCGCATCATCCGCCGCATCGGCGCCAATTTCCAGTCCAGCAGACTGGGCTGGGTCTCCACGCTCTGCGCCGCCAAGGTGCCCGCGGAGGAGAGGGATCACTTCGTGGCGCTCGTCAACGCCGAGCCCGGGGTGACGCACAATTACGAGCGTCTCCACGAGTACAACATCTGGTTCACCTTCATCGGCCCCTCCATGGAGTACATCCAGGACCGCCTGGACACCATTTCGGAGGCCACGGGCGTGCCCATTCTCAATCTCCCCGCCACCAGGCTTTTCAAGATCAAGGTGGATTTTCCTCTGGGGAGCCGGTGAGCGGGCCCCCTTCCGGGAGAAATTTCCTTTTTTCTCTTGCCAGCCGGCGGGAAAAAGGATAGAAGGCTTCCCGTTGCTTCACTTCATGCCGAGGTAGCTCAGTTGGTAGAGCGAGGGACTGAAAATCCCTGTGTCAGCAGTTCAATCCTGTTCCTCGGCACCACATGACATCACAAAGGATCCCTGCCTCCGCATGGATCCTTTTTTTATGCCCCAGCCGGGGCGCCAAGGAGAAGATCATGCCCGTCATTCTGCCCGGTGAAACGGATCTCTACGCCCTGACCGACGAAGGACTCTCCCGCGGCCGCAGTCTGGAGGAGGTGGCGCGCGCCCTGCTGTCCTCCGGCATCCGCATTCTCCAGTACCGGGAAAAGAAGAAGAAGGACGGCGAGATGCTGGAAAAGTGCCGCCTTCTGCGCCGGATCACCCGGGAATTCGACGCCTGCTTCATGGTGGACGACCATCTGGATCTGGCTCTCCTCAGCGGGGCTGACGGCGTCCATGTGGGACAGGAAGACATCCCGGCGGCCGATGTGCGGGCCCTGGCGGGACCGGGCTTCTGCGTGGGGGTCTCCACCCATGCGCCCGAACAGGCGCGGGCGGCCGTCCGGGCGGGCGCCGACTACATCGGCGTGGGGCCCGTTTACGCCACGCAGACCAAGGAGGACGTGTGCGCCCCGGTGGGTCTTTCCTACCTCGACTGGGTCGTGGCCAATCTTTCCGTCCCCTTTGTCTGCATAGGCGGCATCAAGGCGCACAACATTCATGAAGTGGCGGCTCACGGCGCCAGGTGCTGCGCGCTCGTCTCCGAATTTGTGTCGGCGGACGACATCGGCGAGGCCGTGGCCAGGGTGCGCCGGGCCATGCGGGGCGGGAACTGAGAAAAGCCCCTTCCGCCTGAACTGACCCGGGAAAAGCGCCGGGACAAAGCCCCTTCACTCTGCTCAGCCGCGTCCTTTCCGGGATCGCGGTTTCCGTCCGTGGCGCGCCCTTTCACGGAGCGGAAGAAAAGCCGGCATGACGCCGGCTTTTTTTCG
>CAZFTQ010000033.1:8175-16766 GCA_964522365.1 uncultured Desulfovibrio sp. | reverse complement strand
GGCGCGCCCTTTCACGGAGCGGAAGAAAAGCCGGCATGACGCCGGCTTTTTTTCGGCGTTTCACTGGGACGGAAATTCTGCCCGGGGAGCCGCATTGCCGTTTCGGGATTTTCCCCGGCGCGGAGTCTGAGCGCATCCCGGAACGGGCCCGGTTCAGGCGGAGAGGCCATCTGGAAGACATGTCCGGCAGGGAAGACTGCCGTCGGGGGCCAGGGGTGGCCTTACGCAGCCCGCCGTGCAGCGCCGGGCACCGGCGGAGGTCTCAGCGCAGGTTCCCTCAGCCGTGGGAAGAGCCATCCTGAAAGATGTCGGCGCGCGGCCGGGACTATGGGCGGAACAAACGGCGCGGGCATGCCCTGTGGCGGGATGTCCCCGCTGTCCCTGAATCTGCTGACGGTCTGCCGGACAACCTCTTCGTCATGCCGTGCGGAAACGGGGCGGCGGAGTCTTGCCCCCGGAGGAAGAGAAAGGAGAGTTGCCGGGACTTTGCGGGAGGGAAGATCTGACCTCCTCACGTCCATGACGGCCGGCGAAACAGTCAGGATTTAGAGAAAGGGCTCATTTTGCGTCGCGCCGCTTTTTTGTCCCTGAACAAAAAGTGTTCTCCTTCCTTCACGTGAGAGCCCGGAAAACCTTGCCATGAAGGCTCAGACGTGGGATACTGGCATCCCAACTGCCACCATACGAACACGATTTCCTGAAGGAGTCCGCCATGCCCCCCATCGTCTTTCCGGGTGAGGACATCTTCGCCCGGTATCGTCAGGAAAATCTGTACTATGTAGACAAGACAGGCTTCCTGGAAGAATTTCTGACCTCCGGCATCACCGACGCGACACTCTTCACCCGTCCCCGCCGCTTCGGCAAGACGCTGATGCTGTCCATGATGGCGGAGTTTTTTGACATCACCAAGGACAGCTCGGCGCTCTTCGAGGGTCTGACCATCTCCCGCAACAAAGAGCTGTGCCGGAAGTGGATGAATCAGTACCCTGTGATTTTCCTGACATTTGATGGTATCGAAGCCGACTCTTTTGAACTTGCCCGCGATCTGATCGGAGAGCAGGTCTCAACCATGATCAACCGTTATCACCCCTGGCTGCACGAGAGTCCCAGGCTGCCTCGCGGCACCAGAGAGGCGCTTGAAGCCCTCGCGGAATCCCGGGCGGGCATCGCGCAGCTGCAGGGGTGCCTGAGTACCCTCTGCCTCGCTCTCCGTGCCCATTACGGCAGACCTGTCATCATTCTGGTTGACGAATATGATTTTCCGGCGGGCAAAGCGCAGGAACACGGCTTTTATGACGAGATGCTCTCTTTTCTGACAAGTTTCCTCTCTGAGGGCCTGAAGACGAATTTCAATCTTCAGTTTGGCGTCATGACCGGCTGTCTGCACCTCAGGGAGAAAACCATCTTCTCCGGCGGTCTCAACAACCTGAACTGCTTCGACATGTCAGATGTGCGCTATGCCGATGCCTTCGGCTTTACGGAGGCGGAAGTTGCCGCCATGCTCGAAACATACGGGATGTCGGACAAAATGGACGAAGTGCGCGGATGGTATGACGGCTACCATTTCGGGAAAACGGAACACATCTACAACCCGTGGGGAATTACAAAATACGTTGAGGACCACCTCAGAACGCCCGACATGCCCCCGCGGCCATACTGGCTCGGCATCTCGCACAGCGGGATAACGAAGGATCTGCTCTCCGAAACCGGCTTTTACATCGAAGAGGAGCTGGAAGAACTGCTTGACGGCGGGTGTGTGTACATCGATCTGGATGATCCGCCCAATTATGACTGGCTGTTCTCCTCCCCGGCGCATATCTGGTCGCGGCTGTTTGTGACGGGCTATCTGACCAGAGCGCCAGCGGAGAAGAAGGCGATCTCCGTTGCCGTATTGTGGTCTACCTGGGAAAAGATTCCGTTTGTCTTTCCCAGCAGGGACGTACGGCAGGTTTTCGCACAGGGGATGCGGGAGTGGTTCCGCGAGAAGGTCCTGAAGCTGGGCCATCTGACCGTGCATGCGCACTTCTGGGACGGAAAGGCACCGGAACTGGCGCGGGAGCTTGAGAAGCACATGGCCAATACTCTGCGTGAGTGCCTTCATGACAGGTTCATGTACCATATGCTGCTTCTGTCCCTGTTTGACAGGGATTTCGAGGTCAGCTCCCGCAGGGAAAGCGGAGCCGGCCGCTATGACATCGCCGTCCGTGACGAAGAAAACGGACAGGCCGCGGTCATTGAGATTGTGACGGGGCGGAAAGAGAACCTTGCTTCTCTGGCCGGGCAGGCTCTGCTGGGGATAGCTGAGAAAAAGCTTGACGCTGACCTCCGGGCGGAAGACCGATACTCGACCATCCTGCACTGGGGCATCGCCTTTGACGGAAGGATCTGCAGGGCGGAGGTGAAGGAGGTGAAAATCCGCGACTCCCGCGGGGAGTGACGGAATCACGGGATCTGCGCTGAAGCAGGCTTCCGGCGGGCGCCGGGACCGGCGGCATCAGGGGCGGGACCGGCCGGTTCCGCCCGGGAGAACCGCATGTCCGGGTCTCTCGGAACCTGCCGGGAACCGCCCGCCGCGGAACCGTACGGCAGACGGAGCGGGAGAGAGGCCCGGAAACGGGCCTCCCGCACGGTTTTTCGCGATCTTTCCTGACAATTCTCAGCGGCGTCTTTTCGTCTTTCCGGATCTTCGGGAAGCCTTGCTCCGGCTGGCCGTGCGGGCCTTCTTGCGCACGCTCCGGCCGCTCTTTTCCCCTGCTGAAACAGCCGTGTCCTGACGTCTGACGGCGTCTTCCTCGTCCGAGGCGGCAAGGCCCGCCACATCGTCCGCCAGGGCTTCTTCCAGGCCTCTGTCCGTGAGGGCCTGCTCCCTGGCCGAGAGTCCGATGCGCAGCGTGCTGCTGCTCACGGTGTTGCGCGCGGAAATGTTGCGCATCTGGACATGTCCGCCGGGCACCTTGCGGCGCACGAGGAGAAGATCCGCCACGAGGACCGCGCCTTCGCCCGAGACGGCCGGCAGACGGGAGCCGTAGCCCGCGCGCACGGCCCGTTCCATGGCCTCACGGCTGCCCTCGCCCCGGTAGAGAATTTTCACTGTGATGATGCGGTCGGCTTTGCTGGGCTGCGTGGTGCGTCCGAAGCCGCGGGCCTTGAGATGACGCTCCTGGCGCTCGGCGTACTGTCCGGCGCTTTCCTGAGGATCGAGAACGCTCAGAAAGGCCGTGCTGCCGCTGGCCCTGGCCTTGGGGCTGGCCTTGCCCGAGCGCAGGAGCACGAGACCCTGGGGTTCGGGAGGATTCAGGCTTTCAGCCGGATGCTTCAGGCTGCCCCGGGGGGCGCAGCTGGCCTGGGTGAGGCAGCAGAAGGAGAGGAGGAGGATGGGCAGCAGGGCCGCCAGAAAACGGCGCATGGTCTCTCCTGGGCTCGGGCGGATGGGAGGGAGGGGCGCTGGGCAGACCGCCTAGTTTTGCTCCGTGCTCTTCAGGCAGCCGACGATGTCTTCGGCCAGGCGGTTCTTGAGAGCCGTTTCCGCGGCTTCCCGATCCATGCCCTCGCCCGCGGCCACGGTGGCGTAGGCCTGGGGCGTGCCCTCGTGGCCGGCCCGGGAAATGGTGACCTCGGCCTTGAGGGTCCAGGTCTCGCGGTCCTGGGTGTCGGCCGCCGTGATCCCGAGACCCAGCGCCGCGCCGAGGCCGGCGCCGATGAGGGCGCCCGTGCGGCGGCCGGCCAGACCGCCCAGGCCGAGGCCCAGGGTGGTGCCGACGGCCGTGTTGGCCAGGGCCTGGCGGCCGCTTATGCGGCCTTTTTCCGTGGAGACGAGGGCGATGTCCTGTACGTTGACCTTGATGAGGATGGCCGCTTCGGACTGCTTCGCGGCCGGGAGCAGCCCGCAGTCGCTCTGGAGCATGCCCGTGACCAGGGAGGCGCAGTCTTCGTTGAAGGCCTTGGAGGCGCCCCTGACCTTCACATGCACATACTCGCCTTCGGCGGCCGGCGAGCGGACAAGGCCGCTCGGATCGGGCGCGGGCGGCGGGGCCTCGGAGGCCGCGCAGGCGGCCAGAAGGGAGAAGAGAAGGCAGAGCAGGGCGGCGAGAAGCAGGCGCCCGCTGCGCGGAAGGGGCTCGGTAACGTCTCTGAACATGGGCAGAATCCTTTTTCGTCCAGTTTGCCGGGAGCTTAGCAGAAGAGAGGACGTCTGTCCAGTCCGAAGCCGAAAGAGCTTTCCGGCCCCGCTTGACCTTCGGAATTTTTTTCGTATCCTCCGGCTCAAAACAATCGGGGGAGGCATGGGAAAGAAGCTCATCATCGTTGAGTCTCCGGCCAAGGTCAAAACCATACGGAAGTTTCTGGGGCCTGACTATCTGGTGGAAGCCAGCGTGGGGCATGTGCGGGATCTGCCGTCCAGCAGTCTGGGCGTGGACGAAGAGCACGGCTTCGCGCCGCAGTACCAGATCATTCCCGGCAAGGAAAAGATTGTCAGCGAGCTTGTGGCCGCGGCGAAGCAGGCGGACACGGTCTATCTGGCGCCCGACCCGGACAGGGAAGGGGAGGCCATCGCCTGGCATGTGGCCGAGCTGCTCAGGGGCAAGGCCAGAGAAATCCGGCGCATCCAGTTCAACGAGATCACGGCGAAGGCCGTGCGCGAGGCTCTGAAGTCTCCCAGGGAGGTGGACGAGAATCTCTTCCACGCCCAGCAGGCCCGCCGCATTCTGGATCGTCTGGTGGGCTACAAGATTTCCCCTCTGCTCTGGAAGACCGTCAAGCGCGGCATTTCCGCGGGCCGGGTCCAGTCCGTGGCCCTGCGTCTCATCGTGGAGAAAGAAACCGAGCGCGAGGCCTTCACGCCCGAAGAGTACTGGCTCTTCCGGGCCAGGCTGCGCGGGGAGACCGGGCCTGAGTTCGCCATGGACCTGGTCCGCACGGGCGGCGGAAAGAAGACCATCCGCAGCCGGGCCGAAGCGGAGGCGCTGGAAGCGGACCTTCAGGGCCTGCCCTTCACGGTGAAAGGCGTGGAGACGAAGCGCAGGGAGCGCCAGCCTCTGCCGCCCTTCATCACTTCCACCCTCCAGCAGGCCGCCAACCAGCGTCTGGGCTATTCGGCCAGGCGCACCATGGGCATCGCCCAGCGCCTCTACGAGGGCGTGGAGATGGGTGACGGCACCGTGACGGCCCTCATCACCTACATGCGCACGGACTCCACGCGCATCGCGGACGAGGCGGCCGAAGCGGCGGCCGCCTTCATCCGGGAAGAGTTCGGGCCGGACTATCTGCCGGCGGGCCGCCGCAGCTTCAAGGTGAAGGCCCAGGCCCAGGACGCCCACGAGGCCATCCGGCCCGTGGATGTGCGTCTCACCCCGGACAGGGTCAGAGAGAGCCTCAGCCAGGAGCAGCACAGGCTCTACCAGCTCATCTGGGCCCGCTTCATGGCCTCCCGTATGTCGGCCGCCGTCTACATGGACACCACCGTCACGGCCCTGTGCGGCGGCACGGAGTGGCAGACGAAGGGTCAGCGCCAGGTCTTTGACGGCTGGCAGCGGGTGATCCCCGGCGAAAAGGACACCCTTCTGCCGGAACTGAAGGAGGGCGAACCGCTGCTGCTCCAGGGACTGGAGAAGGAGCAGAAATTCACCCAGCCCCCGGCGCGCTACACGGAAGCCGGTCTCGTGCGGTCCCTGGAAGAGCTCGGCATCGGCCGGCCCTCCACCTACGCCGCCATCATCTCCACCCTGGAAGACCGCGGCTATGTGGAGAAGAAGGAGCGCAGCTTCGTGCCCACGGAACTCGGCCGCGTGGTCTGCAGCCAGCTTCTCTCGGCCTTCCCCCGTCTCATGGACACCCGCTTCACGGCCGAAATGGAAGACGGCCTGGACCGCGTGGCCGAGGGGAACAGGGGCTGGGACGAGCTGCTGGGGGACTTCGTCAGGGATTTCAATCCCTCTCTGGAAGCGGCCGCCACGGGCATGAAGAGCCTCAAGGGCGGCATCGCCACCGAGCTCAGCTGTCCGGACTGCGGCAAGCCCCTGCTCATCCGCTTCGGCAAGGCCGGCGCCTTTCTCACCTGCAGCGGCTATCCCGGCTGCCGCTTCAGCAGCAACTTCATCCGGGACGAAAAAGGGGGCCTCGTCACGGCGCCGGCGGAACAGACGGTGGTGGGCAGATGCCCGGAATGCGGCTCGGATCTCGTTCTCAAGCGGGCCCGCACGGGCTGCCGCTTCAAGGCCTGTTCGGGCTATCCCGGCTGCCGCCACACGGAGCCCTGGTCCACGGACGTGACCTGCCCCAGGTGCGGCGAGGGTGTTCTTCTGGAGAAAAGCAGCAAGCGGGGAAAACTCTTCTATTCCTGCAGCCGCTATCCGGACTGCGACTTCGCCATGTGGACCGAGCCCGTGCCGAGAACCTGTCCGGAATGCGGCTCCCCCTATCTCATTGTCCGCAAAAGCCGCCAGGGCAGAGTGCTCGCCTGTCCGGTCAGGGACTGCGGCTGGTCGGAGCCGCTGCCCGAGGGCGGCCTGGAGAGTCTGGAGGAAGAGGCGCAGGCTTCGCCCGTCCCGGCCCTGCCCCCCGGAGAGGAAGGGCACGCGGTTCCCTGACGCGCCGGAAAGGGAGAGGCCCCGCGGAGCCGTGAAGGAAGGAAAGACCGCTCCCGTCATTCCGGACAGGGGGCGCTGCGGAAGAAATTTTTCCTGAGAATCCGGGCGATCGCTTCCGCGGTGCCGTTCTTCCGGGCCGATGTCGTGATCGCCCCCTCTCACCGGCGGGAGACTGTGCCAGGCATTCTTTCCGGCCCATGCCGTGACCCCTGTGGCCCTGGCGGGTGCTGGACAGCGCAGGAAGACGGCATGGGCTTTTCTTCTGCCCGCCGTTATCGTGCGGGGAACTTTCCGCGCCTCCGGAGGGCCCCTGCGGACTCCCCGGACATCAGACAGTCCCGGATGGTCCGGAGTTCCCTGCCGGTCCTGCCGCTGAAACCGGAAATGGCAATATTCCCGCTCGATGGAAGAAAAGAGACGGGCGGCGGTCCTCGAGGGGGAAAGCGGGCGGAAGAAAAGGCTGCGCGGAGGGCCGGGGCCGGAAACCGGGACGCGGTCTTTCGCGCGCAGGGCCGGCGGACAGGCCTCCCGCGCATGGGTGTCCGCCGGGAAAAGGATCTCCCTTTTCCCATCGCGTCAGACCCTCCCGGCTGACTGAACAGGACCGGTCTTTTCGTGAGATCCGGCGGGCTTGACACAGGCAGTACAGCGTACTAAAAATTCGACTTCCCATGCTTCCCGTATTTTCTGAGTAAAAAATTTTCTCAATGATTCAGGCAGGTTGACACTTTTCCCTACGTGGTTGCAAGGTCTTGATTTTCCTTCAGAAAACAGGGTTTTGCCTGACCTTGGGAAAATTGCCATTGCGCCTGATCTGTGATGTAGAGGATTTTCAACGGCCACGCGCCGATTCCGCCATACCGGCAGATGACTGAATCTGTGGAGAGTTCCAGCATGAGATATCGTCTTTCCCTCCTCTGTGTTCTGGTCCTGGCTCTGGGTCTTGCCGCCTGCGACAGCAAGGAACAGGCCGGGGGCTCTCAGCCCCCAGCCTATGTGGTCGTGGCCGACATCACCCTGCGCGATGTGCCCTGGCCGGCCGAGTACCAGGCCACGGCCGCCGGTTCCCGGGCCGTGGATGTGCGGTCCCGGGTGCAGGGGATCATCGAGAAGCGCCTCTACAAGGAAGGCGATTTCATCCGGGCCGGCCAGATCATGTTCCAGCTGGAGCGCGATCAGTACGAGGCCACCTACGATGAAGCCAAGGCGGCCTTCATGAACGCCGAGCGCGAATGGAAGCGCGTGCGGCCCCTCTACAAGGCCAACGCCGTCTCCCAGAAGGAGCGCGACGCGGCGCTCTCCGCCTACGAGAGCACCAAGGCCGCCATGCGCCGGGCGAAGATCAACCTGGACTACTGCCAGGTGGAGGCTCCGGTCTCCGGCTTCACCTCCAAGGAAGCCGTCACGGCCGGCAACCTCGTGGCCAACAACACCCTGCTCACCACGGTGAACCAGACCGATCCCATGTTCATCGACTTCTCCATCGCCGCGCCGGAACGCATGGAGCGCCAGGCCATGGAGCGCGAGGGACGTCTCAAGACCCCCGACGGCGGCATCTACACGGCGCGTCTGCGCCTGCTGGACGGCCGCATGTACGACAGGCAGGGAGTGGTGGACTTCATTGACTCCCAGGTGCAGCCCTCCACCGGCGTCATCAGCGCCCGGGCCACCTTCCCCAACGGGGACAGCACCATCATGCCCGGCCAGTATGTGCGCATCTTCATGGACGGCGACATGCTCATCCGCGCCGTTCTCATCCCCCAGTCCAGCGTGCAGATCACCCCGGACGGCAACTTCGTCTATGTGGTGGACAGAAAGACCAACACCGTGCATCGCGTCAGCGTCAGCCTGGGGCCTGCCATCGGCAAGGACTTTCTGGTGAACAAGGGCCTCAAGGGCGACGAGCGCATCGTGGTTGACGGCATGCTCAAGACCTTCGACGGCGGCACGGTGCGCTATGACGATCCCGCAGCCCCCGCGGGCAAGGCGCCGGCCGCTTCCGGA
>CAZFTQ010000033.1:0-8075 GCA_964522365.1 uncultured Desulfovibrio sp. | reverse complement strand
CGCGGCTCCCGCCGGCAAGGCGCCGGCCGCCCCGGGCAGCGCCGTCTAGCGGGGTGAGGTGAGACATGGCTGCTTCCGTCAGACCAAGCATCTTCATCCAGCGTCCCATTCTTTCCAGCGTCATCTCCATCATCATCACGCTGGCGGGCGCCATCGCCATGCAGGTGCTGCCGGTGGCCCAGTACCCGGAACTGGTGCCGCCCTGCGTCCACATTCAGGTCACGTACCCCGGCGCCTCGGCCGAGACCATCTCCCAGACGGCCGTGGCGCCCCTGGAACTCCAGATCAACGGTGTCGAGCACATGCTCTACATGGTGTCCACCAGCGCCTCGGGCGCCGGCATGGGCACCATTGACGTCTACTTCGCCCTGGGGACCAACCCGGACATGGCCCTGGTCAACGTCAACAACAAGGTGAACCTGGCCCAGACTCTGCTCCCCCAGGAAGTGCGGGCCCAGGGCATCAGCGTCACCAAGCGATCACCGGCCTTCCTCCAGCTGCTGACCATCTTCTCGGAGGACGACAGCTACAGCGACATCTATCTGGCCAACTATCTGCAGATCAACATCCTGGACGAACTCAAGCGCGTGGAAGGCGTCGGCGACGCCTCGGCCTTCGGTCCCTCGAACTATTCCATGCGTATCTGGCTCAAGCCGGACGTCATGGCCAAGTACGGCATCACCGTGGCTGAAGTGGCCGCCGCCGTGGCCGAGCAGAACAAGCAGTTCGCGCCCGGCCGCATGGGCAACACGCCGTCCGTGGAAGGCACGATGATGACCTGGCAGATCGACACCACGGGCCGCTTCACCACGCCGGAAGAGTTCGGCGGCATCATCGTGCGCACGGGACCCGACTCGGCCCGCATTCTCCTCAGAGACATTGCCAGGGTCGAACTGGGCGCCCAGGATTACGCCATCCAGGGCTTCCACAACGGACACATCTCCAGGCAGGGCGGCGTCTACCTCCTGCCCGGCGCCAACGCCATCGCCACGGGCGACCGCGTCACGGCCAGACTGGAGGAGCTGCGCAAGGAACTGCCCAAGGGGCTGGTGCTGGAAGCGCCCGTTGACACGAATCTCTTCGTGCGGGCCTCCATCCACGAAGTGGTGAACACCCTGGCCGAGGCCATGGTCCTTGTCTTCCTGGTCGTCTTCCTCTTCCTCCAGAACTGGCGGGCCACCCTCATCCCCTGCATCGCCGTGCCCGTGTCCATCGTGGGTACCTTCGCCGGCATGCTGGCCCTGGGCTACTCCATCAACACCCTGACGCTTTTCGGTCTGGTGCTCGCCATCGGCATCGTGGTGGACGACGCCATCGTGGTGCTCGAAAACGTCGAGCGCATCATGGCCACGGAGCATCTGCCGCCCAAGGAAGCCGCGGCCAAGGCCATGCACGAAGTGACCTCGGCCCTCATCGCCATCGTGCTCGTGCTCTGCTCGGTCTTCATCCCCGTCTCCTTCATGGGCGGTCTTGCCGGCCAGATGTACAAGCAGTTCGCCATCACCATCTCGGTGTCGGTCGTGCTCTCGGGCATCGTGGCCCTGACCCTGACCCCGGCTCTCTGCGCCATCCTGCTCAAGGCCCATTACGACGCCAAGCTGCCCAGATTCTTCGTCTGGTTCAACGGCTTCTTCACCAAGTCCACCCACCGCTATGTGCGCACGGTGCGTTCGGTCAAGAATTCGCCCGTGAAGTCCCTGGGCTGCATGGTCATCGTGGTGGCAGCCCTGCTCTGGCTCTCGACCCATGTGCCCACCAGCCTCTTGCCCGCGGAGGACCAGGGCTACGCCCTGGGCACCCTCTTCCTGGACGACGGCGCCTCCCAGGAACGCGTGGACAAGATCGGCAAGCTTGTGGCGGACTTCGCCAAGAAGGAAAAGGACAGCATCGCGGCCGTGGTCGTCATCAACGGCTTCGACATCCTGAGCTCCTCGTCCAAGTCCAACTACGCCACCTTCTTCTTCGCTCTCCGGCCCTGGGATGAACGCAAGGAGGAGAGCCAGCAGGACGCGGCCATCATCCGCCGTCTCATGGCCCTCAATGTCATGCAGCCTTCGGCCACAGTGGTCGGCTTCACACCGCCGCCCATCTCGGGCATGAGCACCACCGGCGGCTTCGAAGGCTACGTGCAGATGCGCGCCAACGACAGGATCGACATGCTGGAGAAGCACGCCAACGAACTGGTGCAGGCCGCCGCCAAGCGTCCGGAAATCGCCAACCCCCAGAACCTCTTCACCACCAGCGCCCCGCTCATCTTCGCCAACCTGGACCGTGAGCGCTGCAAGGACATGGGCATCTCCATCACGGATGCCTTCGAAGCCATGCAGGGCATGTTCGGCACCTACTACGTCAACGACTTCAACTTCATGGGCCGTACCTTCCAGGTGCGCCTGCAGGCTGAGGCCGAGTACCGCATGCGGGCCGAGAATCTTCACGACATCTTTGTGCGCAACAGCAAGGGCGAGATGCTTCCCCTCTCGTCCATCATCACTCTGGAGCGCCGCACGGCCCCGCAGTCCATGGACCGCTACAATGTGTTCCCGGCCGCCCGCATCCAGGGCGGCCCCGCCCCCGGCTATACCAGCGGCCAGGCCCTCAAGGCCATGGAAGAAGAGGCCGCCAGGGTTCTGCCCCAGGGCTACAGCCTGGGCTGGGCGGGCTCCTCTCTCCAGGAAAAGCTCTCCACGGCGGACACGTCCATCATCTTCATCCTGGCCCTGGTCATGGTCTTCCTGATCCTGGCCGCCCAGTATGAAAGCTGGTCGCTGCCTCTGGCCGTGCTCACCGCCGTCCCCTTCGGCGTGCTGGGCGCCTTCACGGCCACCTGGCTGCGCGATCTCGCCAACGACGTCTATTTCCAGGTGGCCCTGGTGACGCTCATCGGCCTCTCGGCCAAGAACTCCATCCTCATCGTGGAGTTCGCCGTCACGGCCTGGCGCGAGGGCCGCGAGCTGGGCGTGGCCGCCATGCACGCGGCCAGACTCCGCTTCCGGCCCATCGTCATGACTTCCCTGGCCTTCATTCTGGGCGTTCTCCCACTGGCCGTGAGCACGGGCGCCGGCGCCAACAGCCGTCACGCCATCGGCACGGCCGTGGTGGGCGGCATGCTCTTCTCCACCTGCATCGCAACACTCTTCATTCCCTTCTTCTTCGTGCTTATCATGAAGATCTCCCTCAAGATCCGGGGCAGAACCGACCCCAACGCGGGCAAGGGCAGTGAAGAAGAGGAGGTACGCGCGCAGTGACCAGCTTCCTTTCCCGGCTTCTTGCCGCCTCGGCGATCTGTCTCCTGGTGACGGCCTGCTCGCTGGCGCCCAAGTATGAACAGCCTCAGATGGACATCCCTGAGTCCTGGACGAAGATCCAGCCCGCCACGCAGCCCCTCAACACGGACTGGTGGACGCGCTTCAACGATCCCGTCCTCAACGGCCTCGTGGAAGAAGCCCTCCGCAACAACCAGGATCTGGCCGCGGGCATGGCCGGCATCCGTGCCGCCGCCGCGCAGGCGGGCGTAGGCTCCTCCGCCCTCTGGCCCTCCATCGGCGCCGGCGCCGACGCCACGGCCACGGGCGCCTCGGAGAAGTCCGCCAACAGCGCCTTCGGGGAGCACATGCCCTCCTCGCGCTGGTACACCAACTACCAGGGCCAGCTCTCGGCCAGCTGGGAGCTGGACTTCTGGGGCGCCACCCGCAACGCCTACACCCGTCTGACCAATGTGCTGCTCCAGACGGTGCTGCGCCACGAGGCCCTGCGCCTTTCCATCGCCGGTCAGGTGGCCCAGAGCTACTTTGCCCTGCTCTCCTGCGACATGCAGCTGAACATCGCGAAGCGCACCCTGAGAACCCGCGAGGACGCCTTCCGCATCTACACGAGCCGCTACCGCCTGGGCGAGCTCACGGAGCTTGACTGGCAGCGGGCCAGGGCCGAAGTGGAAACGGCCCGGGCCACGGTGCACACCACCACCATGGCTCTGGACGCCGCCGAGGCTTCGCTGGCCGTGCTCCTGGGCCGTTCGCCCAAGGAGATCTGGCAGCGCGTGGCCCGCAGCACGAGCCTGGATCGGCTGCCCACGCCACCCGTCCTGCCCGAGGGCCTGCCCTCCGACCTCCTGCTCCGCCGGCCTGACCTGCGCGCCGCCGAATTCGGCATCATGGCGGCCAACGCCCAGATCGGCGAAGCCCGTGCCCGCTTCTTCCCCTCCATTTCCATCACGGGCGCCCTGGGCACCCTGGCGGCCTCGGTGGGCAATCTCTTCTCCGGTCCCGCCGCCATCTGGAGCTACGGCGCCACGGTGGGTCTGCCCATCTTCTCGGGCGGTCAGACCTGGTACAACCTGAAGAACGCCGAAGCCCTCAAGGACGAGGCCATCGCCACCTACCGCCAGACCGTCATGGAGGCCTTCCGGGATGTGCGCGTGAGCCTCACCGAGCAGCAGGAACGGAACAATGTGGTGACGGCCATGCAGACCCAGGTGGACAGCCTGCGCCGGGCCGTCAGCATCGCCCGTCTGCAGTATGACAACGGCTACACCGACTACCTCACCGTGCTCGATTCCGAGCGCGAGCTCTTCGCGGCCGAGCTCTCCCTGGCCACGGCCCTCCAGAACCGGCTGAGCGCCATCGTGAGCGTCTGCATGGCTCTGGGCGGCGGCTGGGAAGATCCGGGCGCCAGCCCCTCCTTCCCCATCATCGACGAGGACGAGCTCGTCCGGGCCCAGAGAAAGGGCACGGCCGCCGTGCGCGCCGAGCGCGACGCGGCGCAGGCCCCCAGGTAAAGGGCTCTTTCACACAGAAAAAGGGCGGCGGGTGTTTTCCCGCCGTCTTTTTTTGCGCCCTGGCGTTTTTCCGGGGAAGGCTTTTTCCGTTCCGCGGGCTCCTTTCCCGGGGCCCCGGAATCAAGGACATTTTTTTGCGGGTCAGGCTTAAGCTTTCCGCCGGGAGGCCGATAGGAATGTCAGAGGGACATGGGGCCGGGGGAGAAATCCCGCGGGTCCGGGTCCCGGAGCGGGAGTCAGGCATGGAGCGTCAGTACGCGGAGAGCACGGGAAGCGTCATGGAATGGAAGAGCTGGTTTGTCAGCCGCCTTCTCCGCTTCCTCCTCTTTCTGGCCTTCGCCTGCGCCGCCACCCAGATTTTCGGCATCCAGGCCCATGCGGGCCTGCTGGAGTTCACCACTTCCTCCACCCTGCGCCGCGAATCGGGCCTGCCCGAAAAGGCGCAGCCTCCCGCCGCGAAGGCCGTGAGCCAGGTCCGGAAGAGCCGGACCGTCCAGGTCAGCGAGGCGGGCCAGGTCAGAAGCACGGCGCAGACCGGCCAGGCCCGTCAGGCCCCGGCGCGGGCGCCGGAAAAAAAGGCCGAGCCCCGGCGTCAGATTTCTGACAGCCCGTCGGCTCCCGCGCCGGTGACGCCCGGTCTCCACGCCAGTCCCTGGGCCTTCGGGGAAGGGCGCAGCGCCGCTCAGTGGAGCGGCAGAGGCGTCGCGGGCAGGGATCTCACGAAGAAGGCCTCCGGGAGAAAGAAGGGCCGCGGGTCCGCCGTGAAGCCGGAACAGGCTTCCCGGGCCGAGCGCTTCGAACTGGAGGTCAGCCGGGAGGGCCACCGCTGGCATTCGAGGCCCGAAAAGGATCCGGCCGCGGGCATGCCCTCGGAAAGGCGTCACCGTCTCAGCGCCTTCGCCACCGTGGAGGATGAAAAGCGCGATATGTCCTTCGGACTGGGACCCGAACTCATCGTCCGGGACCCCAATCAGGAGAGCAAGGAATTTACCCAGGAAAAGAACATGCCGGATGTGGAGCCGGGCGTCGGCATGCGTTTCAGGCTGGCATTTTAGGAGGCCTCAGGCCTCGCGAGACTTTCCCGTGCCCGGGAGGAGCGTACGTCAAGTACGCGTCGCGGCAGAGTTCCGGTCAAACCCTGCCGCACCCTGAAAAAGGGGGCCGGAGCCGTCGTCAGATTTCTGACGCCGGCCCCGGCTTTTTGCGTCTTTTCTCGGGGAGCAGGAGAAGACTGCTCTTTTTGTGAGGAAATGACAGGGACTTGATTGGCAAGATCCTCCGGCGGCTGCCGGAAGCGTCCGTGAGTCAGAAGCCCGGCGGAAGCTTTTCCGGGCCCCCGGAAAGGGGTCCGGGAGAGGCTTTTTCTCCGCGTCCCGGCCTGAAGGAAGTGAGCGGAGGGCCAGGGAGGCCGGATCCGCCGGCGGCTTTTTGACATGCGGGCCGGAAGACGGCTGGAAATTAAAGAAAAAAGAAGAGAAACCGGGAACTTGTGAAGTCTGGTACGGGCTTTGCTTAAAAGAGTGCGCCGGGGGCGAAGCCGTCCCGGCAATTCCTTCAGGAGCAGGAGCCATGTCACAAGCACCCAGAGTCTGCACCATCACTTCCGGAAAAGGCGGCGTCGGCAAGACCAACATCGCCGTGAATCTGGCCGTCAGCCTGGCCGCCTCGGGTCAGCGCGTCGTGCTGCTCGACGCGGATTTCGGGCTGGCCAATGTGGATGTGCTTCTGGGCGTCAATCCGTCCGGAGACATCTTCCAGCTTTTCCGGGCCGGCACGAAGCTCAGCGATGTGCTGTACAGGACGAACTTCGGCTTTTCCATCCTGCCCGCCGGTTCCGGCTTCAGCAGGGTCGCCGAAATGAAGACCGGCGAAAAGCTCGAACTCATCAACGCTCTCGAGCCCCTGGCGGACAGCCTGGACGTCCTTCTGGTGGACACGGGCGCGGGCGTGGGCGAGACCGTCCTCTATTTCAACATGGCGGCCCAGGAGCGGATCCTGGTTCTCACCCCCGAGCCCACCTCGCTCACCGACGCCTACGCCCTCGTCAAGACCCTGAGCCGGCACGGCGTGGACAGATTCCGGGTCTGCGTGAACATGTGCCCCTCCGAGCGCGAGGGCAAGCGCGTCTACAGCCGGCTCTGCGACGCCTGCGACCGCTTCATGGGCTCCGTGACCCTGGATCTGGCCGGCGTCATTCCCCTGGATCAGGCCGTGCGCGAGAGCGTCATGCGGCAGAAGCCCTGCCTCAGCCACGCGCCCGAAGGTCCCGCGGCCCAGGCCATCCGCAAGCTGGCGAAAACCCTCCTGCGCTGGCCGGCGAAGGGGCACACGGGCGGCAACATCCAGTTTTTCTGGAAGACGCTGCTCCGGGGCTGAGGCGCCCGCAGGCTGAAAAAAGAACGAAAATCCCCCCCATTTCAGAGACAAGAGGAAGAAGTCATGTTTGCCGCACTGTTCCGCAAGTCCGTTGAGGAAAAACCCTGGGAAGCCCTGGAAGAAGGCCGCAAGAGCTGGCAGGAGATGAACGCCCGCGAGCAGGAAGCCGTCGTGTGCCACTACGCCCCCAAAGTCCGCTTCCTGGCCCAGCAGCAGAAAGTGCGGCTGCCCTTCCATGTGGAATTCAGCGACCTCCAGAGCGCCGGCATGCTGGGCCTGGTGGAAGCCCTGGGCAAGTACCGCGCGGACGCGGGCACCCGCTTCTCCACCTACGCCGAAGACCGCATCTGCGGCGCCATCACGGACGAGCTGCGCAGAAGGGATCCCCATTCCCGCGGCGTCCGCTGCCTTATGAAAAAAATCAGCGCCGAGAGCGAGAAATTCGAGCACGAATACGGCCGGCAGCCCTCGGAAAAGGAACTCTGCCGCCTCACCGGCCTCTCTGAGTCGGACGTCCGCACCGGCCTCCGCGCCATGGAACAGCAGCTGAGCGTGGACATCAGCCAGCTCGCCGAATGCCTGAGCCAGGAAGACCGGGAAAGCGGCGGCACCCCCTACGCCAGCGCCAGCCGGAAAGAGCAGCATGCCATTCTCCTCAGCCTCCTGGCCGAACTCCCCAGCCGCGAGCAGTTCATCCTCACCATGTCCTATCTGGAAGAATGCAGCCTCAAGGAAATCGGCGAGGTCCTGGGCATCTCCGAAGGCCGCGTCTCCCAGCTGCGCACCCAGACCCTCAAGCGCCTGAACGCCCTCTACATCGAACGCTTCGGCCGGTAGACGGTCCGCGACCCGGGACCTTTCAGGAAGCCCTTGGGGATCCCGAAGAAGCGGAACGAGCCGGAACAGTCATGCTGTTCCGGCTCGT
>CAZFTQ010000032.1:0-24900 GCA_964522365.1 uncultured Desulfovibrio sp. | reverse complement strand
CGGCGTCCAGCCAGCCGGACTGCTGCGCCCCCTCCATGGCCTCCTTGATGCCGTCCGTCAGACCGGAAAGGATGCTCAGCGCGACGTCTGATTTGTTGTCGGCGCTCTGGAAGAGCGAGTGTTCCCACGCGTTGATGAACACGGTCAGGCTTCTGTGCTCAGTGTCCTGAGCCAGCTTCTCCCCCAGAAGAAAAATCAGACTGGTTTTGCCGCTTCCCCAGCCGCCCTGCACGCCGATCGTCACGGGCGTGTCCGCGTGAACGATGAAGTTGAACAGCGCTTCGGAATACTGCTGAGCGCTCAGGCGATCTTCGGAGTGGCTGCGCAGAGGTTTGTCGGTAATGCAGCTGTATTTCCTGCGCGGCTTTTCGGGAAGGTCTTCTTCCTCTGATTTTTTTCCTTTTCCGAAGCCAAACATGGTCGTCTCCTTTCTGTCAGGAGTGCGCACTCCTGCGTCTCCGCGTACCGGGTGCCGGGTGAGCGGGCGAGCGGATCTCTCCTGACGGTTTTCAGTCCTGTCCGCATGCCGGGAATCTTCCCGGTCAGATGTGTATAGATCAGGCCGCCTTGCGGGACAACTCCCGCGGAGGCTCCCCGGGAAAAAGGGTTCTCCTCCATCCGGCAAGGGATTCCTGCGCCGGAAGAGGGCGCGGTTTTCTGTCCCGGACAGGGCGAAAAGCGCTGTCTTCAGGTCGGACAGCGGTGATTCCTGACTTGCCTCTCCCCGATCTTTGCGCTATAGAACTCTCTCTTTTAGGCCTCCGCCTGTCAGGGGCCCGCCTACCGGGAGAGTCTGCGTTCAGGCACTTCCCAGAATTCCCCGAGGAATACGATGAAAAAAGATATTCAGCCCAAAGTCTACAAGGCGACCATCACCTGCGCCTGCGGACATTCCGAACAGGTCCTTTCCACCAAGGGCGAGCAGGTCCATGTCGAAGTGTGCTCCGCCTGCCATCCCTTTTTCACCGGCAAGCAGCGCTTCCTCGACACGGCCGGCCGCATCGACCGTTTCCGCAGGAAATACGCCAAGTTTGAAAAGAAGAACTAGCCTTTTTCTTCACAGCGCCCTCCTCGCAGCCGGCAGGCCCCTCGTGGGCGGCCAGGCTGTTCTGGAGGGCGTTATGATGCGCAACGCCGAGGTCTACGGCCTCGCCCTGCGCCGCGGCGGCGAAATCTCCGCCGAGCGCAGGCGCTGGGCCGTCTTTCTGCCGTCCTGGGTCAGGAAGATACGGTTTGTGCGGGGTTTCCCCATCCTCATGGAGACCCTCATCAACGGCATCAGGACCCTCAACCGCTCGGCGGAGCTTCTGGGAGAGGCCGACGAAAAGCCCGTGGAGGGCTGGCATCTGGCCCTGACCCTGGCCGTGGCCCTGGTCTTCGCCGTCCTGCTGGGCGTTGTCCTGCCCCACGGCATCACCTGGCTTCTCTCCCTCGCGGGGCTTTCCGGCGATGTGAGCGGCGTCTCCTTCCAGCTCTGGGACGGCCTCGTCAAGCTTGTCATTCTGGCGGCCTACATCATGGCCATCGGCCGGCTGCCGGAAATCCACCGGGTCTTCCAGTACCACGGCGCCGAGCACAAGACCATCCACGCCTTTGAAACGGGCGAGCCCGTGACCCTGGAGCTGGCGGCGGCCCAGAGCCGCCTCCACCCGCGCTGCGGCACCACCTTTCTTCTCTTCGTGGTCTGCGTCTCGGTGCTTCTGCACACCGTCCTCGTGCCGGCTCTCCTCTGGCTCTGGACGCCCGAGAGCGCGCTCGTCAGGCACGCGGGCACACTCCTCTTCAAGATTTTCCTCATCGCCCCCGTGGCCGCCTGCTCCTATGAGCTCATCCACGCCGTGGCCCGCATGAAGGACGGCCCCCTGGCGAGCCTCCTGCGGGTGCCCGGCCTCACCCTTCAGCGCCTCACCACGGCCGAGCCCGAGCGGGAGCACCTGGAAGTGGCTCTCGTGGCCCTCAGGGAGGCCCTGGGCGAGGGGAGTCCCTACACGGTGGTGACGGCGCCCTATTCCCGCAGCCTCTGACCCTTCGCCGATCCCTTTGCCTTTTCCGCCCACGACCGTCCCGTCGCGGGCTTTTTTGCCGCAGAAAGCCGGATTCCGGCGCCCCCATGGGAGAGACCGCCATGTTTGCCAAACTGGAAGGACTGGAAAAAAAGTACATGGAGCTTGAGCAGGCTCTGTCGGATCCGGCCGTCTACGCCGACCAGGAGCAGTTCCGGAAGCTCAGCAAGGCCCACGCGGATCTCCGGGATGTGGTGGAGCTTTTCCGGAAGTACCGCTCCGTGACGCGGCAGATCGAGGAAAACCGCCAGCTGCTGCACGATCCCGATCCCGACATCAAGGCCATGGCCCAGGAGGAGCTCCACAGCCTGGAGGCCGAGCGGCCGGAAATCGAGCGTCAGCTGAAGGTCCGTCTCATTCCCCGGGATCCCCTGGACGAGAAGAACACCATCCTGGAAATCCGCGCCGGCACCGGCGGCGAGGAGGCGGCTCTCTTCGCGGCGGATCTCTTCCGCATGTACTCCCGCTGCGCCGAGCTCAAGGGCTGGAAGGTGGAGGTCATGAGCGAATCCCCCACCGAGGCCGGCGGCTACAAGGAAATCATCTGCCTCATTTCCGGGGACCGGGTCTACAGCCACCTGAAGTACGAGGCGGGCGCCCACCGCGTCCAGCGCGTGCCCGTCACCGAGACCCAGGGCCGCATCCACACCTCGGCGGCCACCGTGGCCGTGCTCCCCGAAGCCGAAGACGTGGACGTGGACATCCGTCCCGAAGACCTCAAGATCGACGTCTACAGGGCCTCCGGCGCCGGCGGCCAGCACGTCAACAAGACCGAGTCCGCCGTGCGCATCACCCACATTCCCACGGGTCTCGTGGTGACCTGCCAGGACGAGCGCAGCCAGCACAAGAACAAGGCCCGCGCCATGAAGGTCCTCGCTTCCAGACTCCTGGCCCTGGAGCAGGAACGCCGCAGTTCCGACCAGGCGGCGGACCGCCGGGCCCAGGTGGGCTCGGGCGACCGCTCCGAGCGCATCCGCACCTACAATTTCCCCCAGGGCCGCTGCACGGACCACCGCATCAACCTGACCCTCTATTCCCTGGACCGCATCATGGAGGGCGAGCTCGATCCCCTCCTGGACGCCCTGGCCCAGGCGGCCCAGGCCGAGGCCCTCAAGGCCGAAGCCGATGCCGGCAGAAGTTGAGAAAAAAGCCTCCTTCGGAACCCCGAGGGAGGCTTTTTGAGATCAGAGGAGTCCTTCGGTGTAGGAGAGGAGCTGGATGGGGGAGGCGATGGTGATCTGGCGAGTTCCTATGGTGATGAGCCCCTCTTTCTGGAGCTTCTGGAGAAGTGCGTTGACGGTGGGCTGGGTGGAACCGGAAAGGGCCGCGAGCTGTTCCTGAGAGATGCGGACGGGCAGGGCGACGGACTTGTTCCAGGCTTCGGCGTCGCGTAGCTCCTCGTAGACCAGGGAGATGAGCAGACTGACGAGGCGACTCATGACGTTGCTGGTCATGAGACCGTTGATCCTATCGCAGAGATAGCGCACTCGACTTCCCAGCATGGTGATGCACCTGCGGGCGAGCACATAGTCCGTGGCCAGCAGGCGATCGAACTGGGCGCTGGAGATGCTGTAGATCTCTGTGGGCATCAGGGCCTGGGCGTTGGCTCGGCGGGGGAAGTTGTTGAACACCTCCGAAAGACCGAAGATTTCGCCCGCCCGGCGCAGGAAAAACACGGGTTCCTTGCCGGAATCGGTGATGCTGAAAATGCGCACGAGACCCGAGGCGACATAGAAACAGGAGTCGCCGGCGTCGCCTTCAAAGAAAATGATGTCGCTTTTCTGGTATTTTTTGTAGACCGCCCTTTCGAGAAAGCGTTTTTTCTGGGCCTCGAAGCCGGAGAAAAACTCCCGTTCCTTCAGGTACCACAGTTTGTCCATGGCTTCTCCCGCGCAGGGCGTTGCGCTCAGCGGCGCCGGTTGACGTATCGGTATGTCTGTTCGCGGCCATTGATGTCGCGGCACTTCCAGATGATGGCGTCTTTGCCCAAGATGGGTCTGAGCCTGGCGCTGAAGTAGCCCAGCTGGTAGGGCATTTTGGTTTCCAGGGCGCCCGAGGGGCAGACCTTGACGCAGGACATGCAGTCCCAGCAGTCTCTGGGGGCGCGGCAGTAGGCTTTGCCCGTCGCCGGGGAGACGGCCATGAGATCGCCGGGGCAGACCCGCTCGCAGCAGGATTCGGGTAGCCCCGCGCAACCTGTGCATTTCTGTGTATCAACTCTGGGTGGCATGGTAAACCTCGAAGCGTTGGAAAAGGGCTTAGCCGGTGAAGCGGTCGCCGGGCAGGATCTGTTCGTAGGGGCGCGTGAATGTCGTCACTTCGCCGGTCTCGGGATCCCGGCGGCTTTCGATGAAACAATCGAAGCGCGCGTCGTCTCTCTCGGGGTAGTCCGAGCGGGTTTGCCAGCCGGCCCAGCGGGTTTCCCTGCGGGCCTTGAGATGGTGGACAACGGCTTCGGCCACGTCCACGCGATCCATGGTCTCCATGGCCTGCATGAGTTCATGGAGGTCGCGGGCGCGCAGGAAGCGGAACTGGGATTGCAGCATGGCGATATGTCGCAGGGCGTAGTCCAGCCGCTCTTCGTTGGTGCGGTAGAACTGGCTGGTGCCGCCGGCGTATTCGTCCATGAGGCGCTGGAGGCGTTCGGTCATCTCCACGGGGCGCACGCCGTCTTGATCCGCACGGATGAGGGGCGTGAAGACGCGTTCTTTTTCCTGGCGCAGCCTGTCTTCGTCGAGGGGCGCCAGTTCGACTCCCTTCAGATAGGCTATGGCTCCGCGCGCGGCCAGTTTGCCCTCGGCGCAGCATCCGCCCACAAATTTGTTGGGGTTGCCACCAGCCGTCTCGCCCGCGGCGAAGAGGCCGGGCAGGGTCGTCATGCGCGCCATATCCACCCAGAAGCCGCTGCCCGTGTGGCCGCCCACGATATAGGGGTCGGATCCGTAGATCTCGATGGGCGATTGGGTGACGTCTTGTCCACGACTCGCCAGAAACAGCACGAAGGAAGGCCGCTCGTTGAGGTAGTCTTCCAGCATGGCCTTGGCTTTTTCCGGGGAAAGGCGCGTGGTGTCGCAGTAGCAGGGACCACGGCCGGCCAGCCATTCTTCCATGGGGGCGTTGGCGCGGATGTAGCGGGGGGCCGCGTCGCCGCCGAGCTGGGCGTAGCGGCTCATGACCTTCTCCCCCTTGGCGTTGATGATGGGAGCGCCATAGCCCACGGAGATGGTGTCCACGGGACCGCAGAAATCCTTGGTACGCGTGGCCACCCAGCGCTGTTCGAGACTGGTCAGCTCCGCTCCCTCGCGAAAGCCCATGGCGTAGCCGGAGCCGACGCAATAGGGGCACATCCAGATCTGCGCGCCGCAGTCGGTGGAGTCCGCGGTGTAGGATTTATAGAGGGTGCCCGCGCCCCCGGTGGAGACGACCGTGGCCTTGGCTCGAAAGACATAGAATTTGCCGTCCCGTACCCCGAAGCCCATGGCGCCCGCGCAGCGGCCCTGGTGGGTGATGAGACCCGTGCCCACCACCCGGTTGTACACATCGGCCCCGCTTTCCAGGGCCTTTTCCGCCATGATGGGCTTGAGCTGTTCGCCGTGGATGGAAATGTCCCATTTGCCGCGGTAGCGCACGTTGCCCTGCTCGTCGCGCAGGATGGGGAGTCCCCAGCGCTCAAGATCCTCCACGCATTCGTTGAGTTCTCGGGCGTTGGACAGGGCGAGATCTTCCCGAAGCGGACCGCCCCCTACCTGTGCGCGGCTCCAGCGCACGAGGTCTTCAGGCGTTTTGCCGGCCGGGATGTAGGTATTGATGGCGTCCATGCCCGCGGAGCAGGCGCCCGAGCGCATGATTTCCGCCTTTTCCATGATGACGACTTTGAGCGAGGGATCGATCTTCGCCGCCTCGGTGGCGACGAAGCAACCCGCGTTGCCCCCGCCAACGATGAGGATGTCGCAGTCGACGACATGCGTTTCAATGTCCTCGAGAGCGCGGGGGTGGAAGTCCCTGGCGCGTTGCGCTGGGATATTGGCCATGAGTCTCTCCTAGTGGGGGGCTTTTTTCCCGCTGGCACGGATGGTTTTGAGAATGATGAGAAGGGTGACGAGCATCAGCGCGACGGCCACCGGCCGGTGCAGGAACATGAAGGGGTCCTGCTCGGAAGCGATGATGACCTGTTGGAGAGAGGTCTCCCAGATGGGAGCGAGGATGAAGCCGATGATGAGGCAGATGAAGGAGTAGTCAAACTTGCGCATGAAATAGGCGAGGAGCGAGAAGACGAGCATAAGGGTTACGTCGAAGGTCGCGTAGGTGGACAGGTACGAGCCCATGACGCAGGTGAAGATGATGACGGGATAGAGGATGACGGAGGGAATCCGGACGACTTTGCAGAAGAGCGGCAGGCCGAAGCGGCCCACGGCGAAGAGGAAGAAACTGGCGAGGATGAGACTGCCGTAAATAGCGTAGATGAACTGGGCGTTTTGCTCGAACATGAGCGGACCCGGCACCATGCCGTGCACCACGAAGGCGCCGATGAGCAGGGCGGCGGCCATATTGCCGGGGATGCCCAAGGTGAAGAGGGGAATGAGCGACGAGGCCACCACGGCGCTGTTGGCCGCTTCGGAGGCGGCGATGCCTTCCAGCTTGCCCTTGCCGAAATCCTCGGGAGTTTTCGAGTGTTTCACGGCCTGATCGTAGGCGAAAAACGAGGCCACGGGCGCGCCGAGGCCGGGGAGCGCGCCCACGAGGGATCCGGCGATGGACGAGCGCAGGAGTGTGCGGGTACAGGCGAGATAGTCCCGTAGGGTGACGCGCCTGTCTTCGGCTTTGCTCGAGAAGGAGATGACGGCCACCGCTTCCTGCCGGCCGATAAGCCGCTCCAGCTGGACAAGGATTTCCGAGAAGGCCAGCATGCCGATGCCGATGGGGATGAGGGAGATCCCTCTCTCCAGGGGCGTGATGCCAAAGGTGAGTCTGGGCAGGGCCGAGACCGGTTCGATGCCGACGGTGCCGATGAGGATGCCCAGGCTCGCGGCGATGAAGCCGCGCAGCAGGGATTTCGTGCCGAGGCCCGCGATGATGGTCATGGCCACGCAGATGAGGGCGAAAATTTCCGGGGGCCCCATGTACAGGGCCACGGCGGCCAAGGGAGCGGCCACGAGCACGAGCAGGAGGGTGGCGAAGACATCGCCCGTGACCGAGGCGTAGAGGGCCATGAGCAGGGCTTTTTCCCCCTTGCCCGCCTGGGCTAGGGGGTAGCCGTCCCAAGTGGTGGCGGCGCTTTCCGGAGTTCCGGGGGTATTGAGCAGGATGCCGGAGATGGAGCCGCCAAAAAACGCCCCCTTGTTGAGCCCCACCAGAAAGCCGATGGCGGCCACCGGGGACATGTAGTAGGAGAGCGGTATACAGAGGGCGATGGCCATGGGCCCGTTGACCCCGGGGATGGCGCCGGCGATGACCCCGGCGATGACGCCCAGGAGGACGAAGAACAGGTTTGCCAGCTGGAGCGCTTCGCCTAGACCGGAAAGCAACATGTCGAACATGCTTTTCTCCTCTCCCTCAGGGCATGGGCACGCCGAGTCCGTAGCGCATAATGACCCAGACGAGGAGCACGGGGAGCGCGGCCACGAGGATCAGGGGCAGGGGCTCGCGCTGGCCGCAGAAGAACTGGATGAGACCGAGAAAGCCAACGCCGGCGGGGACAAAGCCGAAAAAGGACATGGCGGGCATGAGCAGAAAACAGGGAACGAGGAATCGGGCCAAATGGAGCCAGCAGATAGTTTTCCCCTGCGCCGGGGCGGACGGTTCGTGACGGCGAGCGAGGGCCGTGCGCAGAAGCCCAAGGAGCGCGAGCAGGAGCATGGCGCCCGCGGCGATGTTGGGGACGAGGGAGGCGGGGACGCCATAGCCCGGGTATTCCGGAGAGAAGGCGGGGATGCCCCAGAGGAGGAGAAAGGCGCTGAGAACCGCGACGAAAGCGTAGGAAATCGTGTCTCTCTGCGAACGTGTCATGGGGGACCTCAGGCCCGCGTCCGATCAGCGGGTTTTGGCTTCGGCGGCGAAGCGGCTGGAAGCTTCCCGCATGTAGCGCGACGCGTTTTCCATGCCGTATTCCACGGGCGCCATGCGCAGCTTCTGCGTGACAAAGTTTTTGAAAGAGGCGTCGTTCTTCAGCTTGTCCACGGCGTCTTTCAGCTTCGCGAGCACCTCGCCGGGCAGACCCCCGGGGGCGGCGAGGACAATGAACATTTCCACGGATTCATTCCAGCCCTGTTCCTTCAGAGTCGGGATTTCGGGCAGTTCCGTGAGCCGCGTGGGGGTGGAGGCCGCCAGGCACCTGATCTTGCCGCTGGTGACATAGTCGAAGAGGATGGCGCCCACGTGGCCCAAATCGGCGTGGCCGCCCATCACGGCGGAGATGACGGACGGACCGCCGGTGCTGGGCATGAGGGAGAGCTTCACCCCTTCCTTGGCGGCGATGCGCTTCATGGCGTCACGGTCGTCGGAGCCTTGGAACATGTAGGTGAGGCCCTTCCCTTGGGCTTTGGCTTGGGCGAAGGCCTCCTTGAGGGTGGTCCAAGGCTTGTTGGGAGCGCAGATGACCCCGCTCTGGTTTAGACCCAGGAGGGTCAGATAGGTAAAATTGTCCAAGGCGTATTTGGTGCGCACGAAGTGGGGCGAATAGGTAAAGGCCGCCGTGGCGGAAACACCCAGGGTGTAGCCGTCGGCCGGAGCTTTGGCCAATTCCGTGGCCATGACGCTTCCGTGGGAGCCGCCGGGGTTGTTGCTGACCACCACGGGCTGGCCGAGGCTTTCTTTCATTTTGTCAGCCACGGCGCGGGTGAGCAGGTCTATCTGCGCCCCGGGGCCAGTCATGGTCATGAGTTTGACGGGATGATCGGGATAGCCGGCGGCTTGGGCCCGCGAAGAAACGAAGGGACAGAGCAGAGCAAAGGAGAGGAGAAGGGCGAATATTGTACGCATGGGGGTATCCTTGTAAGAGGGGATTGAAACGCGACGAGGCTTCTCGAGTGGCGCAAGCGTACAGTACGGAGAAAAAGGATTCTATAATCCGGCTGATAACTGGTGGAAAAAGCCGCGCTGGGGCGTGGGTGGACGCGTATGGTTCCGACTGTCTGACGCGTCGGAGACCTGTTGTCGCTCTCTGGAGAACTCCGTTACATCCGAACGCCGTACACCGCGACAAGCCGTGCGCGCATAGGCGGGCCGAACGGAAACCCTTTCTCCTGGCTATCGCTTTTTCGCGACTCCACAGAGAGCCGTGTTGGCTGCACGTCCGGCAAAGAGCTCTATCGACAGCGCGGGCTGATCGGCGAGGTAAAAAGGTCACAAAAGGCCTGCGGAAGACTTTGCCGGCGCTTCCATCTTGGACAGAGTCAGCGATGCCAGACTCTCTTCCCAAGAGGTCGGACGCGCTTTGGCCGTTGGATTTTCGCCCCGAAGAATCACGGGCCCAGCGAAGCAAAACCGTATTGCAGGGAAAACAGCTTGTGCAGGGAAAATCTGCGCGTTGTGAGAAACTGGGCGAGAAGTATGCCTTTGGGGGCAAGGAGCATCGATCCTTTCCGTCAGCAAGGTCGGGTTCGGTTAAGGCCCGATAGGGGCCCGCGCCAGGCAAACGGGAGCGTCTCGCCGGCGAGGGGCTCTGACCAGAGCCAGTTTTTCCCGCCAGTGAAACTCGGAGACAATCCTTCGATACCGGAGATTGCATCCGGAGGCCTTGGTGTCTGTGCAATCACCAGATTGACGGAGAAAAACTGACTGTTTGTGCATGCTGCGCTCAGGGGATCGGATTTCAGAACTCTCGTCTGGCTGTGTTTCGTCCAAGGATCGTCGTCTGCCAGCTGAAATATTCCAACGGGAAGCGGTTAGGCGCGCACTGTCGTCAGGCTGGACCGCTGCTGACCTGCGAATGCGCGGCGGATCATTCCGCTTTCGCGGTGAGCGGGTCTGACGCGGGCGTGAACGGCGTCGCCGGTTCATGACTGCCGCTTTCCGGGGGGAGGAGTCTGAACAAAAGACAGCGAGGGAAGAAAATCATGGCAGAATTCGGCTGCATTCGCGTCTCCGCCAGAGAGCAGAATGAAAACCGTCAGCGTCTTGCCCTGGAGCGGCAGGCCATACCGCCCGCCAATATTTTCGTGGACAATATGTCGGGCAAGGATTTCCGGCGTCTTCAGTACCAGGCCCTGCTCAGAACGCTGAGACAGGGCGATCTGCTCTGCATCCCGAGCATCGATCGCCTGGAAAGAAGCTATGAGGAAATTCTGGAGCAGTGGCGTCTGCTGACCAGAGAAATGCGCGTGGACATCCTGGTGCCGGACATGAGGCGCAAAAAAAACTGCTCGGGACGTTCATCGCCGAGCTTGTTCTGCAGGAGCTTTCCTTTGTGGCAGCAAGTACCCGTAGAAGCGCAAGTTGGCCTATCCGGAATGATCGCCAAGGGCCAAGGACGGCGGACACTGACAGGCAGGATCGCCCAGATAAGCCGGTTCGGAGGCGAGGGCTTGCCGGAGCGCTTGAACCCGCGAGCCGGCGTGTACGCAGGTAGATGACAAAAAAAGACGGAGCGAGGTGGTCACTCCTCGCTCCGTCTGGACGGTCTTTTCCATCGACCCCGAGGGGTCGAGAGTTTAATGCACTTTGGGATCAGGCTCGGGTTCGGGGCTCTGCTGGGGGCCTTCGTCCATGTCGATGACATGGCCCTGGAGCCAGACATAGGCGTCCACTTCGTCTCCGGTTTTCGGCTCGTAGTCCCTGAGCACGGCCTTGGAGGCGTAGACCGGGATGAGCAGGGGGGCACGCTCGGCAAAGGGGAAGCGCAGGTGCAGCACCTTCACCGGCATTTTTTCCAGCTGGTGGTCCTCCACGTCTTCCACCAGGGCCCGCAGCTGGTATTCCCCGAAGGTGTTCCCCGGGAAGATGAGGCGCTTGCCGGTCATGGGGATCTTCAGAGGCGGCACGTCCAGCTTTTTCGCTTCCGGATGCTCCCTGAGCCAAGCTTCGGCGTGGGCCTCGAAGTAGGGTCCCCTGGTGATGGTCAGATCGTCCAGCAGCGCCTTGCGCAGGGAGAAGGCGAGGCCCGCGATGTGGAAGGTCTGGACCACGCCCGGAGTGAGGTCGTCCCTGTCGCGGCGGTAGAGGGGATCATAGAACCACATGGGATTGCGGCCCTCTTCCACCATGCAGGCCACATCGGCGCCGGCGCCGGCCTGCCAGGGATGGACATCCTCCACCGTGAGGTCGTTGGGAAGTCCCTCCAGCAGGGGGAAGGAGTCCACCGGCAGCAGCTTGCCGCCCTCGGGCCCCGAGACAAGCACGGCGGCCCGCACGGGCTCTTCCCTGGGCCAGGCCATGAGGACGTCCTCGGTGCCGCCGCGTTTCCAGCGCCAGGCGGGACGGGTGCCGCCTTCCTTGAGGACGGTGGCCACCACCTGGGGAATGAGCCGGGCGGGGGGCCCGCCCAGGAGCACGGCCCAGGCCATGCCGAGGCCCTCGAAATGCACCCGGTCCGCGCCCGTCAGTCTGGCGCGGGCTTCTTCGGGCGTGAGATGACGTTCTTCCCGGACTTCCTGCGGTTCGGCAGCCTGTCCGTCGGGCTTGGTCTCGCTCATGGGATCTCCTTGCCTGCGCCCCGCCCGGAAAGCTTCTTCCCGGGGCGGGGCTGAGGCCTCGCGCTTAGCGGTGATCGCGGCCGCCCCGGCCTGAGTGCCGGCGCTCGCCGCCTCTGTCTCCCCGGTCATGGCCTTCGGAGCGGGAGGGGCGCGCCGTCTGCTCGGGAGTCCAGGGCTGGCCCTGGGCTTCCAGAAGCACGGCGCGGCGGCTGGCGCGGATGCGGTCGCCGTTGATCTCGATGATCTTGACGGTCAGTTCCTGGCCCAGCTGCACCACGCTGGAGACCTGCGGCACGCGCACGGTGTCGAGCTGGGAGATGTGCACCAGGGCCTCCACATTGGGGAGAATTTCCACGATGCAGCCGATTTCCAGGATTTTCTTGACCTTGCCGGTATAGTTCGCGCCGAGCTCGGGCCGCTGGTCGTAGTAGCGGATGAGCTCCACGGTGTGGGCGAGGGCTTCCGAGGTGGGGGCGAAGATGGTGATCTTGCCGGAGTCGTCGATGTCCACGGCGGAACCGGTGGCCGCGGTGATGGCCTTGATGTTCTTGCCGCCGGGGCCGATGATGAGCCGGATGACCTCGGGGTTGACCCAGACCTCGCCGTGCTGGGGCGCGTGGGGCGAGAGCTCCTTGCGGGGCTCGGGCAGCGCCCTGCGCATTTCCGCCAGAATGTGGAGCCGGCCTTCGCGGGCCTGGCGCATGGCCGCCCGCATGATGTCCGTGGAGAGGCCTTCCACCTTGATGTCCATCTGGATGCCGGTGACGCCTTCCGCCGTGCCGGCCACCTTGAAGTCCATGTCGCCCATGGCGTCCTCGTCCCCGAGGATGTCCGTGAGCACGATGAACT
Source organism: uncultured Desulfovibrio sp. (assembly GCA_964522365.1). Classification (GTDB taxonomy): domain Bacteria; phylum Desulfobacterota; class Desulfovibrionia; order Desulfovibrionales; family Desulfovibrionaceae; genus Desulfovibrio. Next base: position 12,359 of record CAZFTQ010000032.1, on the reverse strand, counting down.
GCTCGCCTTCCTTGATGAGGCCCATGGCCACGCCGGCCACGGGGGCGGAGATGGGCACGCCCGCGTCCATGAGGGAGAGGCAGCCGCCGCAGACCGCGGCCATGGAGGAGGATCCGTTGGACTCCACGGTCTCGGAGACCACGCGCAGGGTGTAGGGGAAGTCCTCGGCCGCGGGCAGCACGGGACGCAGGGACTTTTCGGCCAGGGCGCCGTGGCCCACTTCCCGGCGGGAGAGCCGCACGGGCTTCACTTCGCCCACGGAAAAGGGCGGGAAGTTGTAATGCAGCATGAAGGTCTTCGTCACGTCGCCGTGGAGGGAGTCCACGCGCTGCTCGTCCGTGGAGGATCCCAGGGTGGTGACGGCCAGGCTCTTGGTCTCCCCGCGCCGGAAGAGGGCGGATCCGTGGGTGCGGGGGAGCACCGAGGTCTGGATCTGGATGGGCCGCACGGTCTTCGTGTCGCGTCCGTCGATGCGCAGACCTTCCGTGACGATGCGCCGGCGCACGAAGGCCTTTTCCCTGGCGGCCAGAAGATCCGGCACCTCGGCCAGGGCCTCGGGCTTCTCGGCCCAGGCGGGGTCCGCCCGGAGGGCGGCCAGGACCTGGTCCTTCACCTGCTTTCTGGCTTCCTTGCGGGCCATCTTCTCCGTGACGCACATGGCGGCCTCGAGGCCCGCCTCCGCGCTCAGCTCGGCCACCCGGGCCGCGAGCTCGGGATCGTCCTCGTGGGGGACATAGGCCATCTTGGCCTTCCCCGCCAGGCTGCGGAGCTTTTCCTGGGCGGCCACCAGGGGCAGCACCTGCTGGCGGCCCCATTCCAGGGCGTCGATGATGACGTCTTCGGGCACGAATTTCGCTTCGCCCTCCACCATGGTGAGGGCCGTGGCCGAGGCGGCGAACACCAGATCCAGATCGCTTTCCTTCCGCTGGGCATGGGTGGGATTCAGGACGAACTCCCCGGCCACGCGGCCCACGCGGGCGCCCACCACGGGCCCGTCAAAGGGCAGGCTCGAGAGGTGGATGGCCGCCGAGGCGGCGGTCATGGCGAGCACGTCGGGGTCGTTTTCCGGATCGGCCGAAAGGACGGTGGCGAGCACCTGCACGTCCTGGAGCAGGCCCTTGGGGAAGAGGGGCCGGATGGGCCGGTCGATAAGGCGGGAGACCAGGGTCTCGCGCTCGGAGGGACGGCCGATTTCGCGGCGGAAGAAGCTTCCGGGGATGCGGCCCGCGGCGTACATGCGCTCGGAATACTCCACGGTCAGGGGGAAGAATCCCCTGGACTCCTCCAGGGTCTGGGAACAGACGGTGACGAGCACCACGGTTCCGCCGCACTGGATCCAGACGGCGCCGTCGGCCTGGTTGGCCACCCTGCCCGTCTCAAAACAGTACTCCTTGCCCAGAACCGTGGCTGTCACGCGGTCGGGGTTGAAAATGTCGTTGCTCATAGGGCTCCTTGAGCCATGGAAGGGGCTTCCGGGAAAGCGGGAAGGGGCAAGGGGAAATTTTTCGGAGCGGACTTCCCGATCTGCCGGATACCCCTTCTGCCATGGCGGCTTCGCTTGAGGGAAAAGGAAAAAAGAGACAAAGGGGCGCGCCGGCCCCTTTGTCCTGTGTGAAGAAAAAGCTTTTACTTGCGCAGTCCGAGCTTCTCGATGAGGGCGCGGTAGCGCTGAATGTCACGGCTCTTCAGGTAGTTGAGGATGTTGCGGCGCTGGCCGACCATCTTCAGAAGACCTGTGCGCGAATGAAAGTCCTTTTTATGGACCTTGAAATGTTCGGTGAGGCTTTCGATGCGGGCGGTGAGCAGGGCGACCTGCACTTCCGGAGAGCCCGTATCGCCCTCGTGTCTGGCATGGGCGTCGATGACGGCCTTCTTTTGCAGAGAATCCATTGCCACAGCGGTACTCCTTGTGCAAAAAGGGTTGAAAAATCAGGAACTCCCGCTCCACAGTCCCCGGGCCACCGCGAGCTGGGGCCGTCCGCCGTCCATGGCGAGTCTCGCCAGGGCGAGGGGCCCCTCGCCGTCCCTGAGGAGGGCGAGTCCGCCGTTGCGGCGGATCGCGTCCAGACTCTCCGCCGGGCAGTCCGCGGGAATCCCGTTGCGGACCTTTCCGGCGGCGGCCGCTCCCAGCGTCACCGCGGGCCAGCCGGGCAGGGCGTCCTCGAGCGGACGCACATGCTCGGGCAGGCTTTCCGGATGCTGCCGGAGCTCCTCCAGACTGACGGCCTGGGAGAGGGAGAAGGGGTGACTGTATTCCCGGGTCAGGGCGGTGAGCACGGCGCCGCACGAAAGTCGCTTCCCCAAGCTGTGGGCCAGGGAGCGGACGTACGTGCCTGAGCTGCAGCGGACCCGGAAACGGAGTTCAGGGAGATCCAGGGAGAGGATCTCGGTCTGAAAAATATGGACGGTCTTGGTTTTCACCGGCACCGTCAGGCCTTCGCGGGCAAGCTCGTAGAGGGGCCTGCCCTGGCTCTTGGCCGCCGAATAGGGCGGCACGGTCTGGGTCAGTTCCCCCCGCCAGGAAGCGACGGCTTCCCGGATTTCTTCCGGCGTCACCTGTTCCCAGGGCCGCTCGGCGACGACGCGGCCCTCCGCGTCCCAGGTGTCGGTTTCGACGCCCAGGCGCAGAGAGGCCGCGTAGACCTTCTCGCCCGCGGCCATGAGCCAGCCCGAAAGCTTGGTGGCCTGGCCCAGGAGCAGGAGCAGGACGCCGGAGGCCATGGGGTCCAGGGTCCCGGCGTGGCCGATTTTCCGCTGGCCCAGACGCTTGACGGCCGTGAGGCAGCGGTTGGACGTAGGCCCCGCGGGCTTGTTGAGCACAAGCACGCCGTGCTGCTGCGCTGTCTGGGTGCCGGAAGAAAACATGGAAAAAGCACTATAGGGACGAGACCCGGAAAAGTCAAAAGTCCGCGCCGTGCCGGACGGAGAGCCGGTCTCCTTCAGCGCAGCAGGGGATCGATCGCGCGCAGAATCGCCCGTTCCGCGGACTCCAGGGACATGGCCAGGGTGCCTCCCGCGGCGTTCATGTGCCCGCCGCCTCCGAGGCGCAGGGCCGCTGCGCGCACGTCCGTGTCCCCGGTGGATCGCAGGCTGAAGCGGCAGAGATCCGGGCTCTGCTCCCGCAGCATGACGGCCACCTGCGCCGTGCGCAGCTCGCGCAGCTGCTCCACGAAGCCCTCGGTGTCCTCGGGCAGGGCGCCGCAGGCCTCCAGGCTTTCCTGGGAGAGGCGGGCGAAGGCGACCCGGCCTTCGCGGAGCAGTTCGGCCTCGGACATGAGCCTGCCCCAGAGCCGCATGCGGGCCAGCGACCAGACCTTTTCCAGCCGCTCGCGCAGGGCGTGCACCGAGGCGCCCGCTTCCTCCAGCAGGGCCGTCAGGGCGAAGACGGCCGGGGTGGCGTTGGAGTGCCGGAAGCCCCCGGTGTCCGTGATGAGGCCGAGGCAGAGGGCCTCGGCCATGGGCTTCGTGAGCCGGACGCCCGCCGCGTGGAAGACCGAGGCGAGGACCTGGGTGGTGGAGGAGGCGTCGGGGCAGATGAGGGAGACCTCCGTGCCCATGCCGGGGCCCGGATGGTGGTCGATGTTGAGGCAGACGAAGTCTTCCGCCTCGTCCCGGAGCTCCTCGCCCAGGCGCCCGGGATCCCCGCAGTCCAGGGCGAGGAGGGTCTGCGGCCGGAAGGGGAGGTTCTTCAGGGTTCCGTAAACCGGACCGGGCAGGGGGAGAAAGTCCAGGGCCTCCGGGACGCCCAGGGGGGCGTAGAGGAGAAAGCGTCTTTCCCGCTGCGCCAGAAAGTGTCCGGCGGCCGCCATGGAGCTCAGGGCGTCGCCGTCCAGGCGCGTGTGGGCGCAGATGAGCACCTCGTCCGCGTCCATGAGGGCTTTCGCCGCGGCTTCGGCGCCCCTGCGCCAGGCCGGAGGATAGGCCAGATCAGTCAGCCGCATAGATTTCCAGGGATGAGTCCGTGATCTTCTCGCCGGCCACGGCGTCCATCATGAGCAGGCACTTGTCCAGGCGGCTGCGCAGATGGGTCTCGGAATTGGAGAGGGAAATGACGGAGAGCCGCAGGCGGGTGAGGAGGTTTTCCGTCCCGTCTTCGGCCACGGCCACATTGAAGCGGCCGCGGACCTTCTGCTTGAGGCTGCTGGCCACGCGGCGCTTGGCCTTGAGGTTGTCGTTGCCGTCCAGGGAGAACTCGACAGTGAGATGACCGATGAGCATGGCTCCGCGCGCCGGGAAAGACCGGCGTCAGGCGGGAAGGGGCGGTCTAGAGCGACGCCGCTTCCTGCACCGTGGTGAAGGCCTCGATGATGTCGCCGACCTTGATGTCGTTGAAGTTTTCCAGGCCGATGCCGCACTCGTTGCCGCGCGCCACCTCGCGGGCGTCGTCCTTGAAGCGCTTGAGGGAGGAGATGCGGCCGGTCCAGACCACCACGCCCTCGCGCAGCAGGCGGGCGCTTGCGTTGCGCAGCATCTTCCCGTCGGCCACATAGGAGCCGGCGATGGTGCCCACCTTGGGCAGGGTGAAGATCCGGCGCACCTCGGCCTGACCCAGGTAGACCTCGCGCTCCACGGGAGCGAGCAGGCCGGCCATGGCGCTTTTCACATCGTCCACCAGCTTGTAGATGATGTCGTAGAAGCGGATGTCCACGCTTTCGCGGGCGGCCACCTCCTTGATGCGGGCCGTGGGCCGGACATTGAAGCCGATGATGATGGCTCTGGAGGCGTGGGCCAGCATGATGTCGGACTCGGAGATGGCGCCGGCGGCCCCGTGCACCACATTGACCGTGACCTTTTCGGTGCCGGCCTTGCGCAGGCTTTCCTGGACGGCTTCCAGGGAGCCCTGCACGTCGGCCTTCACCACCAGGTTGAGGGTCTTGGGTCCGTCGTCCGCGCTGTCGGCCAGGAAGGTTTCCAGGGTGACGCGGCTTTCGCTGGCCAGATCCTTTTCGCGCTGGCGGACGGCGCGGGCGTCGGCGATGCGGCGGGCCACCCGTTCGTCGGCCACGGCGGCGAATTCCTCGCCGGCCACGGGCACGCCGGCAAAGCCCTGCACTTCCACGGGGATGGAGGGTCCGGCTTCCCGGACCTTCTTGCCGGCGTCGTTGAACAGGGCGCGCACGCGGCCCGAGAAGGTGCCGCAGACAAAGCTGTCGCCCTGGCGCAGGGTGCCTTCCTGGATGAGCACCGTGGCCACGGGGCCGCGGCCCTTGTCCAGCTTGGCCTCGATGATGTGGCCGCGGGCGGGCTTGTCGGGGTTGGCCTTGAGCTCCATGACCTCGGACTGCAGGGCGAGCAGTTCCAGAAGGTCGTCCAGACCCTGATGGGTCTTGGCCGAGACCATGGCCACGATGGTGTCGCCGCCCCACTCTTCGGCCTGGAGGCCCAGTTCGGAGAGCTCGCGCAGGACGCGGTCGGGGTTGGCGGCGGGCTTGTCGATCTTGTTGACGGCCACGATGATGGGGACATTGGCCGCGCGGGCGTGGTTGATGGCCTCGCGGGTCTGTTCCATGACGCCGTCGTCGGCCGCCACCACCAGGATGACCAGGTCGGTGATCTGGGCGCCGCGGGCGCGCATGGCGGTGAAGGCCTCGTGGCCGGGGGTGTCCAGGAAGACCACGTCGCCGTTCTTGGTGCGGACATGGTAGGCGCCGATGTGCTGGGTGATGCCGCCGGCTTCGCCGCTCGTCACATGGGTCTTGCGGATGGCGTCCAGCAGGGAGGTCTTGCCGTGGTCCACATGGCCCATGATGGTGACCACGGGCGGTCTGGGCCGCAGGGACTCGGGGCTGTCGGGGGCGGAGGGCTCCAGGTAATCGCTTTCCTCGAAGCCCGTCTTCTCCACCTCGTACTGGAATTCCGAGGCGAGCACGGCCGCGGTGTCCGTGTCGATGGCCTGGTTGATGGTGGCCATGGTCCCCATGTTGAAGAGAACCTTGATGAGTTCGTTGGCCTTGAGGCCCATCTGGTGGGCCATGTCCGCGATGCGGATGCTGCCGCCTTCCACGCGGACCTTGCGCTTGGCCGCCTTGAGGGGCTGGGTCACGGGCACGGGGGCCTGCACGGGCTTCTTCTTGGGCCGGCGGGCCGAGCGCTGGCGCATGCCCTCGCCGTCGGCGTCCTGGCGGTCAAAGGCCGGCTGGAAGTCCACGGTGCGGCGCACGCCCTTGGCGGCGCGCTTGTTCTTGTTCCCCTTGCCGCGGCCGTCGGCGTTCTGGCCGCCTTCAAAGTCGCCGGTCCAGCGGCTCTGGCCGGAGGTGCGGCCGGGACGCGCGCCCTCGCGGGCTGCGGCCGGTCTCGCGCCTTCGCGGGCGCCCGCGGGTCTGCCCCCTTCACGGGAGCCGGCGGGTCTGCCGCCGCCCGGCGACTGACGGGGCCTGTCGGGACGGGACTGCCCTTCGCGGGTCTGCGGCTGCGGCGCTTCGGGCTTGGAAATGATGCGGACCTTGGGCACTTCCTGGGGCTGCGGGAAGACCCGGGGCTGGCGCGCCTGGCCGCCCTGGCCGGGGGCGCGTCCCTGACCCGCGCCCTGACGCTCCGCGGGGGTCCTGGGCTTCGGCGCGGGCCGCGATTCGGCGGCGGCGCTCCCCTGGGCGGGGGCGCCTTCCCCGGTTTCCGGGGCCTTCGCTTCCTGCCCGGCTCCGGGCGCGGGCGCGGTCACGGCGGGCTTTTCGGCCGCCTGGTCCTTGCCGGGCGCTTCGCTCTGCCGCGCGTCGGTCCGCGCGCTTTCCGCCTGGCGCGCGTCGGAGGCCGTTCCGTCCTGCCTGCCGGGCGCCGGGCTGATGATCTTCACCGAGGGGGCGGGGCCGGCCGGCCGGCGGACAGGCGTGCGGGGGCGGGAGGCCGCCTCGGGCTTCTGCTGCTGCCGGGCCTGCGCGCCCTCTCCCTGCGCCTCGGCGGCCTGGCCCTGGGGCCGGGCGCCCTGGGTCTGCGGCTGCGCCTGCGCAGCCGGCTCCTGGGACTGGGGCCGGGGGGCCTGGTCCTGCGCCTGGGCGGTCTGGCCCTGTGTCCCGTCGCTCCGGGTCTGGGCCTCGGGGGCTCTCTCCTGGCGGGGGCGGCGGCGGATCTTGACGGCGGGCTTTTCCACGGGCTTCGTGAAGTGCCGGCGCATGCGGTTCGCGTCTTCCGCCGTCAGTCCGGCCGAGGAGGTTCTGGCGGAGATGCCGTTCTCCCGGGCGAAGTCCAGCAGGGCCCGGGGGGACTGCTTCAGTTCGGTGGCGAGCTCGCTCAGCTTGATTTTCTTTTCCATTCTATTTCCTCCCCCTGTGCCGCAGTGCAGGACTGTATCTGGCGAATCTGGCCCGGCAGCCTTCCTGCCGGCAGACATACCAGCCCCGTCCAGGGGCGGTCTGATCGGGGTCCGGGACAAGCAGTCCTTCGGGTGTCCGGGTGTGGCGCACAAGTTCGGGTTTGGGCAGCCGGCGCCGGCAGATGACGCACATGCGCAGCGGGCCCTCGTACGGCGTCTCAGTCGTCGCTGTCACGGCTCCTGGTCTCTCCCTGCTCGGACGCGGAGCCCGCCGGCGCGTCCAGGTTCAGCGCGAAGAGGGCTTCGCGCAGCGCGGCGATCTGCCCGGCGTCCATGTCCAGATGGGCGGCCAGTTCCTCGTCGCTGGCGGCGGCCAGGGCCTGGGGGCTCGTGTAGCCCGCCTCGGAGAGGGTGTCGGCCGACATGTCGGCGGCCCGGGCCGCCTGCTCGAGACCGGCGCGCCTGACGGCGAGGGTCTCTCTGTAGCGGTTCTCCGAGGAGATGTCGATTTTCCAGCCCACCAGACGGGAGGCGAGCTTCACGTTCTGGCCGCGCCGGCCGATGGCGTTGGTGACCTGATCGTCCGGGACGATGACTTCCAGGTTTTTGTTCGCCTCGTCCACGACGATGCGGTTGACCACGGCCGGGGCCAGGGCGTTCTTGGCGTATTCGGCGATGTCGGGGTTCCAGACGACGATGTCGATGCGCTCGTCCTTGAGCTCCTGGACGATGGCCTGGATGCGGGAGCCGCGGATGCCCACGCAGGCGCCCACCGGGTCCAGTCCCCGGTCGCGGGAGTAGACGGCCACCTTGGCGCGCATGCCGGGTTCCCGGGCGACGCCCATGATCTGGATGGTGCCTTCCTCCACTTCCGGCACTTCCCGGCGGAAGAGGGCCGTCAGGTAGTCGTTGTGGGCCCGGGAGAGGACGATCTGGGGACCGCGGCCCTCCTTGTGCACGTCCAGGATGAGGGCGCTGATGCTGTCGCCGTGGCGGTAGTGCTCCTTGGGGATCTGCTCGTCTCTGGGGAGGATGGCCTCGGTGCGGTCCAGATTGACGATGAAGCCGCTGCGGTCCCTGCGCTGCACGGTGCCCGTGGCGATTTCGCCTTTGCGGATGGTGTATTCCTGGTAGATGATGTTCTGCTCGGCGTCCCGCAGGCGCTGGATGATGACCTGCTTGGCGGACTGGGCGGCGATGCGGCCCAGATCCTCGATCTCGATGCGGAAGCCCATCTCGTCGTCCAGCTGCACGGATTCGTCGTGGGTGCGGGCCTCGGAGAGCTCGATCTCCTTGTCCTCGTTGTCCAGTTCGCCGTCGGCCACGACGATTTTGTACTGGTAGACTTCTATTTCCCCGGTCTTGTCGTCGTATTTCACTTCGAGGGTGATGTCTTCGCTGTAGCGGCGCAGCACCGAGGTTTTGACCGCGTCTTCCAGGGTCTCCACAAGGAGGGCGTGGTCGAGACCCTTCTCCTTGCAGATCTGGTCGATGGCTTTTTTCAGTTCGGAATTCATGAAGCCTCCCTCTTGAGGGGCGCTGAGTCAGTTTTTCTGTTTCCCTGGTCCCCGGCCGGGCCTGGGAGGACGCCGGAAGACGGGCACGCGGCGCACGCGGCGCGCCTGGGAGAAGAGGAGCCGGACAGGCGGCAGGTCCTCGTCGATGATTTCGCCGTCTTCGTCCACCCGGGCGGGCGCCAGGGTGAAGCTCTCCGCGTCCGCGGCGAGAAGCCGGCCCTTCCAGAGGCGCCGGGCCGGAAGGCCTTCGGCGGGGGAGAAGGGGGCGGGCAGGCGCGCTTCGGCCATGTCGCCGAGATAGGGCAGCATCTGGGCCGTGGAGAAAAAGATCCGGTCAAAGCCGGGGGTGGACACTTCCAGGGTATAGGCCCTGCCGATGAGATCCTCGGCGTCCAGCGCCAGGGAAAACTGGCGGGAGACGGCCTCGCACTGCTCCACGGTGGCCGAGAGGCGGGCGGGGGAAAGGTCTTCGCCTTCGGAGGATTTCTCCGCTTCGGGGCCTTCCACGAAGAGGCGGACGACCATCTGCCGGCCCTCCAGAAGTTCAAGCCCCCAGACGGCGAGACCCTGCGCCCTGACGGCGGGCAGGGCCAGGCTGAGAAGGGCGTCGTGCAGGGATCCGGACATGGGCAGACTCCGCGGGCCGGGGGGACAGGGCCAAAAAAAAGGGGCCCCAGGGGCACCCTTCTGTGAACACCGTCGGTTCTCAAATGGATGGAGCGCCGAAGCGCCGGGCAAGTCCCTACAGGGAAGAAGAGGAAAAGTCAAGCTGTCAGGCGAAAAAACAGGGCCTGCGCAGGAAGGAAGGGGAAGAGACGGCCCATAGCCTGCGCCCGCCCGGGCGCGGAAGGCTCCGCCCCCGCGGCCTGCGGCCGCATCCTTTCCGCCGCGCGGGCGCCGGGAATCCCGGAAAGGAGTTCCTCCATGAGGACGGCGCAGGTCCCGGGATCGGAGATTCCCGCCGGAGACCGGCCTTCAGCCGTGGCGGGGACGGGTTTTCCCGACGGCTTTCCGGCGCCGGGAACTCCGAAAGGCGCCGCCCTGCGCAAGGCCTTTCCGGCAGGAAAGCCCCCCCCCTGCCGGGCCCGCTTCCGTCTTTTCCGCAGCCGTATGCCCCCTCCTTCCGGGGAGGGATCCTGCGCCGTCCGGAAGCTTTCCCCTGCCGGAACGGGGACTTCTCCGCGCGGGTCCGCCGGACGCGCCTCATGAAAAGCGGGCCGGGGGAAGGGCGCCCGGGCGGGGGCGTCCTCTGTCACCGCCCGTTCAGGCAAAGGCCCCTTTCCCCTGAAGAAGCGCTCATCCGCTTGCGCGCGGGGGCACAAAGTCCGGGGACCGGGGTGCGGAAAAGTGTGGGACGGGAGAGCTTTCTGCTTGAAAATGCGGCATTTGTAACAGAGATCGCGGAGTGGTGACTTGCATCACAATCGGGGCTGATGCTACAGGGTGCTTGCGGCAGCGATGCCGCGCACTACTATCGGTTCCGGCTGGACAAGGGAGAAAGGCGCGGAGCCAGGAGGATATTTTATGGACAAGCCAACAGCCCGGGATCCCGTGCCGCCTGGCAGAAAAGGCAGATGGAAGGTGTTTCTCTGCGGCCTCATCGGCGGCGCGGTGCTCTTCGCCGTGCTGGCCTCGGCCATGTCGATGACGGACACGCGTCCCTTCTGCACGACCTGCCATCTCATGGCTGAAGCCGGCGTGACGCACAAGCTGTCGACCCACGCGGACCGGACCTGCAACGAATGTCATCTCCCGCACGCCATCGCGGCCAAGCTGCCCGCCAAGGCGGCGGAAGGTCTGCGGGACTTCGTGTTCAATCTGCAGGGCAAGGATCTCCCGCTCGGTCCCAGCGAAGAGACCAGGAAGATGGTCAACGACAACTGCATCGCCTGCCACGCGAAGACCAATGTGGACGTGGCCAGCATGCTGACCAAGCCGTACTGCACGGACTGCCACCGGAATGTCGCCCACATGCGGCACAAGCCGGTCAGCACAAGGATGGTAGCATATGAATAGCGGAATACTGAGACGCGCGTGGCTGCTGGGCGTGGGCCTGAGCCTTCTGCTGGCCGGCGGCTGCAACGACGTGAGCACGGAGCTCAAGGCTCCCGTGTACAAGACTTCCATCAAAAAGGATTCCACCCGCATTTCCGATTTCCAGAAGGACTTTCCGCTTCAGTACGCCTCGTACCGGAAGAACGATGAAAGCTCCGTCATGACCGAGTACAAGGGCTCGATCAACTTCCGCAAGAACGACGGAACGAATCCGCTGCCCAAGGGCTTCAAGCACGCCCAGCCCTATCTGAAGAACCTCTGGCTGGGTTACCCCTTCATGTACGAGTACAACGAGGCCCGCGGCCACACCCTGGCCATCAAGGACTTCCTGGAAATCGACCGCATCAACCGCTACGGCGAGAAGGGCGTGCTCCCGGCCACCTGCTGGAACTGCAAGACCCCCAAGATGATGAACTGGGTGGCCGAGTACGGCGACAAGTTCTGGAGCAAGGACGTCAACACCTTCCGCACCAAGCAGGCCATCGACGAAATGGACGAGACCATCGGCTGCGCCAACTGCCACGATCCTCAGTCCATGGAGCTGCGGCCCTACTCCGAGCCCCTCAAGGACTGGCTCAAGCGTTCCGGACAGGACTGGAGCAAGCTCTCCCGCAACGAGAAGCGCACCCTGGTCTGCGCCCAGTGTCATGTGGAATACTACTTCACCCACAAGGACAACGGCCCGGCCGCCCGGCCCGTCTTCCCCTGGGACAAGGGCTTCGATCCTGAGAACATGTACGAGTTCTACAAGGGTCAGGGTCCCAAGGACGCCGCCGGCAACCAGACTCCCTTCTTTGACTGGGTCCATGCCGCGTCCGGCGTGAAGATGATCAAGATGCAGCATCCGGACTACGAGACCTTCGTCAACGGCCCCCACGGCGCCGCCGGCGTGGCCTGCGCCGACTGCCATATGCCCTACCAGCGCGTGGACGGCAAGAAGGTGTCCAGCCACTGGATGACCTCGCCGCTCAAGGATCCCGAACTGCGCGCCTGCCGTCAGTGTCATGCTGACAAGACCGCCGACTATCTGCGCAGCCGCGTCATCTACACCCAGGAAAAGACCTTCGCCCAGCTGCTCAAGGCCCAGGAAGACTCCGTGCGCGCCCACGAGGCCGTGCGTCTCGCCAACGCCCACATCGCCGCCAAGGGCGAAGTGGCCCCCGACTGCGAGGCCCTCATGACCCAGGCCAGGGAACTGGTCCGCAAGGGCCAGCTCTTCTGGGACTATGTCTCCGCGGAAAACAGCGTGGGCTTCCACAACCCCGCCAAGGCCCTGGACACCCTCATGACCTCGTCCAGGTGCAGCCTGGAGGCCGTGGCGCTGGCTGAACAGGCCACGAAGTACGCCATCGCCCCGGCTCTCGCCGGCGACATCAAGACCATCGTGCCGCCCATCCTGGAGCACAGCCGCAAGCTGCAGCAGGATCCGGAACACCTCGCCACCAACCCCTGGCTCAAGATCCTCCCCGTTCTCCCCAAGGCTGACCGGGTCTGGGACAACCAGGACATGATCTCCGCCAAGTAGACGTCTCCTTCGGGAC
>CAZFTQ010000031.1:17736-25308 GCA_964522365.1 uncultured Desulfovibrio sp. | reverse complement strand
ACGCTGCTTCCGTGTCCTTCAGGGACAGAGAAATCACCGGGTACTGATTCATCCACTTCCGGCACAGTTCCTTGTTGCGGGAGATGGCCAGTCCCTCGAAAAGCCTGGCGCTGTCCTTGGTGATGTCAAAGAACTCGGCCATCATGCTCAGCATGAGCGTCTTGCCGAAGCGGCGGGGACGGGTGAAGAGCGACACCTCTGGAGGTTCCGGCGTCAGAAATTCTTCGAGGAAACCTGTCTTGTCGACGTAATAACAGTTCCACTCACGGAACTCGGCAAAGGACTCCAGTCCCGGATCAAGACAGAATCCCATACCAGTGCCTCCCTGCCGAATTCCCGGCGATATGCTGCTGAATAGACCGGGGGCCAGTATCGCATGCCGGAGCCCTTCCGGGCAAGCCGTCGCGCCTTTTCGAAGATCCGTTTTTCCCCGCGTCGGCGGCAGCCCGGCGCCAAGGCTTCTCCCGCCGTGCGCACCCGCTGCGGATCGGATCCGGGACGCCGTGACGGCGTCTGCGAGGGAAGGGCCGCGGCCCCTCGCGGCGGGAAGAGCCGTTCAGAGCCGGCCCGGGGTCTGCGGCTGCGCCCGGTTTTTCGGCGGCAGAGCAGGAGAGTCTGAAAAAGGCCTCCCGGAGGCCCGGGAGGCGGGAGAACTTTCCTTCTCTGAAGCCGGATGCTCTCACGAAAAGGTTTTTCGCTGCCTGACAGAGACCCCGTTTCCGGCCGCGACGCCTTTTCGCCGGGCCAGCGGGGGAGCCGGAGGACCCGCTTCCGCCTCTTTGATCCCTGCGCGCTTGCGTGCTAGCCTTGGCAGGCGGACGCAGCCGGAAAGGGGCGTCCGGCCTTTTTCAGAAAAAATCCGACTCTTCCCGACACCTTCCCTGTTGCGCGAAAGGGCCCCCCGCGGGAGCCCCTTTTGCAGGAGATCCCATGAAACTCGTCGTTCTTGATGGCTATACCCTCAATCCTGCCGGAGACAATCCCTGGGATCCCCTGGCTCAGCTGGGCGATCTCACCGTGCATGACCGCACCCCGGACGATCTCATCCTGGAAAGAAGCCAGGGGGCGGCCGTTCTCATCACCAACAAGACCCCCCTCAGGAAGGAGACCCTGGAGCGGCTGCCGGCCCTTCGCTGCATAGGCGTCCTCGCCACGGGCTACGATGTGGTGGACATCGCCGATGCCGGGCGCCTGGGCATCCCGGTGCTCAATGTGGTGAAATACGGCCCCGAGGCCGTGGCCCAGCACGCCATGGCCCTCCTTCTGGAGCTCTGCAGGAGACCCGGCCTCCACGACGCCGCCGTGCGCGCGGGCGAGTGGCGGGCCTGCCCGGACTTCTGCTTCTGGAAAACGGACCAGGTGGAGCTCACGGGCAGAACCATGGGCATCCTGGGCTTCGGGACCATCGGCCGCCGCGTGGGCGGCATCGCCCGGGCCTTCGGCATGCGGATTCTGGCGGCCTCGGCCCGCAGAAGCGGCGCCGAGCTGGCCGCCGGGGCGGCGGATCCGGGCTACCCCGTGGAGTATGTGGATATGGACCGGCTGCTGGCGGAATCGGACGTCCTCACCCTGCACTGTCCCCTCTCCGACGCCACGAGGAAGTGCGTGAACCGTGAGAGCCTCGCCCGCATGAAGAAGGGCGCCTTCCTCCTCAATCTGGCGCGGGGCCCCCTCCTGGACGAGGAGGCCGTGGCCGAGGCCCTTGTCTCGGGCCGGCTGGGAGGTCTCGGCGCGGACGTGGTCTCCGTGGAGCCCATCGAGCCGGACAATCCCCTTCTCAAGGCCCCGAACGTCATTCTCACGCCCCACCTCGCCTGGGCCACTCTGCCCGCCCGCAGAAACATCACCCGCATCCTGGCGGAGAACATCGCCGCCTGGCAGGAAGGCCGGCCGAAAAGCGTGGTGAACGAGGCCTGGCTCGCCAAGCGCTGACGCGTTCCCCGGGGAGGGCCGGGCGCCCGGCCCCTCTCCCCGCTTTCCGCCTGCCGGGCAGGCGATTCTGACTTCCCCCTGAAAAGGTCTTTCCTCCTCCCGCGCAGGGCGGCAGGCGGCCTGTCCCCCCTTCTGAAAACGCACCCGCGGTTCTCACTTCCGCCCCGGAAGAGCGCATGGCTTTTCCGGGGCTTTTTTCTGCCCTTCGCGGGACCCCCCGGCGCGGGCATCCCCGCCGGCTTCAGCGGGAGGCCCGGAAGAAAAATGGACTCTTTTCCGGGAGGTCCTGCCTGTTCGCGCAGGCCCCGCGCGAGACCCCTGAAAGTCCCCCCGGGCCCCCGGGGAGCTCTTCCGGGACCTCCGGACGGAAAGCGGCGCGGCCGCGCCTTTCTCAGGGGAAAGCCCCGGAGGCATTTTTTTGCGTCCGCGGGGCCTGCGCCCTGCAGGGAGATCCGCCGTCCGCTCCGGAGTTCTTCCTGAAAGTGAGCCTCCTTCCGTACGGATCCACGGACCGCTTTCGCCGGAAAGAAGCGCGCAAAGAGCCGCTTCTGATTGCAGCGCTTCGGAATCGTTGCGTTTTTTTGTCTGAAGTCTGGGAAAGGGAAGGGCCCTTTTCCCGCCCCGCGGGGCGTTGAAGGTCCCTCCCCGGGGGAAAAAGTCCCGGGGACCTTTTCTTCTTCCGGGCGGGCGGGGAAAGCCTCTCCGGGACCGGCGGCTTCGGAAAAGAAAAATTTTTCTGCGCCCCCCTTCAGCCGCCCGCGCCTCCGCCCCAAGCCCCCCGTTTTCCGGGAAAGGGGCCCTGCGGGCGGCTCCGGGCCCGGCCCTGTCCCGGTGTGGAAAAGGAGGACGCAAAAGGGATCCTCTGGTGGAAAAAAGTGGCAAAGAGTGGAAAAGTATGGTAGGGCTTGGCCAGCCGAACAGGGCGGGATCCTATGATGCGCAAACTTTTCACGAAAAGCTCCAGACGCAGCCTTGATGACAAGGGGCGGCTCATGCTGCCCACGGAATACCGTGCCGCGCTCGCCGGGCAGGGAGGCACCTTCTGGCTGACCTGCCTCTACGGCCGTCTGGTGGCCTATCTGCCGGACGAATGGGACGAGTTCGTGGAAAAGCTGCACGGCATCACTTCCCCGTCCGTGGCCCTCATCCGCTTCGCGGCCAAGGTCATCGGCCTCGCCGAAGAGCTCTCCTGCAATCCGCAGGGGAGGGTGCGCATCCCGCAGACCCTCCTCGCCGAGGCGGGCATCGGTCAGGACCAGGGCGCGAGGCCCGAGGTCATGGTCGTGGGCATGTTCTCCCGCTTCGAAATCTGGTCTCTCGAGCGCTTCAACGCCATCGATCTGACCGACGTCTCGGGCGAGCTCACGGCCAAGGGCATTCATCTGGGTCTCTAGGAGGCGCTCCGTGTCATCCGAGGCCCGGCGTCACATCCCCGTGCTCAAGGCGGAAGTCCTGGAGGTCTTCACGCCGCTCGGCCGCCCGGATCGCCCTCTGAGGCTTCTGGACGGCACCCTGGGGCTCGGCGGCCACACGGCCGCCCTGCTGGAGGCCATCCCCTCCCTCTCCGTCCTCGGTCTCGACCGGGACGCCGAGGCGCTCTCCCTCGCGGCGGAGCGGCTCGCCCCCTTCGGGGACCGCGTCCGCACCTGCCACTGCCGCTTCAGCCGCTTCGCCGAGGCCATGGATCGGGCGGGCTGGGACAGGGCCGACGCCGTGCTCGTCGATCTGGGGGTCTCCTCCCTCCAGCTGGACGAGGCCGCCCGCGGCTTCAGCGTCCACGGCGACGGGCCCCTGGACATGCGCATGGATCCCTCTTCCGGCGCCATGTCCGCCGCGGAGCTCGTCAACCGGGCTGATTTCCGGCGCCTGCGCGATCTCATCGCCCAGTACGGCGAGGACCCGCAGGCCGGCCGCATCGCCCGGGCCATCTGCCGGGCCCGGGAGCGGGCGCCCCTGCGCGGCACGGCCGAGCTCGCCCGCGTGGTCCGGGAGGCCTATCCGCCCGCCTGGCGGGAGAAGGCCCGCCGTCACCCCGCCACCAGGACCTTTCAGGCCCTGCGCATGGCCGTCAACGACGAGCCGGGCGAACTGAAGGCCTTTCTGGACGGCGTCTTTTCCCGTCTCTCCCTGGGCGGCAGGCTCTGCGTCATCTCCTTCCACTCCCTGGAAGACAGGCTCGTCAAGAACTGCTTCCGGGAACGGGCGGCGGGCTGTCTCTGTCCGCCCCATGTCCCCGTCTGCCGCTGCGGCCATGTGCCCGAGCTGCGCCTGCTCACTCCCAAGCCCCTGACGGCCGGGGAGGAAGAGCTCGCCGCCAATCCCCGGGCCTCCTCAGCCAGACTCCGCGCCTGCGAGAAGATCGCCGAGCGCGTCGACCACCGAGGCGACTGATGGATCTGCGAACCGCCGGCCGGGAAGCCAGAGCCGCCGCAGGGCGGCTGCAGAGGATGCCCTTTCTCAGGGGCCGCGCCTGGAATCTGCTTCTGGGCCTCAACATCCTCGCCTCAGTGGTCCTGGGCATTCTCCTCGTCTGGCTCAGCATCGAGCGCATGGACACGACCTACTTCATCAACCTTGAGCAGAACAGCCTGCGGGTCAAGCAGTCCCTGCACGCCAAGCTCGAGGTGGAAAAGGGCCGTCTTCTCTCGCCCTACGAGCTGCGCCAGAAGGCCGAGGAGCTGCGCATGAAGGAGCCTGTGCCCGGCCAGATCCGGCGCCTCAGCATCCGGAATCTGAAGCCCCGGCTGAAGAAGGACCGCGAGGAACCCTGATTTTTTTTCGGGATCCGTCCGGAAGGACGGTTCCCCCCAAGGCTTATCGGTCGTTTTCCCCGATTCCTGAGCCTTTTTT
Organism: uncultured Desulfovibrio sp.; assembly: GCA_964522365.1. GTDB lineage: Bacteria > Desulfobacterota > Desulfovibrionia > Desulfovibrionales > Desulfovibrionaceae > Desulfovibrio. The sequence goes on along the minus strand of CAZFTQ010000031.1, from coordinate 20,526 downwards.
CCCTTCCGGGGCCGGTTTTTTTTCACCGCCGGCCTCTTCCCGCCCCCGAAAGCCTCTCTGCGCCCCCGCCTTTTTCCGGGGCGGGCCGGGAGAAACGAAGCATGTCCCTCTTTTCCAGGAAAAGTCCGCCGAAAGCTCCCCCCGCGGCCCCGGAGCCTCTCCGTCAGGAACTGGCCGCGCACCCCCGCTCGGCCGCCGAGGCCGAGAGCTCGGTGGAGCGCCAGCCGGCTCCCTCCACAGACAACGCCCGCGTGCAGGCGCCCGCTCCCGCGCCCGCGGAGACGTCTCCCGCCGCCCCCGCGCCCAGGGTCTCCTGGCTTGAGCGCCGCGTGGGGCAGGTGGACTGGGGGCGCGTGCGCATCGCCGGCATCTTTTCCTTCTTTCTGCTCTGCTTCGGCTTTCTCTGGTGCCGGGCCTGGTATCTGCAGATGATCGACGGGCCGAGGCTCGCCGAATACGCCCGCCGTCAGCACATCACCACGGAAATCGTCTCCGGCAAGCGCGGCATGATCCTGGACCGGGAGGGCCAGGTGCTGGCCCGCAGCGTGGAGGCGCTCTCGGTCTACGCCAATCCCTCCGAGGTCACGGACTGCCTGACCACGGCCAACACCCTGGGACCCATCCTGGGCATCGATCCCCAGAAGCTCTACGACCAGCTCTCCCGCACCCGCCGTCATTTCCTCTGGCTGCGCCGCAAGGTGGACGACCGCACGGCGGCCGCCGTGCGCACGGCGCGCCTGCCCGGCATCGGTCTTTCCCGCGAGTACGAGCGGGTCTACCCCTTCAAGCACATGGCGGGCCAGCTTCTGGGCTTCGTGGGCTTTGACGACAAGGGGCTGGAGGGGCTCGAGCGCTCCCTGGACGGGCGTCTGGGCTCGGCGCCCATGCGCCAGACCGTCCAGCGCGACGCCACGGGCAGGCGCTTCTACCTGCGCCGGGAAGGGGAGGAGGATCCCCGGGGCGAGGACATCCGGCTGACGCTGGACGTGCAGATGCAGTTTTTCGCCGAAGAGGCCGTGGCCCGGGCCGTCCAGGAGGAAAAGGCCCGCTGGGGCGGCGCTCTGGTGGTGCATGTGCCCACGGGCGAGATTCTGGCCTGGGCCCAGTACCCCTTCTTCAATCCCAACAATTTCCGGGCGTCCAGGCCGCAGATCTACCGCAACCGCCTGGCCCAGGACGCCCTTGAGCCCGGATCCACCTTCAAGCCCCTGGTGCTCGCCTCGGCCATGCAGGAGCGCAAGGTGAACCGGAACACCGTCATCGACTGCGAAAACGGGCGCTGGACCACCAAGTACGTGACCATCCGCGACACCTCCAGCCGCGATCAGATCCCGGTGCACAAGGTCCTGCGCTATTCCTCCAACATCGGCATGGCCAAGATAGGCCTCATGCTGGGCAGCCACACCTTCCACGGCTATCTGCGCAGTCTGGGCTTCGGGGAGCGCACGGGCGTTCCGGTGGCCGAGAACCGCGGCATTCTGCGCCGGCCCCGGGACTGGAGCGAGGTGGACTGCATGTCCATCTCCTTCGGGCAGGGCGTCTCCGTGACCCCCGTGCAGCTGGCCCAGGCCTACCTCACCATGCTCAACGGCGGGGTGCGCAAGAATCTGGTCCTCGTGCGTGACATGGCCCAGCCTGAGGAACGCGTGCAGATCTTCTCCCGCGGCGTCGCCTCCGAGGTGCGGGGCATGATGCGGGAAGTGGTGGAGGAGAAGGACGGCACGGGCCGCCGGGCGGCCGTGCCCGGCGTGGAGGTGGCCGGCAAGACCGGCACGGCCCAGAAAGCCGACTCCCGCACGGGCTCCTACGGCACCAAGCGTCTGGCCTCCTTCGTGGGCTTTCTGCCGGCGGACAATCCGCTCTACCTGATTCTGGTCTTCATCGACGAGCCGCAGCTCGCCCAGTACGGCGGCATCATCGCGGCCCCGGTCTTCAGGGAAATCGCCCAGCGCTCCCTGGCCTACGCGGGGGTGCTGGACAGCTCGGGCCGGCTGCGCCGCGAGGCGCAGACCGTGGAGGCGGCCTCCCGCCAGCCCCAGGGCCGGGGCTACAGCGTGGCGGGGCTCGACTCGCCCTTCACGAAACCCACGGAGAAGAGCCGCCGGCTGCTCGCCGAGAAGCAGGCCGCGCAGATCCTCCGGGAGCCTGAAAACGACGCGGACGCCCTGCGTCTGCCGGGCTACCTGGCCAAGGCCTCGGCCACGGTGCCGGACGTGCAGGGCAAGACCCTGCGCAACGCCGTGGAGCTCTTCGCCCGGGCGGGCATCGTGCCCGAGCTCAAGGGCGAGGGCATGCGGGTGGTGCGCCAGAGTCCCCAGCCGGGCTCGCCCTGGCCGAAGGGCGAGGAGAGCAAGGGGGGCTGCGTGCTCTGGCTCTCGGAAAAATAGCGCTTCGGCTTTTTGTTTTTTAGACGGTGTGACAGGGACAGCGGGGAGCAAGGAAGGAGGACGGTCATGGAAGACTATGTCAGGCTCTGCAGCCGGGTGCGGGCGGGACTCGCCGTCACGGCGGATTCGCGGAAGGTGACAAAGGGCTGCGTCTTCGTGGCCGTTTCCGGCGCGAGCGAGGACGGAAGCCGCTATGTGCCCCAGGCCCTGGCGGCGGGAGCCGGGACGGTGGTGCTGGATCAGAGGCAGAAAGGGGGCCCCGCGGCCGAGGCGGCCGCCTCGGCGGGAGCGGAGGTCCTTTTTCATTCCGACACGCGCTTCGCCCTTTCGGAGCTCGCGGCGGCCTCTTTCCGGACGGACGAAACGCCTCTGAAAATCCTGGGCGTCACCGGCACCAACGGCA
>CAZFTQ010000031.1:0-17726 GCA_964522365.1 uncultured Desulfovibrio sp. | reverse complement strand
CACCTGCGCCTATCTGCTGGAGGCACTGCTGAGCGCCCAGGGGCACAGCTGCGGCGTGCTCGGCACCGTGACCTACCGCTGGCCGGGCCACTGCGAGCCCGCGCCCCTCACGACGCCGGGCCCCCTGGAGGTGCACACGAGCCTGGCCGCCATGGCGGCGGCCGGCTGCGACACGGCCGTCATGGAGGTCTCCTCCCACGCCCTCGCCCAGGACCGGGTGCGCCATGTGCCCTTCGCCGGCGCCTGCTTCACCAACCTCACCCAGGACCACCTGGATTTCCATCCGGACATGGAGGACTACTTCGCCTGCAAGGCGAAGCTCTTCACGGAGCTGCCCCTGGCCGGCAAGGCCATGGCCGTCAACGCCGACGACCCCTGGGGCCGCCGGCTCGCGGCGCTCTGTCCCGGGGCCTGGACCTACGGTTTCGGGAAGGCCCCCGAAGGGGCCGATCCGGACCGGCATCTCTCGGGGCTGCTGCTCGAGCACGGCACCTCGGGGGTGGGGCTGCGCATGCGGGCCCAGGGCAGGACCTGGGAGATCCATTCCCCCCTCATCGGCCGCTTCAACGCCGACAATCTGCTCACGGTGCAGGCGCTGGGGCTCGCCCTGGGCCTGACGGACTTCTCTCCCCTGCGGAACTTCGCGGGGGTGCCCGGACGGCTTGAGAAGGTGGTGAACGCCAGAGGGCTCCATGTCTTCGTGGATTACGCCCACACCCCCGACGCCCTCATCAATGTGCTTCAGGCCCTGCGCGGAGCGGGCTTCCGGCGCATCGTCACGGTCTTCGGCTGCGGCGGCAACCGCGACCGGGGCAAGAGGCCCCTCATGGGCGAGGCCGTGGCGGCCCTTTCGGATGTGGCCGTGCTCACCTCGGACAATCCCCGCTTCGAAGACCCCGAGGCCATCATGGCGGACGTGCTTCCCGGTCTCGCGCAGGCCCGGGAGGTCCTGGTGGAAAAGGACCGGAGGCTCGCCACGGAAAAGGCCCTGGCCATGCTGGGACCCGCCGACTGCCTGCTCATCGCCGGCAAGGGCCACGAGGACTACCAGATCGTGGCGGGCGTGAAGCGGCACTACAGCGACCAGGAGACCGTGCGGGAACTTCTGGACGGGACAAAGGCCGGCGCCTGAGGCGCGGGCCTTCCTTGAGGGAGCGGACAAAGTCATGCGGATGCTCGTTGAAGACGCGGCCCGGGCCTGCGGGGCCCGGCTGCCCGAGGGGGCGGAGGGGATCGTCTGCACGGCCGTCACGGCGGACAGCCGGGCCGTGACGCCCGGCGCCCTTTTTGTCTGCCTGAAGGGCGGCCGCGCGGACGGGCACGACTTCGCGGAACAGGCGGCCGGGAAGGGCGCCGCGGCCATACTGGCCGAGCGCCCGGTGACGCTTCCCGGGAAAAGCTCCTGCCCCGTGCTCCTTGTCCCGGACGCCCTGAAGGCCCTGGGCCTCGTTGCCCGCGCCTGGAGAAGACGCTTCCGGGGGACGGTCATCGGCGTCACGGGCACGGCGGGGAAGACCACCCTGAAGGAGTGGCTCGCGGCGGCCCTGGCCCGCACGGGGCCGGTTCTCAGGACCGAAGGCAATTTCAACAACCAGCTGGGGCTGCCCCTGAGCCTCTGCCGGGGCGAGGGGACGGAGCGCTTCTGGATCCTCGAGGCGGGCATCAGCCGGCCCGGCGACATGGAGGAGCTCGGGGCCATCCTGGAGCCCGACATCGCCTGCGTCCTCAACGCGGGCGAGGGCCACGCGGAGGGTCTGGGGAAGCTCGGGACGGCCTGGCACAAGACGAGGCTCTTCGCAGCCCTCAGGCCGGGCGGGATCGCCGTGGCCTCGGCGGACTATCCCGAGCTGAAGGAAAGAGCCCTCGGGATCAGGCCGGACACGTTCTTTTTCCGCACCGCCGCCTCGGAAGAGGAGGCGCGGGCCAAGGCGTCCCGGCCTGGCGTTTTCTGCGCGGCCTTTCCGGACCCGGAAAATCCCTCGCTCTGCCGACTTTTTCTGCGCTCCCCCCGGGACGGGGGAGAGCCGGGGAAGACCCCGGTCCTGACGCGTCTCGCGGTGCCCCTGCCGGCTCCGGGCGAGGCCTCTCTGGAAAACTGCGCCTGCGCGGCGCTCGTCTGCCTCCTCGCCGGCGGGGATCCCGCCGGGCTCGGAGAGGCGCTGAAAGGGGTTTCCCTGCCCGGGCACCGCTTTCAGGAAGAGGAGGCGGGGGCCTCTCTGCTCATCGACGACAGCTACAACGCCAATCCCCTCTCCATGCGGCGCATGCTGGAGGCGGCCGCCGCCCGCGCCCGCGCCCGGGGCACGGCTCTCGGGCTCGTGCTGGGGGAGATGGCGGAGCTGGGAGAGGGGGCCGCGGAGGCCCACCGGGAGCTCGGCCGGCAGGTGGCGGGGCTTTCGCCCGCCTTTTTCTGCTGGACCGGAGACCATGCCGAGGCCGTGGCGGAGGGGCTCGGCGGGGCGCTTCCCCTGCATGTCTTCGACGGGCCCGGGGAACTCGCCGAACTTCTGCCGTGTCTTGTCAGCCGCGTGCCTGCCGCCGGGGGTCTCACGATCCTCTGCAAGGGCTCGCGCCGCAACGAACTGGACAGGGTCCTTCCTCTCTGCCGGACCTGTCTGCGCCCGGGAGAGAACTGATGCTCCACCATTTTCTGGTCCCCCTCTCGGGCGACTGGTTCGCCTTCAATGTCTTCCGCTACATCACCTTCCGCTCCATGGGCGCCCTCATCACGGCCATGCTCATCATGGTCCTCACCGGCCCCTGGTGCATCGGCTTTCTGCACCGTCTGCGGTGCGGCCAGTACATTCTCTCGGACGTGAAGGCCCACGCCGCCAAGGCCGGCACCCCCACCATGGGCGGCCTCATGATCCTCTTCTCGGTCTTCCTGAGCCTCCTGCTCTGGGCGGACCTGGGCAGCCGCTACATCTGGCAGACCTTTCTGGTCTTCGCGGGCTTCGGGCTCGTGGGTTTCTGGGACGACATGACCAAGCTCAGACACCACCAGAACAAGGGCATCTCGGCCCGGGCCAAGATGCTGGGGCTCATCATCGTGGCGGCCGTCGGCATGTTCGTCCTCTACCTGGACCCCCAGTACTCCACGAAGCTCTCCATCCCCTTCACCAAGTTCATGCCGGATCTGGGCTTCTTCTACTTCCCCTTCGGCATTCTCCTGCTGGTGGGCACGGCCAACGCCGTCAACCTCACCGACGGCCTGGACGGCCTCGCCATCGGCCCCAGCATCGTGGCCGGCATGACCCTCGCCATCTTCATCTACATCACCGGCAACGTGCGCCTGACACAGTATCTCTATCTTCCCTACATCCCCGGCATGGGCGAGGTGACGGTCTTCTGCGCGGCCCTGGTGGGGGCGGGGCTGGGATTTCTCTGGTTCAACGCCTACCCGGCGCAGGTCTTCATGGGGGATGTGGGATCCCTGAGCATCGGCGGCGTCCTGGGCTACCTGGGCCTGCTCTGCAAGCAGGAGTTCCTGCTCATCATCGTGGGCGGTCTCTTCGTGGTGGAGACCCTCTCGGTCATCCTTCAGGTGAGCTATTTCCGCTGGACGGGCGGCAAGCGCATCTTCCGCATGGCGCCCCTGCACCACCATTTTGAACTCAAGGGCATTCCGGAATCGAAAATCATCATCCGTTTCTGGATCATGTCCGTGCTCCTCGGCATGATGGCCCTCTCCACCATCAAGCTGCGCTGAGAGAAAGGAGATTCCCATGGCCGCGATGCCCCTGAGTCCCCTCGCGAAGGAAGAGGTCCCGGCGCCCGGGACCCCCGCCCGGCCCCTGCTGCCGGAAAAAGGCGAGCTCTGCGTCGTGGTGGGCGCCGGCCGATCCGGCCGGGCGGCCTGCCGCCTGCTCTCCCGTCTGGGGGCGGGCGTCCGCCTCCTGGAGGCGCGGCCCGAGGCCCTGAGCGGGGAGCTGAAGGACGAGCTCGAAGCCCTGGGGGTGGAAATCGTCCTCGGGCCCCACAGGCCGGAGCACTTCGCGGGGGCGGCCTTCGTCATTCCGAGTCCGGGCGTTCCCCTGCGGAGCCTTCTCAAAGCCATGGAACTGCCCCCGGACCAGCCCCTGGAATCGGCGGCGGGGCCCTTCATCCTGGCCGAGACCGAGCTCGCCTGCCGCTGTCTGGAAGGCGAGCAGGTGCTCGCCGTCACGGGCACGAGCGGCAAGACCACCACGGTGCATCTCATGCGGGCCATGCTGGAGGCGGCGGGCATCAGAACCTTTCTCGGCGGCAATGTGGGCACGCCGCTGTCGGAGTACATTCTCGCGGGGCGCGGCGCGCAGGCCGTGGTGCTCGAGATCTCAAGCTTCCAGCTGCAGACCTGCCTGCGCCTGCGCCCCCGCGTGGCCGTGCTCATGAACATCACCCCCAACCACCTGGACTACCACGAGGATCTGGAGGAGTACCGGAGGGCCAAATTCCGGCTCTTCGCCTGCCAGGAAAAGGATGACCTGGCCATCCTCCCGGAGGAATGGCGGGGGGCCTATGAAAAGGCGGGTTTCGCCGCGAGGATCCTGGTGCCCGAGGCGCCGGTCTCCGCCGCCGCGGGCCGCTTCCCCGAGACGCAGCTCATCGGCGCCCACAACGCCCTCAACGCCGAAATCGCCTGGCAGGCCGTCAGGGAGCTGGGGGTGAGCCTGGAGGCCGCGCGAACGGCCGTGAAGAACTTCGCGCCCCTGCCGCACCGCCTGGAGCGCGTGGCCGAAAAGAACGGCGTCCTCTATGTGAACGACTCCAAGTGCACCACCTTTTCCTCCCTGGAAACGGCCCTCCGGGCCATGGACCGGCCGGTGCTTCTGCTCTGCGGCGGCCGCTACAAGGGGGGCGACCCCCTGGCGCTTCTCCCCCTGGTGCGGGAGAAGGTCCGCCTGGCGGCGGGCTTCGGGGAATCCCGGGAAATCTTCCAGCCGGCCTGGGAAAAGGACATTCCCGTGCGCTGGTTTCCGACCCTGGATCCGGCCGTCCGCTGGCTGAGCGGCGAGGCGCGTCCGGGCGAGACTGTGCTTCTTTCTCCCGGCACGGCGAGCTTTGACCTCTACCGGGGCATGGCGTACCGGGGCGCGGATTTCAGACGGATAGTGGAGGCCCTGCCGTGAGCTTCTGGTCACGAAAAAAACCGGCCGCGCCCGCTCCCGACCCTGTGTCCCGGGAGCCCGCCGGCAATGTCCGTCTCGCCCCCAGCGTGGATCAGGACCTGAGCCCGAGCCAGATAGCCCTGCTCGTGAGCCGATCGGCCCCGAAACGGACCGAGGAGACTCCTCCCGCGGCCCGGCAGCTCGCGGCCGAGCCCCTGCGGCCCGAGGCCCCGCGCGACGGGCTTTTGGCGGAAAGCCCGGCCGGAGGAGAGGGAGCGGCCTTGGAAAACGCCCCGCGGGAGAGCGCGCAGGCCCAGCATGCCCTGCTGCAGGGCCAGCCGGCGGAGCCCGCCCTCAACCGGCCCCTTGAAAGCCCCCGGGAGTCCGTGACGGAGTCCGGAGCCGGGTCCGGACAGGCCTCCGCCAAGCCCGGGCGGCGCCCGGGCGGAGTGGACTGGTGGCTCTTTGTCCTCATGATCATTCTTCTGGGCGTGGGCCTCGTCATGGTGCTCTCGGCGAGCGGCATCGTGGCCGAGACCTCCTTCGGGGACAAGTACCACTTCTTCAAGAAGCAGCTGCTCTTCGCCCTCGTGGGCGGGGTCTGCCTGCTGGGAGCGGCCCTGATTCCGCGGGAGCTTCTCTACAGAAGCCAGTACTTCATTCTCTTCGGATCCCTGCTGCTGCTTCTGCTGACCCTTTCGCCCCTGTCGCCGGCCGTCAACGGCGCCCACCGCTGGGTGCGCCTGGGGCCCGTGAACATCCAGCCCATGGAGTTCGCCAAGATAGCCCTGGCGCTCTATCTCTCGTATTTTCTCAGCGTCAAGCACGACCTCGTGAAGACCTTCACGCGGGGCGTCGTGCCGCCCTTCGCCGTCACGGGCCTCTTCTGCTTCCTGCTCCTTCTCCAGCCCGACTTCGGCAGCGCCATGGTTCTGGCGAGCCTGCTCTTCTTCATGTGCCTCGCCGGCGGCACCCGCTTCCTCTATCTTCTCGTCTCCTCCCTCATGGTGGTGAGCGGCGGCGTCATGCTGGCCATCTTCGAGCCCTACCGCATGCGCAGGCTCACGGCCTTCCTCAACCCCTTCGCCGACGCCCAGAACACGGGCTACCAGCTCGTCCAGTCCCTCCTCGCCATCGGATCCGGCTCCTTCTTCGGGGTGGGCATCGGCGCGAGCCGGCAGAAGATGTTCTATCTGCCCGAAGCCCACAACGACTTCATCATGGCCGTGCTGGCCGAGGAGCTGGGCTTTGTGGGGGTGAGCTGCGTGCTCGGCCTCTTCCTCTGCTTCTTCTGGCGCTGCTACCGCATCATCCAGGGACAGGAGGATCTCAGGGACCGCTACACGGCCCTCGCCCTCACCATCATCATGTGCCTGGGCGTGGTCCTCAACCTGGCCGTGGTCATGGGCATGGCCCCGCCCAAGGGCGTGCCGCTGCCCTTCCTGAGCTACGGCGGATCCAACCTGGTGGCCACCATGATCTGCGTGGGGCTCCTTCTCAACTATTCCCGCACGGCGAAACCCTTCCGCTGAGCGGAAGGGCGTCCGGACGGACAGGACAGGCATTCAGGCAGGAGAAACGGGAAAAGATCATGCGGCGGGTTCTTCTCACCACGGGCGGCACAGGCGGCCACATCTTTCCGGCGCTCGCCGTGGCGGGCGAGCTCAGGCGTCAGGATCCGGACATCGAGATCCTCTTCGCGGGCTCTCTCTACGGGCCCGAGCGCCGTCTCGCCGGACAGGCGGGCCTGCGCTTTGAAGGCCTCCCCGTGCGGGGAGTCCTCGGCCGGGGGCTCAGGGCCCTGCAGGCGCTGGGGGGCTTTGCCCTGGCCGTGCCGCGGGCTCTCCGCCTGGTGCGCCGCTTCCGGCCCGACGCCTGCGCGGGCTTCGGGGGCTACGCGGCCTTCGCGCCGCTCCTGGCGGCGCGTCTGCTGGGGGTGCCCTGCGTCCTCCACGAACAGAACGCCCTGGCCGGCGTGACCAACCGGCTGCTGGCGCGTTTCTGCGACCGGGTCTGCGTTTCCCTCCCGGGCACGAAGGGATTCGGAAAAAGACCCCTCACCGTGACGGGCAACCCCGTGCGCCGGGCCATCGCCGAGCTCGGCGGAAACCCCCGGGGCCCCTCCCGCCGCCATCTGCTGGTGGTGGGCGGATCCCAGGGGGCCCACGCTCTCAACGAGCGGATCTGCGGGCTTCTGCCCTGGCTGAAAGACCGGGGCATCAGCCTGCGCCTCCAGACGGGGACGGCGGACGAGGCCCGGGCGCGGGCGGCCTGCGCCGCCGCGGGCCTCGACCCCGGACAGGCCACCGCCTTCATCGACGACATGGCCTCCGCCTACGCCTGGGCGGACCTGGTCCTCTGCCGGGCCGGGGCGAGCACCGTGGCGGAACTCTGCGCGGCAGGACTTCCCGCCATTCTGGTGCCCTTCCCCCACGCGGCCCATGACCACCAGACCTGGAACGCCAGAAATCTGGCCCGGGCGGGGGCGGCGAGGCTCGTGCCCCAGAGCGAGCTTTCCGACGAACGGCTCCGGGAGGAACTGGACGCCGTCTTCGGAGCGGAGGACCTGCGCCGGTCCATGGCGGAAAAGGCCCTTGCCCTGGCGGCCCCCGAGGCCGCGGCGGGCGTCGTCCGCGAACTCAGGGCGGCCTGGGAGGCCGGGAGGAGGAAGCGCTGAAGAGAGCTGAGGAGATGTGAAGGAAAAGGGTCCTGAAACCCCCGCCCGCATGACCGGCGGGCCCGGGGAGGAAAAAGGGCCTTTTGAGAAGGGGCCGGGCCGGAAAGGCCCGGGAACCCCGGAAACGATGCGGGGAAAAACCGCAAAGAAAATCAGGGGGACGGCCTCCCGGGCACGGAAGAGCGCCGGACCCCCGGAAGCAGGAAGACTGTCCGGAGGAAGACGAGGGTGCAGAGAAGCTACGCAATGAAGAGCCGGATCCGGCACATCCACATGGTGGGCATCGGCGGCGCCGGCATGTGCGGCATCGCCGAGGTGCTCCTGCACACGGGCTACGCCGTGACGGGATCGGACATGGCGGAGTCGGCCGCCGTCCGGCGCCTCAGGGAAATGGGCTGCACCGTGTACATCGGCCACTCGGCGGACCATGTGGGCGGCCAGCAGGTGCTCGTCAAGTCCACGGCCATCAGCGAGGACAATCCCGAGGTGCAGCAGGCGCGGCGCCTGGGCATCCCCGTCATTCCCCGGGCCGAGATGCTGGCCGAGCTCATGCGCCTCCACCAGGGCATCGCCATAGCGGGCACCCACGGCAAGACCACGACCACCTCGCTCACGGCCGGCATCTTTGACGCGGCGGGCCTCGACCCCACCGTCATCATCGGCGGCCGCCTCAATCTCTACGGCACCAACGCCCATCTGGGCCACGGGGACTTCTTCATCGCCGAGGCCGACGAGTCCGACGGGTCCTTTCTCTGCCTGCTGCCGGTCATCAATGTGGTGACCAATGTGGACGAGGACCACCTGGACTATTACGGCACCCGGGAGAACCTGGACGCCACCTTTGTCCGCTTCATGAACAATGTGCCCTTCTACGGCCTGAACATCGTCTGCGGCGACGATCCCGGCGTGCGGCGTCTGCTGCCGGGCGTCAAGCGCCCGGTCATCACCTGCGGCCTCGGGGAGGACAATGTCCTTCGGGCCGTGCCCCTGCGCCTGGAAGAGACGAGCCGCTTTGAGGTCTGGCTGAAAAGCGAGCGCCTGGGCGAGGTGAGCGTCCCCCAGCCCGGCGTCCACAATGTGCGCAACGCCCTGGCCGCCGTGGGCGTGGCCCTCGCGGCCGACATCCCCTTCGAAGACATCCGCAGGGGCCTCGCCTCCTTCGGAGGCGTCGCCCGGCGCTTCGAATACAAGGGCACGCGGCGCGGCGTCGCCGTCTACGACGACTACGGCCACCACCCCAGGGAAATCGCGGCCACCCTGGAAACGGCCCGCACGGTCTTTCCGGACAGACGCCTCGTGGTGGCCTTCCAGCCCCACCGCTTCACCCGCACCCAGGCCCATTTCGGGGAGTTCTGCAAGGTCTTCGACGGCGTGGACGAGGTGGTCCTCACCGAAGTCTACGCCGCCTCGGAAAAGCCCATTCCGGGGGTCTCCGGCCAGAGCCTCGCCCAGGGCATGCGGCAGGTGGGCCAGACCCATGTGACCTTCTGCGAACGCCTGGACGAGATGGCGCCGGCCCTGGAGAAGATTCTCCAGCCGGGGGACGTGCTGCTCACCGTGGGCGCCGGCAGCATCACCAGGGTGGGGCCGGCCTGGCTCGGCCTGGAGGAACAGTGCGCGTCGAACTGAGACCGGACATCGCCTCCCGCACGAGCCTCGGGCTGGGGGGCAGGGCGGCCGCGGCCGTCCGTCTGGAAGACCCGTCGGAGCTCGACGGGCTCCCCGGAGTCCTCGCGGAACTGGGTCTCAGGCCCTTTGTCCTCGGCGCCGGCACCAACATTCTCGCCCACGACGGCGAGCACGAAATCTGCCTGGTGGAGCCGGCCTTCCGGGGAAAGCCCGAAATTCTCGAAGGGGAAGGGGAGAGTGTGCTCGTCTCCGCGCAGGCGGGCCTGCCTTTGCCGGCCTTCCTTGCCTTCTGCCGGAAGGAGGGCCTGAGCGGTCTGGAGGGGCTCGCGGGGATCCCCGGGAGCCTCGGGGGCGCCGTGGCCATGAACGCGGGCTCCTTCGGGGTCTGCCTGGCGGATCGCCTGGCGAGCGTTGACATCTGGGCTGATAGCTGGCAAAGGCCAGATAGGGAGTCAGGAGCCTCCGGCGGACGGCCGCTCAGCGCCGACGGCCGTCTGCGGCGGATCCCCGTCCGGCTCTGCGAAACGGGCTACCGGCGCTTTCAGCCGCCGGACCTGCCCGCGGGCGGATTCTTTCTGGTCACGGGAGCCCAGCTCCTCCTCGAGCGCGCGGATCCCGCCCAGGTCTCCCTGCGTCTTGCCGGGACCCTCGCCCGCAAGCGGGCGGTCCAGCCTCTGGATCTGCCCTCGGCGGGCTGCGTCTTCCGGAATCCTGAAACCGGTCCGACGGCCGGACAGCTTCTGGAGGCGGCGGGCTACCGGGGACGCCGGCTGGGCGGCGTGGCCCTGTCCGAAAAGCACGCGAATTTCCTTGTCCGTCTGGGCGCCGGCAGCGCCTCGGAGGCTCTGGCCCTGCTCACGGAGGCCAGGGACGCCGTGGCGGCGCGCTTCGGCGTGCGGCTCAGACCGGAAGTGCGGGAGCTGCCTTGTTCTTCTCTCTGAAGCGATCCCGGAACGGCCGGGCCCCGGAGTCCGGGGACGGCCGGCCGGCCGGAGAGGCCCGGACCCCCGGGCCGGTCTCCGACCGCGAGCTTCTGCTGCGCCTCGCGGAGCGCACGCGCACCGAGGCGCAGACCGCCCGGGGCAGGGGAGAAAGTCTTCTGGATCGCCAGCGTCCGGACATCCGGACGGACGGCGGGGGCGGCGCGCCGCCCGAAGCCGGGGAGGGCGGCAACGTCTATCTCCGGCCCAGAAACGCCCGCGGCGGAGGGCAGACTCCGGAATCCGGAGCGGGGACCGCCCCGGGCAATGTCTACCTCAGATCGGGCGCCGCGGAATCCGCGGCCGCCGGACCTGAGGAGACGGGGTCTTCGGGGGAGAGCCCCGAAGCGGGGAGCGGGTCCGTCGGGGCCGGCCCCACCCTGCGCGCCTGGCTGCGCGGGCGCTTCGCCCGCTTCGCGGGGCCCGTCTGCACGATCCTGGGGCTCGTGATCTTCGTGGCCGTGCTGGCGGGCGTCTGCAAGGGCAGCCTCTGGCTCTACGGCTGGGTTCACTCCAGCCCCATGTTTCTCACCCGACACATCGACATCACGGGCAACGTCCGGCTTCAGCGGGACATGATCCTCCGTCTGGGGGGTCTTTCCGAAGGGGTCAACTGCTTCTCGGTGGGGGTGAGCGAGGTGGAGCGCAGGCTCAGGGCGACTCCCTGGGTGGAGGACGTGTCGGTGCGGCGCATTCTGCCGGACCGCTTCGTCATCCGGGTCCAGGAGCGCATGCCGAGCTTCTGGGTGCGGCGCGCGGGCAGGCTCTTCTACGCCAACGACCGGGGCGAAATCATCGCGCCGGTGGAAAGCGAGAACTTCATGTCCCTGCCCATTCTCACCGTGGAGCCGGGATCGGACGAGGCTGTGCCCTATCTCTCGAGGCTCATGAAGGACATGCACAGCGGCATCCTGCCCGTGGAAGCGGGCGCGGTGGCGACAGTTGACGTCTCTCCCAGCCGTGGTGTAGAATTGTACTTTGAAGACAGAGAGATGCGCCTTTCGCTGGCGCCGGACGACTGGGAAGGCAATCTTCTCAGGCTCGGCGTCGCCATCGGCGATCTTGCCAGACGGCGCGAACTGGCCGGCGTCCAGGAAGTGCGGGCCTCGGACGGCAGCGTCTGGGTTGTCCTTCGCAAGCCCGCACAGCAGTGACTTTCAACAGCTTTTTCAGGGAATCCGGAGGGGGCGTGGAAACAGCAGATCCTAACATCATTGTCGGACTGGACATCGGCACCACCAAGGTCTGCGCTGTCGTGGCCGAAGTCTCCGGAGACCGGGAACTCAAGATCATAGGCATCGGGGACTGCGACTCCAAGGGTCTGCGCAAGGGCATGGTGGTCAACATCGAGGACACCGTGCGTTCCATCCGGCAGGCCGTGGACCAGGCCGGCCAGATGGCGGGCTGCAAGATAGCCCAGGTCTATGTCGGCATCGCCGGCGGCCACATCATGGGCATCAACAGCCACGGCGTCATCGCCGTGCAGGGCAACGAAGTCTCGCCCGACGACGTGTCCCGGGTCCTGGAGGCCGCCCGCGCGGTGGCCATCCCCTCGGACCGGGAAGTCATCCACATCCTGCCGCAGGAATACATCGTGGACAGCCAGCGCGGCATCGTCGATCCCATCGGCATGGCCGGCGTGCGCCTGGAGGTCAATGTCCACATCGTCACGGCGGCCGTCTCCAGCGCCCAGAACATCGTCAACTGCTGCAACCGGGCCGGCCTGCATGTGAAGGACATCGTCCTGGAGTCTCTGGCCTCCTCCAAGGCCGTCCTCACGGACGAGGAAAAGGAAATCGGCGTCGCCCTGGTGGACCTGGGCGGCGGCACGTCCGACATCGCCATTTTTGAGAACAACGCCATCAAGCACACGGCCGTGGTGCCCCTGGGCGGCTCCATGCTGACCAACGACATCGCCTTCGGACTGCGCACGCCCACGAAGAGCGCCGAAAGCATCAAGGTCAAGTACGGCTGCGCCCTGCGGGACATGGTCCGGAGCGACGAGACCATCGAGGTGCCGAGCGTGGGGGGGCGTCCCCCGCACAAGCTCTCCCGGCAGACCCTGGCGGACATCTGCCAGGCCCGCATGGAGGAGATGCTGGACTACGCGGACAGGACCCTCGTCAATTCCGGCTGCAAGGAGCGCATCCGGGCGGGCGTGGTTCTCACGGGCGGCGCGGCCCTCATCGAGGGCTGCGTGGACCTGGGCGAGCAGATTTTCCAGGTGCCCACGAGACTCGCGCTGCCGGCCAATGTGAAGGGCTTGACAGACGTGGTCAATCATCCGAAATTTTCCACGGCCGTCGGTCTGCTGCACTACGCGGTGGAGATGCAGACGGCCAAGAACAAGGTCGAGCCGGCGCCCCAGCCGGCTCCCGCGCAGGCGCCGCCCAAAGCGCCCGCCGCTCCGGCCGAGTCCGGAGGCGGAAGCCTCTTCCGGCGCCTTGTCAAACGCATGCGCAGCTGGTTTCAGGATATAGCATAAACCCTCCGGACGTCCGCAGGTCTCCGGCAGGCCCAGGGCCTGGCGGAGCGGGCAGCCGCAGACGGGAGGAAGGATAGCCCCATGGCAGACTCCATAATGGATCAGTTAGTCAACGACCAGCCCCGGGCGGGCTGCGGCCGCATTCTGGTGGTGGGCATCGGCGGCGGGGGCGGCAACGCCGTCAAGAACATGATGGACCAGGGCCTGACCGGCGTGGAGTTCATCTGCGCCAACACGGACCTCCAGGCCCTCGAGGCGAACCCCGCCCCCACGCGGATTCAGCTCGGCGAAAAGCTGACCCGGGGTCTCGGGGCGGGATCCGACCCCGTGGTGGGCCGCGACGCCGCTCTGGAAAGCCAGCAGGCCCTGGAAGAGGCCCTGGCCGGCGCGGACATGGTCTTCGTGACCGCCGGCATGGGCGGCGGCACGGGCACGGGCGCGGCGCCCGTGGTGGCGGAAATCGCCCGCGCGCAGAAGTCGCTCACCGTGGCCGTGGTGACCCGGCCCTTCAGCCATGAAGGCCGCAAGAGGATCGCCAACGCCCAGGCGGGCATCGACGAGCTCTCCAGGAACGTGGACTGTCTCATCATCATTCCCAACGACCGCCTCATGGCCTGCGCCCCCAAGAAGACGCCTCTGCGCGAGCTCCTGGCCCGGGCCAACGATGTGCTCTTCTACGGCGTCAAGGGCATCTCCGACGTCATCACCCATCCGGGCTTCCTCAACCTGGACCTCATGGACGTGCGCACCTGCATGAGCAACGAGGGGCTCGCACTCATGGGCATGGGTACGGGCAAGGGCGAAAACCGCGCCGAAGAGGCCGTGAACGGCGCCATCCAGAGCCCTCTGCTGGAGGACATTTCCTTGAGCACCGCCAAGGCCGTGCTCTACAACATCACGGCGCCCGAGGACATCACCGGCGAGGAAACGGAGGTCATCGCCGAAAAGATCCATTCCTCGGTGCCCGACGACGCCAACATCTTTTTCGGTCTGGTGTTTGACAATTCCCTGGATGACGAGATCCGCGTCACCGTGGTGGCCACCGGCATCGAGGCGCAGCCGGAACTGGGCGAACCTCCGGCGGCGGCGCCCCAGCCCTCCCCCCGGAAGACCCCCGCGGCGCCGCAGGAACCGGCCGCGAAGGCCGAGCCTCAGCCCGCCGTTGTGTCCAGACAGGACTTCCGGGAAAGCTCCCGCAAGCGCTGGGCGCAGGAAAAGGGCGTCATCCCCAAGGGGGACGACTACCCCTATCCCGGATCGGGCGGTTTCGGCGGTTCGGATATCAATTATGACGAGACGAGACTGGAGGTGCCCACCTTTATCCGCAAGGGTGTGGATTAGGATTCAGCCAGGGGCGCGGGCGCAGGCCCGCGCCGGGTAAATTTTTTCAGGGAAAGAGCGGCGCGGCCGGCCGATGCGGCGGATCGCGCCGCTCTGCGCCGGAAAAGGGGGGAGAAATCCCCCGCCCGCGCGCACGAGGAGCCTCCCATGGAACTCATGTACGCGCCGAGACTGGTAGAGACCACCATCCCCTGCCCCAGGTGCGGCAAACCCGTCAATGTGGAGCGTAGCTGCCACGAGGCCTGGATTCACTGTCCGGGCTGCGGCAAGTTCTACCAGCTCAAGGATTTCATCCCCAAGGCGGTCATGGCCTTGGTGGAGTTTCTGGATCTCTGCATGATTGACCGTATCTGAGGACACGGAGGACCGGCCCCGGCCGGATGGCCGGTCCTGACTGAAGAAAGCGCGGGCGCTTAGCTCAGCTGGCAGAGCGCTGCCCTTACAAGGCAGATGTCGCAGGTTCAAGTCCTGCAGTGCCCACCAGATAACAGGCAAAGGGGCTTCTGCCTGCCGAAGACCGGCAGGCAGAAGCTTTTTGATGTTCCCGGCATGTGTCGAGTTCCAGTGGCTGAAATCTCTGAGACGGGAGGTGGCGCCAAGTCTGGAGCCACAGCAGGTTGTCCAGCTCAAGGTGGAATTAAGGAAGCCAGGGGCGAGTCGCTGGCTCGATGAAAAGGAATCGCTTCAGGAAGCTGGGGGAGGGTAAGCCTGCTGAACAAGGTGAAGCCCGGCAACCGCACTGCCGTAGATGTCAATGCGGCAGACAGATGACCGGAAAGGACTCTCTCTTGCCCGGGAAGGCCTCTTGGCCTCAAAGTTGGGACTATTCAGCAGAGCCCGTAGTAACAATGGCATGTTCGCCGGGAAGAGCCGAAACCAGCAACAGATGATGCCAGAAACCTTCACGATCTGTGAACTGTGACAAAAGAAGGTATCTTTCGGAGTTTGTGACGGAATCACGCGAGTTCTTGAGGCAGGTTGCCGACGGGACAACCGAGGAAAATTCACCTGAAGAAACTGGGCTGGACCTGTCTGGGGGACATTTACGCGTAAGTCCCTCTGAAGTTATTGGTAACCGCCCACTACGGAACCGTACGGTGGGTGATGTGGAAGGACGGCCCGGAAACGGCCTCCTACCCGATTGTCTCTTCTTCCGTCACCCGCGCCAAAACCCGTTCTTCCCACCTGCTCCGGGACTTCAGTCAGCTGTCTGCTCTTTGCACGCCATGGCTGGCATTGTCAGACGAACTTTTCGCCCGAAACCTCCGCCTTGCGGGGTGGCATGACGTTGCCCGAAATCATGGAACACATAAAATTTTAGACAGAATCAAAAAAACACTAAACTTTTTAAAGGAGGGCAACAAGCTTTTTGTGAGTCTGCTTACGCAGGCATCTTCTAATTTGGAGGTGTTTTTCATGAAAAGCATGAAACAATCTTTTAAGTTTTTAGTTAAATGCTCAAACTGGCTGTTTGCGCGCATCCCTTTCATAACTCTTATAGCCGCCATAGCCATTATTATTTCTGATCACCCTCTCGACCTGTTCCTGTCTAAAGGTATTCAGCTGTCGTTTGGTATTCAGATTGATGTCAAATATATCCACACCGCGGGGCTAGCCCCTCCCCCTCCCCCGGAGGTCCCGTCCGAACTCCCAGAGCATCTCTTCCCCCCCAGACATCAGATTGTCTTAGATGGTACAGAGATACTCACCAATCTTGCACTTGAAATTAGAACTAGCAGATCTTGCAAACCTGCGTCTTCAAGAAAAAAGCAAGAACGCTGATAAGCGTTGTTTCTCTTTCTTCACCGGGCCCGAGAAACAAGCCTGGGCCTCTTCCTTCCCCGTTCTGGCGGCGCGACCATGTTCACCGGCAAGCCGGATGAACGCGCCGCCAACGCTATCAGCGCGGTACTGCGCGCGCCTGCGGCGGCTAAGGACGCCAGTCTCTTGTTCCCGGGTTGATGCTCACGTTCTCGGAGGTGATCCATCCTTCTTCTTCCGTGGTTTCTCCGTTTTCATGGTCGGGCAGGTAGGCCTTGCCTTCGGCAATGGCCTTGAGTCAGGCGATGGCCTTTTCGTAGCGACGCAGGATAAGTTAGTTTTCCACGGTGAGATGCCCGGTGAGCCGGTAGCGGGCGCTGTCTCCCACAGCAACGGAGAGCGCGTGTGGAACCGGGGAAACAGGCACGGCGTAGCGGACGGCAAGGTAGCTGTCCGCATCGCTGGAGGCCCAGCAAATGGCCTTTTCCAAGCGATCACGGTCGAGAACTTCGGCCGCTTCACCCATGGGAGGGTCTGCCGAAATGCCCGCAAGAAGGAGCATTTCTTCCTTGCCGAACAGGGCGACAAGGCCCTCGACAGAGGCGTAGAGCTTTACGCCAGCCACGGCGAAACCAGCAGAACCGCGGCGTTGTACTAGATATTGCTGGCGCCCGCGGCGTCGATTTCCGAGACCACCACGTGACGTGCTGCGGCCTGCTGGGAAGGCAGCGCCACAAGGAGCGTGCCTTCCTTGCCGCCAAAGCCGCAGCCCATGGGGCGGCCGCAATCGGCCTTGAAGCTCTGCAGTGTGAGCAGGGCCTTTTCAAAGCCGACCGCGTCCAACTTTTCCGTGCTTATGACCGCCAGTTGCCAGAAGCGGTAGCCGCCGTCGCAGCGGTACTGCACGCCAAAGGGGTATTCAACGCTGTTGAACACGGTGTCGTTGGTCGTGGAGGTGATCGTCTCCAGCTTTGGCTTTGTTCTTTCATGGAAGATGAAGGGCTTGAGCGGCCGGGAGACTTCCAGCAGGTACCATGCGGGCTGGGGATCTGCTTCCGGCTCGATCAGGTTGGACGCGTTCTCGGCGTTGCCCGTGCCGGCCACGTTGGCGAAGACGGGGTGATCCTTGGCAAAGAACATCTTGCCGTCGTAGCACGCGATTTCCTTGCCCTTCTTGAGCAGGGTGAAGATGATCTCGTCCGGATGCGTGGCCGCGGCGTAGCCCATTTCCTGAAAGAGCGGGGCGTAGATGCCCAGGGTGTCGTCCTCAAAGGCCGTGCGCGGAATCCGGACGGAGGCCTCGTACTTTTTGTTGACGATGGAATAGCCGAATTCGCGGATGTTCTTGAAGGCGCGCGTTCCGGTCCACTCCGCGAGCCGGGGGAACTGCCCCAGCCAGCCGTAGGTGCTGGAAGCCGAATTCGAGGGCGCCAGCGTGGCGACGCGGCTCCACTGGGAGGGTGCCTTGCTTTTGGCCTCTTCAAAAAGCTGACTGTAGCTGACCATGAGCGCGGAAAGCAGGGGGCAGTAGACAATGGCCATCAGTTTTTCTCCTTGTTACGGGCCTTGATAAACGCGCTTTCGGTAATGCCCGCGGCCCTGCAGGCGTAGCGTTCCTCTTCGCTGAGCGCGGCGACGGGTTCGGGCGATCTGCCCTGAGTCTGGGTGCGGATGAGCGCGGAGAGGGGCGCGGCGGAAGCGATGTAGCCGCGTATGGCCTCGGGGTGCTCCCTGGCCGTGGCCCTGGCCCAGGCCTCGCAGGA
>CAZFTQ010000030.1:2142-26224 GCA_964522365.1 uncultured Desulfovibrio sp. | reverse complement strand
CAGTCCCCTGGAAATTGTCCACATGCACGCCGTTGACGGTCAGACCGCCTTCGGGTCCGGTGACATTGCCATTTTCGTCCACAAAGAGAGTGACGCTGTTCTCATCCTCGTCCGTCAGCGTGACCTCGCCGCCTTCGCCGTGCAGCTCCACATCGAAACTGCCCTGGCCCTTGTAGCCATCCTTCGTATCGCCGGTTCCGGCATTTTCCCCGGCCCAGGCGGCTTCGTCCACGACAATGCTGCCGGCCTTGGCGCCCAGTTCAGGATCGTGGGGTTCATCGGACGGAATGTCCGGCGTGCTGTTCCCTTCCACCGTGATGGTCAGGTCCGCGCTGCTCGTATCGCCGTCAGAGTCCGTGATGGTGTAATTGAAGGTGAGTTCGCCGTGATCGCCGTGTTCCAGATCCTTGCTTGCCTCGAACTCATAGCTGCCGTCGGGATGCAGCGTGGCCTTGCCGTACTCGGTCTCCACCACGATGTCGCCGTTGGGCTGAGTCTCGCCGTCCTCCACATTCCACTTGACGGACCCGCTCTCAGCCTTGCCGTCAGCGCCGTAGACGTCGTTGTCCAGCACGGAGCCGGAGACCGTGGCGCCTTCCTTCAGGGTGCCGGCATTGTCGTCCTCGGCAATGGGGGCGTCGTCTTCCACCACCACGGTGATGACGCCGGAGGCAGTGTCGCCGTCCGGGTCGGTGACCTTCACGTCAAATTCGTGGGCAAAGCGATCGTCGGTGCTCTGGGAGCCGTGTTCTCCGGAAGGAGACTCCAGATCGTATTCGTAGGTCAGTCTGCCGGTTTCCGGATCAAAGCCCGTCACGTGCAGAACGCCTTCATCGGTGGGAATGTCCGCGGGCGTGAAGACGCCGTTTTCGTAGACCGTGTGACCGGCCACTTCCAGGCGATCGATGCCGTCCGGGGACTCAACGATCATGGACCCTTGCACCTTGGTGGGGGCGTCGGGATCCGTGCCGCCCTCGAGACCCTTCTCGCTGACGGAGAGAAGATCGCGGGGCGCTCTGGGATCGCCGGGCGTCCAGGGAATCTCGGGATCGGGATTCTCGGGCTCCTCGGGATTGGGAACGACCGGGGTGTCCGGAGGAATGTCGCCGGGAATTTCGGGAGTGATGGTCGGAATGCCGTTCCCGGGCTCGGGACCTTCAGGCTCGGGTTCTTCCTCGGGCTCCGGAACTTCCGCCTCGGGCTCGGGGCCGCCGTCGTCGGGACCGGCGCCGCCGTCGAATTCCGGTTCGCGGCTGCCGTCGTTCCAGCCCAGATCCAGACCGCCCAGACGATCCAGACCGTCCAGAAGATCCATGTTGCCGAAGTCATTCCAGTGGGCTCCGCTCTTGGGACCGGCGGGGCCGGCGGCCGGCATGAGATCCGGCTGATTCATGGCCGCGAAGAAGTCCTCACCGTTCACCTCGGCGTCGCCCAGGGCGAAGGAGGGCATGCTCTCGCTGCTGTAGACCTTGTAGAAGTCGGTCAGTTCCAGGGAACTGCCGTCGTCAAAGGTGAAGACGAGGCTGTCGCCGCTGCGGGACAGCGTGGCCGAGTCAGTGGGGAAGTCAAAAACGAATCTGGCTTCCGGTTCGCAGGGAACGGACTGACGGGCGCCGGCTTCGGGACGGGGAAGATGTATGTCTGCCATGGAAAACTCCTTCCAGCAAAATATGTTTCAATGACCTGTGCGGAAGCGCCGTGCATCGGAAAGGCGCTTCTTCTTGTGCGCGTGAGAAAAAGGACGCCGGCCGGATTTCTGCCGCTTCCTCATGCTCACGCCGCGCGGGAACGGACGCGTTCCGCTTCTTTCCGGCGAGGGGATGATGCCCGCATGTCTTTCTGCGCCCGGAGGGCGTCATGCCGGGGAGAGCATCCTCTCCTGTCTGCGAATTCCCTGTCTGGCGGAATTCTCCAGGCCGATACTTGGAAGCCTGGTCGGGACCGAAAATATGTTGACCACAAAAAAAAGTCAAGCCCGGAAACAAAATTTCAGGCTTCGCCGCGCCGCGGGATCTTCCTTTTTCGTCCCTTTACAACATACTGAAATTCAACATCTTCTTTTGTCAGCGTTCACCGACCGGCAAGAAAAAGAAGGGCATCGCCGGCTCTTTCCTCCGCCCCGCTCCTGGAACGGCCGACGGAGAGAAGAGAACGCCCGGGGCGCTCCCTCTCCGGGGGTCCGGCGCTTTCCGGCCCCCCTTGTCCCGGGGCGGCGCGCCGAAGCCGCGGGCCTCTCCGCGGCGGGATCCGGGTGCCCGGCAGGAAGGCCCTGCATCCTTCCGGGCAACTGCTCTCGACGGGCCTGCGGAGCGCCCGCCGGCAGGCAGGAGATCCCTCTCCTGCCCGCCGCCGGCCCTTTTCCGCGGGACTCTCAGCAGACGGGGCTCAGTTCTTTTCCCCGTCCTGAGCCTGCGGAGCCGGGGCCGCCTCCTGCCCGGGCTCCGGGCCGCTCTCCCGGCCGCTTTCCGCCGCCGGCGGGGAAGCCTGCGGAGCCGCTTCGCCCGTCTCTTCGGAGCCGGGCGTCTTTTCCTCCGTCCCGGCAGGGGCCGCGCCCTCACCCGGGGCCGCGGGCTCCTTCAGCTCTTCCCGCGGCGCCTCCTTCCGCCCCGTCTCCGCCGGGGCTCCCTGCGCGCGGAAGACGTCCACCACATGGCCGCCCCTTCCCTGCCGGCCCTGGGCCGTGGTGAGCACCATGCGCCCATCGGGGCTCACCGCGAGCCCCACGGGATAGGGAGAGGCCGGCAGGGTCTGGATGACCCGCCAGTTCTCCAGATCCGCCACGATGAGTCTGGCCTCCCGGTTGGAGACCAGGTAGCAGTACCGGCCGTCCGGCGAGAGGGCCAGGGTGCGGACATCGCGGCCGACGCGGAGGCTGCGGCCGTGGTAGCCCTTCAGCTCGCCGCGCACCGCGGCCAGAACCTTTTCCACGTCCAGGGCGTTGAGGGTGCCGCTGTAGGCGCAGCTCACATAGAGCGTGCGGCCGTCCCGGGAGAGAACCATGTGTCTGGGCGTGGGATCCACCCCCATGAAGACGCCCAGCCGGGTCATGTTCTCCAGATCGAAGACCGTGATGCCGCCGTTGTGCATGCGGCCCGCGAAAAGATATCTGCCGTCCGCGCTGAAGGCCGTGCCCCTGAGACAGTGGCCGCAGATTTTGTCGCGGTCCCCCCTGAGACCCGCCAGCTTCTGGCGGCTTCCGTCCACGAGAAAGCCCTTCCAGTGAAAGGCCCTGGGGTCGTCCCCGGAGATGTCGAGGAGACCTATGCTGTTGTCGCCCCAGTGGGTGACGGCGAGGGTCTTCCCGTCGGGCGAGAGGGCGAGCATCTTGGGCAGGGGCCCCGCGTGAAAGACCCGGACGACGGCGGAGCTCGCCGTGTCCACCAGGGCCAGGGCCGAGGGCGAGGTGGCCCAGCGGTCCCAGCTGCGGCGGTAGTAGGTGATCCAGAGCCAGCGCCCGCCGTGGCTCAGCACCGCTTCCACCGGCTTGCCGGCAAAGATGTCGCGCCGGTCTCCGGCCCGCTCCGTGTTCCAGTCGCAGGGAAAGGGGAGTTCGGCGCCTTCGAAAAGCCCCGCGTCCTTTTCCCCGAAGTCATGGGAGATGACCCCGAGCAGCGTCAGGCTCGCCGAATCGAAGACCAGGGTTTCCTCCCCTTCCAGGGCGTTGACATAGAAGCGTCCCCCGTCCGGAGAAAAGAGAGCCGACTTGGGAGAGAGGATGTGGCTGCCCCTGAGGCTCGCCGCGCGCTCAAGCGTCGGCGGCGGGCCGGCGAAGACCGTCTGAGTTTCCGGCTCCCCTGTTTCAGACCCGGTCCCGGCCGCCCGGGCGCAGGCCCCCTGCAGAAGAATGATCAGGCAGAAAAGCGGAACGAGAGCGCGGACTGCGGACATCTGAGGCTCCTTGTCCGGGCGGGGGATCGGGCGCGGGGCTTTCCGGCCCCCCGTCCCCTTCCCCGGCCCTGGCGGACGCGAAAGGAAAACCCCCGGGCTCTCTTCGAGGGAGAGAGCCCGGGGGCGGGGAAAATGTCTTCAGAAGGTACCGGCCTTCTTCCGCTTCACGGCCGCTCTGAGCCAGACGTACCAGTCGCTCAGGCCCTGGCCGGTGGTGCAGGAGACCTGGAAGATGGGGAGATCGCGGTTCAGACGGCGGGCGAAGCCGCAGGCCCGCTCCACGTCAAACTGCACATAGGGGAGAAGATCCACCTTGTTGAGGAGCAGGGCGCCCGCCAGATTGAAGAGGAGCGGGTATTTTTCCGGCTTGTCGTCGCCTTCCGTGACCGAGAGAATGCCGATTTTGGCGTCTTCGCCCAGATCAAACTCCGTGGGGCAGACGAGATTGCCCACATTTTCGATGAAGAGGATGTCGAGTCCGGTCATGTCCAGATGGTCCATGGCCTGGAGCACCAGCCTGCTGTCCAGATGGCAGCCGCCGTCGGTGTCGATCTGCACGGCCTGCACGCCCGTGGCGGCCACGCGCCGGGCGTCGTTGTCCGTCTGGAGATCCCCCTCGATGACGGCCATCCGGAACTCGCCCGCCAGATCCCGCAGGGTTCTCTCGAGCAGCGAGGTCTTGCCCGCGCCGGGGGAGGAAATGAGGTTGAGCGTCAGGATGCCCCTGACGCGCCCGCGGACAACGGCAGCCAGTTTTTCATTGGCTTCCAGCACATTGCGCACAACCGGAATCTGCATGGACTGTCTCCTTGAGCATGCGTGACGCTCGACGCGGAAGGGGGCGCTTTCCGCCCCCGGAACTATTCGCCTTCCACCCAGACGACCTGCATCTCCTTTCCCTGGAGCACGCTGTGGCCCAGCATCTCGCCGCAGCCCGGGCAGGGGGAAAGTTCCCCCGCGCAGCTCTCGCCCGCGAACTCCGTCCCGCAGGTTCCGCAGCGCAGCCGCAGCGGAATCCGGACGATGTCCAGGACCGCTCCCTCGCTGGGCGTGCCCGCGAGAAGCGCCTGAAAGGCGAAGGAGAGAGACTCGCAGACCACGCCCGAGATCGCGCCCACCCTGACGCGCAGGAGCGTCAGTCTCGTGCAGCCGTGCCGGCCAAGCTCCTCGGAGGCAATGTCCAGCATGCCCTGGGCAAGCGCGAGTTCGTGCATGAAAGTCCCCGGGAGAGGGCCGGATTCGGGCCCCGTGGAAAAAGACGGTCGCCGGATCGGGGGGAGGCCGACCGCCTCCCCCGATCCTTCCGCATCTTGCCATTCCAAACAGATGTTGTACAGTCCTTTTACTGCGGCGGCCACCGCGCCCTTCTTCCCCCTCCCGCCCCGGACGGCTCCTGTCCCGGGATCCGCGGCCGGCTTTTTTCCGCCGCGCAGATCTGCGCCTCCGTGAGGTTTCCCGTGTACAAGATACTCATCGGTCTGCTGACGACAGTCGTTCTTCTGGCCGTGGCCCTGGTGCTCCTCAACAATCAGCTGAGCCCCGGGCTCCAGGAATCCGCCCAGCCGGCGCACCAGTCCGCCCTGGACAGGCTCCCCGACATTCCGGATCTGCTGGCCGACAGGGACAGGAAACCCGACGGTCCCCGTGACGTGAAGCTCATGCCTCTGCCCGCGCCCCCGGCCGCGGTGGAAGCGCCCGGCACGAGCGTCCAGGCCCCCATCAGTCTGGACGGCCTGAAGCACGAGGAGACCCCCGGACCCGCGAAGGCCCCGACGCCTGAGGCCGCGGCTGCCCCGGAAAAGGCGCAGCAGGCCGGAACCCCGAAGGCCCCCGAACAGACCGCGCCCGCGCCGGAAGCGGCCGCCCCCGCCAGGGCGGAAGCCCAGGCTCCCAGAGAGACGCCTCGGGAGGAAAGCCCGGCGGACGATGATTTTCAGGACGCCCCGGCGAAGTCCGCGGCCGCCGCGGCCGCTCCCGCCAGGGCTCAGAGCGAGCCCGCCGCCGGGAAAAAACCCGCGCAGACCGGAAAGACCGACGAGCCGGCCGCGAAGCAGGCCTCCCAGGGCAAGGTCAGGCCCGGCATCCGGATCTTCAGCCGCGCCTCCGGCGCCACGGTGCGCATCGCCTGCGGCAGGAAGCTGCAGTACAGGACCCTGCTCCTCAAGGGGCCCGACCGGCTCATGGTGGATCTGACGGGCGACTTTCCCCAGCTCGCCGCGCCCGCCGTGCCCAGAAACAGCATGGTCAGCAACATCCGCCTGGGCCGCTATCCCGGACGCACCCGGGTGGTCATCGATCTGCGCCAGGCGCCCGGAAAGCACGCGGTGACCCTCTCCTCCGACAGGCAGAGCCTGGACATCCGTTTCGAGAAGTAGCGCCTTCTCCCGCACTCCGTCCCCCCGAAGCTCTTCCGGTCCGTCTCCTCCGGCCGGAGCGCTTTTCTGTTCCCTTTTTTCCGCTCTCGAGAACGCCATGTCCATTCCCCTTTTCAGCCGCCTTTTCCGTGACGGCCGCGCCAGGGACCGCCGGCGCGTGCTGGACGATTTTTCCAGCCGCTACGAATCCTTCAAGAATCTTCTCCAGGCCAACGCCGACATCGCCCAGACCCTCGCCGTGCTGGACACGGTCTACCACGGCGGCAAGCACCTGGACACGGACCAGATCCGCCACGAGGTCATGTGCGCCATCACCCATGTGCGCACCATGGCGGAGTCGCTCAACGCCCTTTCCGAGAAGCGCTACCCCTCCCTGCCGGACAGGCTGGAAGCCATCGCCTCCCACATAGAAAAGGAGCTCCACGCCTACACGCCGGGCGACGTGTCCGAAATCACCCTGCCCCTCACGGAAGTGGACGCCACCATGACCTATTCGGTGGGGGCCAAGAACGCCAACCTGGGCGAGCTCCACAACATGCTGGAAATGCCCGTGCCCAGGGGCTTCGCGGTGACCACGAAGGCGGGCCAGCTCTTCCTGGCGGGCCACCCGGGCCTCTTCGACCGCATCCAGAAGGCCCTCTTCGGCATCGATCCCGACACCCCCTCCACCATTCAGAAAGCGAGCGGCATCATTCAGCGGGGAATTCTGGAGACGCCTCTTCCCCCTGAGGTGGAGCACGCGCTGCTCGCCGCCTACGACCGGGTCTTCAAGCACGCGAGACTCCCCGTGGCCCTGCGCTCCAGCGCCATCGCCGAGGACGGGGTCCAGTCCTTCGCGGGCCAGTATCTCTCCATCCTGGGGGTCACCCGGGAAACCCTGCCGGAGGCCTTCAAAAAGGTCTTCGCGAGCCTCTACTCCCCGAGGGCCCTCTCCTACCGCCTCACCAACGGCTACGAGCTCAGCATCGCCGGAATGGGCATGTGCTGTCTCGAAATGATCGACGCCCGGGCCGCCGGGGTGGCCTATTCCCGCCATCCCGTCAATCTCCGCTCCAACGACTGCGTCATCAACGCGGTCTGGGGGCTGGGGGAAGCCGTGGCCGACGGGACGGCGGTCTCGGACCAGTGGCTGGTCTCCCGGGCCACGAAGAAGATCACCCGCCGGACCATCGTTCCCAAGCCCACCCGCATAACCCTCGTCCAGACCGAGGAAGGCATCGCCCCGGCCGTGCGGGAGGTGGAGGAAAGCCTCCGGAACGAGCCCTCCCTGACCGAGGAACAGGTGCTCGCCATCGCGAAGGCCTCCCTGAGCCTCGAGCACCATTACCAGTACCCCCAGGACGTGGAATGGGTGCTGGACGGGGAGGGGCGGCTCTTCTTCCTGCAGACGCGGCCCATGGGCTTCGACGCGGGCGGCGAGGACGTCCCGGCGCCCCAGCTGGAAAATCTGCGGCCCGTCATCGCCCGGGCCGACGTGGCGGCGCGGGGCGTCGCCTGCGGCAGGGTCATGATTCTGGACCCGGACGAGGACATGACCCATTTTCCGGAAGGCTGGGTCATGGTGCTCACCCATTCCTCCTCCAACGCCACGGTGGCCATGCAGCGGGCCTGCGCCATCATCGCCGAGGTAGGCTCCCTCACGGGCCACATGGCCTCGGTGAGCCGCGAGTACGGAGTGCCCACCCTCATCAACGCGGCGGGGGCCACGGCGCTGCTGGAAGACGGCCAGCTCGTCACGGTGGACGCCCTGCGGGGCCGGGTCTTCGCCGGGGAAATCCCCGAGCTCATGGAGCTGCGCATCAGTCGCCCGCCCGCGGCCAACACCCCGGCCACGGCCCTCATGCGGCGTCTGGCCCCGCACATCCTCCCCCTGCACCTCGTCGACCCGCGCTCTCCCGCCTTCTCGCCGGACAGCTGCACCTCCCTCCACGACATCATGCGCTTCATCCATGAGAAGTCCTACGGGGAGATGTTCCGGCTCTCGGACTCCCTCTCCGAAGGCCGGGAACAGGCGGCCACGCAGTTCCGGGGAGCCATTCCCCTGGATCTCTACATCATCGACATGGGGGGCGGCCTGAAGGATCCCCTGGCGCCCCAGGCGGGGCTCGAGGACGTGACAAGCGCCCCTCTGCGCCTGCTCCTCGAAGGCATGCTCAACCCCGCCGTGCAGGCCAGGGGCCCCAGGCCCGTCAGTTTCCGGGGCTTTCTCTCCGTCATGGGCAACAGCATGCTCTCCAGCCAGACGGCGGAGCGCTTCGGGGACCACAGCTACGCCATCGCCTCCGACAGCTACCTGCACTTTTCCTCCCGGGTGGGCTACCACTACGCCATCCTGGGCTGCTGGTGCGGCAACACGGTGAGCAAGAACTACATCCGCTTCGAGTTCGCCGGGGGCGCTGCGGGCTCGGTGCAGCGGGAGCGCCGGGTGCGCTGCATCGGCCTCATTCTCCGCGAGCTGGGCTTCCGGGTCTCGGTCATCGCCGACCGGGTGCAGGCCCGCTTCCAGAAATACCCCCGCGCGGAAATTGCCTCCCGGCTGGATCAGATGGGCCGCCTGCTCATCATGACCCGGCAGATGGACATGCTCATGACCTCGGAAGAGGCCGTGGGCCGGTTCGCGGCCAGTTTCCTCAACGGCGAATACCACTAGCGGCCGGATTCTCCCGGCGCGAGGGGGTTCTCCATGATCGGCGGACACGAGAACGCCGCGCACAGAAGTCAGAGGCTTCTCAGCAGGGATTTCATCCTCCTCTTCTTCCTCGCGCTTTTCAGCAACTGCTACCTCTCCATCTATTACTGCTTCGAGCAGTGGCTGGACCATGTGAATGTGGATCCCGGCTGGCGCGGCGTGCTTCTGGGCGCCCTCTTCGGCATGGTCATGCTCACCCGGCCCCTCTGCACGGTCTTCATGCTCAAGGTGAACCGGCTCCCCTGGGTCGTGGTCTCCCTCTTCGTCTGCAGCGGCGTTCTCTTCAGCTACCAGTGGTTTTCGCCCGCCTCGCCCTGGTTCGAGTGGGCGCTTCTCGGCGTGCGCCTCTTCCAGGGCGTCTTTCTGGCCGTCTTCTCCACCTGCGTGGTCTCCATTCTGGTGAGCTGCATCCCGCCCGGCCAGAGCGCCCGGGGCTTCGCCCTCTTCTCCCTCACCACCCTGCTCCCCTACGCCCTCATTCCCACGGCGGGCGAGCTCCTTCTCCCGATCCTCGGCGGCGAGCCCCGGCTTTTCGCCTGCACGGGCCTGCTCATCGTTCCCTGCCTCGTCATGACGGCCATGCTGGCCGGCAAGCTGCGCCAGCCCGAGGTGACGGGCAGACAGACCAACTTCGCCCAGTACCGGAAGAGGCTCCTGCGCTGCGTGACCCACTCGGGCCTGGGCTTTGTCTATCTCTCCCTGCTCGCCTTCGCCCTCACCACCTCCACGGCCATCTTCTTCATCAAGGGCCTCTGCTCCCAGACGGGCGGCAACCCCGCGAGCTTCTTTTTCTTCTACACCGTCACCATCATGGTGGTGCGGGTGCTGGGCAGCCGTCATCTGGACAGCCTCCCCTGCTACCGCATCGTGCCCACGGTCTGCTCCACCATGGCCCTCGCCCTGCTCATCCTGGCCTGGGGGCCGGCCTGGGCCTACATCCCCGCCACCATCCTCTACGGCGCCTCCCTCTCCCTGCTCTACCCCCTCATGGCCTCGGTCATCTACAACCGCTCCAACCCCGACACCCGCAGCATCAATTCCAATCTCATGATGCTCATGTTCGACGCGGGCGCCCTCTTCGCGCCCATGATCGGCGGTCTGCTCATCGCCCAGGGTCTGGACTACCACGGGGTCATCACCGGGGGCAGCGTCATGATGTGCTTCAGCGCCGTCTTCTTCCTCCTGGACAGACTCTCCCTCTATCTCCGGCAGCTCAACAAGGAGATCCGGGCCCGGCGCAGACGGCGCGGCCGGACCTGACGCCCCTTTCAGCACGGAATAAGAACGGCAGGGCCCGCCCCTCTCACGAGAGGCGGGCCCTGCCGCAGAAAAAAGAAGGATTCAGGCCCGTCAGCGGGCGGGCTCCTCCAGGGCCTCCCGGCCCAGAAGCAGAACAATCTCGCGCATGTTGACGATATGGGTGAGGCGCCAGCCGTTCTTCACCCGCGAAAAGGATCCCGTCACCGGGTAGCTTCCGCCCGTGTCGTGATCGAGAACAACGAAGGGGACCTGCTGGGATCCGTCCCTGGTCTCCAGGGGCATGCCCACCCTGGTGATCTCCTTGCGGCCCATGGACACCATGGAAAAGAGAGGCGAGAGGAGGCTGTCGCTTTTGTAGACCTGGCCGGCTCTGCCGGCGAAGGCGCCGCTGCCCACGCCGTAGAGGACAAAGCTCCGCACCTCGTCCTGGAAGAAGTCGGCGCTGACCGGACTCGTGAGGGTCCCGTGCGAGACCATGAGGGCCACGAGCGGCGGGAGCATCTTCGCGGTCTCCGGATCCTGGGACACCTTTTCCAGCTCCGCGAAGGCCTCGGCCGCGAGCGCCCGGATGTCCACGAGGCCCGCGAAGGCCTCGGCGTCCGCGCTGTCGATGGCCTTCGCGATCCGGCGCACGCAGACGCCCGCGTCGCCGCCCGGAGAAAGGGGCGACGGCGCGGCCAGGCAGGGCCCGGAAAAGAGGACGAAAACAAGCAGGCAGACCAGAGTCAGGCCCGCCTTCCGGCAGGCAGCCGGGGAAAATGCGTGCGTCATGGCCGATTCACCGGATCTTTCCGGCAGGCATCGAGGGAGGCTTCTCCCTCTCAGCGGCCGGACTCGGGGGCGACGCCCTGCATCTGCGCGGCCGACGGCCCCGCGGGAAGCGCGGGCGCCGGGGCGGGCGCCGCGGGCAGGGGTTTTTCAGAGGCGGCCGGAACCGCTTCCGGGGCGGCCGGCTGCGGAGCCTGCCGCACCGGAGCCCCCTCGCGGGCGGCTCTGGCGCAGCGGCCCGCCAGATCCCGCAGGACGCCGGCGGAGGCCCGGACGCTTTCCAGGGCCGAGGGGTTTTCCGCCAGCCTGCGGCCCGTCCAGCGGGCGAGGTAGAGGAGGGTTTCCTGATTGAGGGCGCCCGCGCCCTGGCGCTGGATGTCCTCGGCCAGACGCCGCTGGGCCTCGGCCGAGGCCGCCATGCTGTTCCTGAGCTGTGCCGCCGCCGCTTCCGTCCGGCGCTGGGCCTCGGCGACGCTCATGCCGGCCGCGCCCTCCCGGGCCTGATCGAGTTCGAAGCGCGCGTCCATGAGCCCGCGGTTGGCCGCGGTCACCTCGTCTTCCCGCTGATCCAGCAGCCGCAGCCGGCCGCGCAGGTCGGGCAGGGAGGCGACGCTGTCCAGGCCCCCGGCGAGCAGCGCGCAGCGGCTCCCCAGGGTCTGGTAGAGCGCGCGCAGCTGGGACTCGCTCAGAGGACGCTCCCCTTCTTCCGCCCGCTGCGCCAGAGCCCGGAGGAAGGGATCGGCGTACATGCCGTAGATGCCCCGGACCATGGACGGAGTGAAGGCGTAGCGCAGCAGGGAGGCCCGGCTGCCGGCGAGGCCCGTCATCTGCGTGCCGTAGCGCTGGTTGAGGGCCTGCACGGAGACGGAGAGGGATCCGCCGGAGTAGCGGGCGATCACCCAGCCCGCCAGATCGTCGATGAAGGCGGGCTGCACCCGCTCGTCCGCGGGCTCGGGCGGCAGAACGCCCGGCTCAGGGCTCGCCGCGGGCGCGGGAGTCTCGCTGATGCCGGCCTGCACGCTGGGTCCCTGACTGCCCGGCATCGGGATCACGCCGTGATCCCCGGACTCGTTGATGGGCGGCACGGGGGGCCGGACCTCCAGACGGGGCAGAAGATAGGTCCGCAGAAAGTCCAGAGGCGTTTCCCGGACGAATTCGGCCGCCGCGGCCGTGAATTTCTCCCGCTGGTCCCTGTCCAGCATCTGCCAGCCCACGGTGGCGCCGATGCCCAGGACGAAGAGGAAAACCAGCAGCCAGAGACCGCAGCCGGACGGGCCGCGGGGCTTTTCATAGAGCATGGGCGGGGCGAGGTCGCGCCCGCCTCGGCCGGCGGAACGGCCCGATGCGCTCAGCTTAGCCATGCGTCACCTCCCTTTCAGGGGCCCTGGTCCTGACAAGACGGGCAAAGAGCCCGGTGAGTTCGCCTTCCACGCCGCCCAGGAGGCTCAGCACGCGCTCCCGGCCGCGCAGGCCCATCTGCCGGTGCTCCTCCAGACCCTCCCTGTCTTCCAGGCGGAGGAGGGGCTCCAGGGCGTCGGCGAGAGCCTTGTCGTCGCCTCTGGGCACCAGTCTGCCGGCGTCGCCCACGAGCCAGGCCTGGCCCGGCAGATCGCTCGCCACCACCGGCACGAAGAAGGCCATGGCCTCGGCCAGGGCCGAGGGGATGCCGTCCGAGGGCTGGCCCGGCAGGGTGAGGCCCGGCGCCACGAAGACATCGGCGTCCAGAAGCAGGGAATTCATGTTGGCGTGGGGCACGAAGCCCGGAAACTTCACGGAGGAAG
This sequence comes from uncultured Desulfovibrio sp., assembly GCA_964522365.1. Classification (GTDB taxonomy): domain Bacteria; phylum Desulfobacterota; class Desulfovibrionia; order Desulfovibrionales; family Desulfovibrionaceae; genus Desulfovibrio. Next base: position 13,463 of record CAZFTQ010000030.1, on the reverse strand, counting down.
CGAGCCCCAGGGCCTTTGCCTGGCGCTGCAGGGCCCGCGCCTGGGAGCCCTGGCCCGCGATGGTGCAGCGGAACTCGCGGCCCAGGGCCGCGAGCCGCGCGAGGGCCTTCAGCAGGACGTCGTAGCCCTTGCGGGGCTCGAGGGCCCCGCAGGCCACGATGTGGGCGAGCTTGCTCGCCTCGTGGGTCTGGGCGGCCGCGATCTCCTCGTCCATGGGGGCGAGAGTGAGCGGATCGGGCACCCAGCTGAGCCGCTGCGCGAGCTCGTCCGGCAGGGCGGCCGCCATGGCGTTTCTGAGCTCCTTCGTGGTGCAGCGCACGAAGACGGCGTCGCGCACGAGCACGGCGAGGGCCTGCATGACCGGGCTGCCCGGGCCCTGGGCCGCCAGGGTGGGCCATACGTCCGTGTCCCTGAGCTCCAGGGCGAAGGGGATGCCGCTCAGCCTTGAGGCGAGCCAGCAGACGAAGGGGCCGCGCCTGCCGCCCGCGGCGTAGAGGCAGTCCACCCGTTCCTTTCGGGCCCAGCGGGCGAGTTCCTTCCCCTGGGCCCGGACCCGGCGCACGGCCCCGAAGCCGTGCACGAGGCAGGAGAGCCTGCGGGCGTCGGCCCCGTCCTCCGGAGAGAGGGGGAGAGAGCCCGATCGGAGCACCCCCGCGAGCACCGCCAGGGCGTGGCGGCCTCCCAGGTGCTCCACGGGCATGGGCAGGGAATAGGACTGCATCTCCCGGCCCAGAAAGGAGAGGCCCGAGAGGGTCACCACATGGGTGAGCAGGCCCGCCTCGTGGAGCATGTGGGCCTCGGTGCGGGGGCCTTCGCCCCCGGCCTTGAGGAAGTTCGCCGAGACCATGGCCGTGCGCAGGCGGATATCGGGCCCCCGCAGGAGATCGGCGGCGCTTCCCCGGGCCACGTCGGGCACCCGCCTGCGCTGGCAGACGAGAACGCCTTCCTCCAGGGTGTAGACGCTGTCGCAGAAGTCGGCCATCTTGGCGTCGTGGGTCACCATGACCATGGCCACCCCGCCCGTGTGGCAGAGGGTCCGGAAGCTCTCCATGATGAGCCGGCTCGTGCGCTGATCCAGGGCGCCCGTGGGCTCGTCGGCCATGAGGATGCGGGGATTGTTCACCATGGCGCGGGCGATGGCCACGCGCTGCTGCTCGCCGCCGGAGAGGCGGTTGCCGGGGTAGTGGACGCGGGAGGAGAGGCGCACGAGCTCGAGGGCCCGGATGACCCTGGACCAGCGCTCCTCGGCGGGGACATTCTTGTAGATGAGGGGGAATTCGACGTTCTCAAAGACCGTGGAATGGTCGAAGAGATTGCTCTGCTGCATGATGAAGCCGAGATTGTCCCGCCTGAAGGCGGCGGTCTCCTCCCGGCTCAGGCTGAGCACGTCCTTTCCCAGGATCTCCACGCTGCCGCTGTCGGGCGCGTGGAGCAGCCCCAGCACATGGAGCATGGTGGACTTGCCGCAGCCCGAGGGCCCCATGATGGCCACGAGCTCCCCGGGCTCCACCTCGAGATTGACGCCGCGCAGCACCGGGGCGAAGCCGGCGTAGCGCTTGCGCAGGTCGCGGGCGGCGATGACTGGTGCCATGGCGTGCCTCCTCACTCAAAGCGCAGCGCGCTGACCACGTCCATGCGGCTCGCCTGGACGGCGGGGAAGATGCCGCCGGCCACGCCGATGACGGCGGAAAAGACGATGGAGCCCAGACAGCTGGCCAGAAGCTGGAGCAGGGGAAGATCCGTGCCCAGGGCGCAGACGCCCACGGCCACGCCCGTCACCCCCAGAACGATGCCGAGCACCCCGCCGGCCACGGACTTGCAGAGCGCCTCGCAGAGGAACTGGGCCAGAATGTCGCGGTCGGATCCGCCCATGGCCTTCTTGAGGCCCACCTCGCGGGTTCTGGCCCGCACGGCGGCGAAGGTGCCGTACCAGATGCCGAAGCCGCCCAGCATGAGGGAGGCCAGGATGCCCAGCCAGAGCAGGGTCTGGACCCACATGAAGGTGTCCTGCAGGCGGGTGAGCTGATCGTCGCGGGTGTGGACCCGGAGATAGGGCGCGCTCTGGCTGGAGAGGACCACCTCGGGGATGAGGCGGGTGAGCCTCGCCACGTCCTCCCAGCCCGTGGCCCGCACGAAGAGTCTCGTGATGCGGGCGTCGCCCCAGCGGCGGTCGATGAAGGTGGAATAGGGCATGAAGCCCGCCTCCTCCCAGTCGCCCAGCATGACGCCGGCGATGACGCCGCAGACTTCCAGCACGTCCTGGCCCAGGAAGAGGAGCTTGCCCACGGCCTCCTCGGGACTGCCGTAGAGATCCTCCGCCCGCTTCCTGCCGAGCACGCAGACGCGGCGGTGGCGGGCCACGTCATCGGCGGAAAGCCCCCGGCCCGCCACCACGTCCACGGAAAAGGTGGGGGCGAAGAGATCGTCCACCCCGTAGATGAAGGTGGCGAGGGTCCGCTCGCGGCGGGTCTTCAGCTGGAAGGTCTGGGCGTTGCGGCTGCCCACGCTGACGGAGTCCACGCCCGGCAGGGCGCGGATGCCGGCGATGCTCTCGGGATAGAACTCCCGCAGGGGCTGGCCGGGATACTGGCGGTCCTCCATGGTGACCCGGATGACGTTGACGCCGCCCATGAGCACCATGTCCTGACCGACCTTGTAGCGTATCTCCTGACCCAGCACGGCCAGGGCGATGAAGGCCGTGATGCCGAGGGCAATGGACACCATGACGCCGTAGCTTTTCTGACGCGTCACCTGGCGCAGAGAGACTCGGATGAGATCGGAATAGGCTATCATAGTCTGCGTTGCTGCCGCGCCCGGGTTTTCCGGGGCCGCCCCGGACAGACCGGCGCGCGGTCTCAGGATGAGGCTCTCCCCGCGGCTTTGACCGCGGGGCGAAAGCGCCCGCAAGGGGCGCTGAAGAAAGAGTTTTTTAGCAGAGCGGAAGGCCCGCTGTCAAAATCAGCCGGTCCGCCGGCGTTCGCTGCCGAGGACCTTTCCGTCCTTTCCCACCCGGTACCAGATGCCGTGCCAGAGAATGCCCCGGGCGGTCAGGGTGCCCAGGAAGGTGGAACAGGCGCAGAAGCAGGTGAGCCAGAAGGCCCCCATGAGACGCACCAGGGGCACATGGTGCGGGAGCAGAGGCCGGAGCCTCGCGAGCCCCACGGCCGTGGCGAGAAGATGGACCAGGGCGCAGAAGCCCGCCGCCCCGCCGAAGATGTCCAGACAGAAGCCCAGGGCGGCCAGGAACATGACCGCGGGCAGCAGGGCCATGGCGAGCAGGAGAACGCCCAGCGCGACCCACTGGCCGGGCACGCAGAACCTGAGGAAGAGGATCTGCCGGTCGAGCCAGGCCCGCCAGACGTCAAAGCGGTGATGCTCGGCCCGCGTGCGCAGCAGCGCCCCCGGGCAGAGACGCACCCGGACGCCCCTGTCCCGCAGCCAGGTGGTGAGGGAGCAGTCGTCCACCACCTTGTCGGCCCAGAAGCGGGCGATTTCATGGCTTTCGAAGGCCGTGCGGAGCACGGCCATGGCCCCGCCCCAGGGCTGGGTGAGGCCGGACTGGCCCTGAAGAATGCGCATGGCGAGGACGCAGAAGGCGTAGGCCAGGGTGACGGCCTCGCGGTCCCCGGGGACCACCTCGTGGTAGCCCGTGGTGAACAGGGCCTCGCCCGCGGCGAGGGGCGCCGTGAGACGGCTCAGGAAATCCGGGGAGGCCAGATGGGTGCTGTCGCAGAAGACGTAGATGTCCACGCCGCCTTCGAGGGCGGCGACGCCCCGGAGAAGATTCCAGTTTTTCTGGCCGCAGCCCACGGCTTTGCCGGCGGTCTCGTGGCGCAGATCAGGAAAATCGGCCTGGAGGCGGGCGATGAGCTCGGCCGCGGGCTCGTTATCCGTGGCCGTCACGAAGACCGGCCGGACAGGACCCGCGTAGTTCTGGCCGAGCAGGGAGCGCAGGGCCCGCTCCATGTCCGGGTGACTGCCGGCGCAGGGCACGATGAGCCCCACCGAGGGCCAGCGATCCGGCACCGGCAGAGGCTCCGCCTGGGCGCCGCGCAGGGCGCGGCCGCCCCGGGCCAGGAGAAAGAGCAGGGCCGGCCCCGCCAGGGCGGCAAGAAGAAGGAACAGCCACATGGAGGAACTCCCGTGGTCCGGCCCGGAAAGCCGGAAAAAGCGGGCGGCCGCCCGCGAAAAAGGTCAGGGTCTTTCGGGCAGGGGGGCGCAGTCGTCCGTCACGGGGGCGTCCAGGCGCCGTCTGCCGGTGTAGGAAAATTTCAGGCCGCTGCTGAGGCGGAAGGAGCCCTTGACGGTCCCGTCGTCCTCAAAGCGCCCGGTGAAGGAATGGCCCGAACCGTGGCGGGCCGTGATCTCGCCGTCCTCGCTCATGCCGCCGTACATGTGGTAGACATCCACAGCGCCGTTTTTGTGCTTCAGGAGGAAGACCCCGCGCAGGATGCCGTCGGGCCGGAAGCAGACGCCGGCCGTCACCGTGGCCGTGAGAATGCTGCCCGTCCAGACCTCGGCGCGCTCCTGCGGCGCGGCCAGGGCGGGAGCGCGGAAGAAGGCGAGCAGACAGAGAACAAGAAGAATTCCGGCGGGTCGCCTCATGCGGACCTCCCCCGCAGCCCTTCCGCCAGGCGGCTGAAGAGGACCTCGTGGGCCCGCACCATGGCGGCGAAGGAATAGCGTTGCACGGCAAGCTCCCGGCCCGCCCTGCCCATGGCGTCGGCGAGAGCCCCGTCTCCGATCAGGCGCAGAAGGCCCGCCGCCAGGGCCCCGTCGTCCCCCGCCGGGCTGAGCAGGCCCGTTTTCCCCTCCTCCACGAGTCTGGGGATGCCCCCCACGGCCGTGGCGCAGACGGGCAGGCCGCAGGCCATGGCCTCCAGAAGCACATTGGGCGTGCCCTCGCGCACGGAGGACAGGGCGAGGACCGCGGCCTGGGCGAGATGGGGACGGACATCCTGCGTTCCGGGCAGGACCTCGATGGCGGACGCCGCGGGAGAAGCCGCCGCCAGCGCCCGCACCTTCGCGGCCCAGGGGCCGTCGCCCGCCAGACGCAGGCGGGCGGAGGGACAGGCGGCATGGACCCGGGCGAAGGCCCGGAGGAGGGTCGCGTGATCCTTGTCCTCGCAGTACCGGGCGAGACAGAGGATGAGGGGCGATCTTTCCGAGGGAAGCGGCGGACGCGGCGCGAGGCGCGCGGTGTCCACGCCGTTGGGAATGAAGCTCACCCGGCGGGCGGGCACGCCCAGCAGGTGGAGGCGGACGGCAAGATCCTCGCTGTTGCAGACGAGATGATCCGCGAGCCGCCAGAGCAGGCGCTCGTGCTGGCGCTTCGGGCCTCCGCCGCCGCGCACCGTGCCCACGATGACGGGACGGCAGCCGTTTTCCTTCCGGCTCAGGCGCCCCCAGAGACGGCCCCAGATGTTGGGCAGCGCCGTGCAGGGGACGAGAATGTCCGGGGAAAGAGCCTTCAGAAAGCCCGGCAGGCGCAGGAAGAAGAAGGGATCGACGCGGCGGCTTCCTCCCATGTGGACGAGCCTCAGGCCCCCCGCCCGGACCCGGGCATCGAAATCCGTCTCGCCCGTCAGGGTGAGGAGGACGGGCTCGAAACGGTCCCGGTCGAGCCGCAGGGCGAGCTCCAGGTTCTGCCGCTGGGTGCCGCCGAAGCAGAGATCTTCCAGAAGAAAGACGGTGCGCAGCCGCGCCATGTGATACCTCCGAAGGGAGCGCCCCGGAATCCTTGAAGCCGGGGCTGAACCGTCAGTGTACGATCCCCCCTGACAGAAGGCAAGGAGGGCGCTTGTGCAGAGATCCCGCCGGCAAGGAGGATCCCCGGCATTGCGCGGGCGTCTCTTTTCGGCTAGATTCGGGGGCATGCTGCAAGCTCAGAATTCACACCCCCTCAGCGTCGTCGTCACCATGGACGTGGAGGAGGAAGGCCTCTTTTCCGGCCGCTACCGCCGCCGCGGAACCACCGTCCGCAATGTGGCCGCCCTGAGGCGCCTGGCTCCCCTTTCCAGGGAGCTCGGCTTTCCCCTCACCCTGCTCTGCGCCCATCCGGTCTTCACCGACCCCGAGGCCTGCCGGACCCTCGAGTACATGCGGGATCACTGCGGCGCCGAGATAGGCGCCCATCTCCACCACTGGAGCACCCCGCCCTATGAATCGGACGAGATCTTCTGCCCCGGGACCCCGGTCCGCACGCACCTGCTCGGGCGGGATCTCCTGGAATCCCGTCTGGACAGTCTCCTCGCGGCGGGCCGGGCCTTTCAGGGGGCCGGGCTCACGAGCTTCCGCATGGGCCGCTGGGATCTGAAAAAGGAGCTCTTTCCGCTTCTGGCGGAGCGCGGCATCCTGGCGGACAGCTCCGTCTGTCCCCTGCGGGCCTTCGCCGGCGGGGCGGACCATTTTCTGGCCCCCGCCCAGCCCTGGCGCCCCCTGGGCCGGCATTCGGGCCTCCTCGAAGTGCCCCTCACCCAGATCTGCCCCCTGCCCGGCCTCCCCGGACTCTGGCAGGCCCTTTTCCGGCGCTGCCCGAAAAAGGACAGCTTCCACTTTCTGGCGGCCGTGAGCGCCAATCCCTTCTGGCACACGGATGCGGTCATGCGGCTCTGCGCGCGCCTCATCGTCAGAAGAAAGTCGCCCGTGCTCTGTCTCTTCTGGCATTCCTCGGAGCTCATGCCCGGGGGATCCCCCCAGGTGCCGGACGCGGCCTCCGCGGACCGGGTCTTCTCCAGAATCTTTTCCTTCTTCCGGTGGCTTCGGGAAAACTTCGAGGTGCGCGGCCGTACCTTGAGCGGGCTTTCCCGGGATCCCGCGGACTGGCCCGGGCGCGACGATCTCTCCCCCGTCCGGGGCACCGCCGCCGGGGACTGGTAGAGAGCGGAAAAAAAGCCATGCCCCTGCCGGAGACGCAAGAACGCGCCCGGGCCCTGTTCGCCTGGGAGGAAAGCCTTCAGGGCCGCCTGGTGCTGGCAGCCCAGGAGGCCCTTCTGCGCCGCTTTCTGGCGCCCTGGCAGGCCCCGGGCCGCAGTCTTCTGGAAATCGCCTGCGGATCCGGCAGACTCCAGCCCTGCCTGCGGGCCATGGGCTTCGACCTCACGGGCTGCGAGCCCTGGCCGGCTCTCAGGGATGCCTGCCGGGCCGGTCTGGGAAACAGCTACCTCGTCGACCCGGCTCAGACCGATCTGCTCCCCTACGCCGACGGCTCCTTTGACTACGCCCTCCTGCGCCTCGACCGGGGGACGGGCGGAAACAGAGTGCAGGCCGCCCTGGACGAGGCGCGGCGGGTGGCCTCCCGGGGCGTGGCCCTCCTGCTCTGGAACAGCTGCTCCCTCCCCGCTCTCGCGCCCCTGCTGCGGGCAAAGCTCTCGGGGGAGGGATCCCTTCTCCCGCCCCTCACGGCCCTGGCGGCCCCTGCCGCGGCGCGCCGGCTGCTGGGTCTGCGGGAAGGCCGGCTCACGGGCGGAGGCGCCCTCTTCCTCCCCCTGCGTTCCCCGCCGCGGGCGGGGAAACGCACGGATCCACCGGGCCCGCTGCGGGGCTTCTTCGAGCCGGGCCGGCCCCTGCGCGGACCCCTCGCCGCCTGCCTCTGCGCGCTGAGCCTCCTCCGCCTGGATCTGCCCCCGGCCCGGCCCCTCACGGCGCGGCCCCTGCGCGTGGGCAAGCTGCGCTTCTCAGGACCCGCCCTGGGAGGCTGCCCCGACGGAATGCAGAGCCCGTCCCTGCGCGGGCGCGCGCAGGGACGCAGGGACCCGGACTGACGGACCTTTCAGGCGCCAAGGCGCGCCCCGGGGGTCCCGCAGGCACCCCTCTTTTCCCCGGAAGGCCCGCGTGGACTCTTCCCAGTGGCCCCGATTGATGGCATACTCTCTGCCACGTGTTCAAGGAGGCATGTCAGATGCAGACACTCAGTCGCACCATCCATCTTTCCCTGCATATCCACAAAGATCCGGACGCCATGGCAGAACGGGCGGCCCACATCATCTCCGCCGCCTGCGACGAGGCCGTCAGCGAACGGGGCTGCTTCCGGATGGCCATTTCCGGGGGCAGCACGCCCATCCCCCTCTTCCGCCTGCTGAGCCGCGTCGACTGGGTCGAAGCGCTGCCCTGGGAGAAAATCTCCGTCTTCTGGGCGGACGAGCGCTGTGTCTCCCCGGACGATCCCGACAGCAACTACGGCATGGCCCGCCGCGAACTGCTCAATTATGTGCCCTGCAGCCAGTACTACCGCATGCGCGGCGACAGGGATCCCGAACAGGCGGCTCTGGACTACGAGCAGATCCTGCGTCAGGAATTCAGCCTCAAGGAAGGCGAAGTGCCCCGCTTTGACATGATCCTGCTGGGCATGGGCGAAGACGGCCACACGGCCTCCCTCTTCCCCAATTCGCCCGGACTCTCCGCCACGAATCGTCTGGTCATCGACCAGTATGTCCCCGAGCGCAAGGCCGACCGCCTCACCATGACCCTGCCCGTCCTCAACAACGCCCGCTGCTGCATGTTCCTGGTCACGGGCTGCGACAAGCACGACGTGCTCAGGCGCGCCCTCAATCTCCTCGACAAGCCCGAACTCCCCGCCCAGTACGTCCACCCCGCGGTGGGCGATCTCATCTGGGTCGTGGACGAAGAAGCGGCCACAGGCGTTCAGGGCTGAGCCCCTTCTCCCGGGCCGTCCTCCCCGTACAAAGCAGAAAAAGAGCCGTGCGGCAGTGTCCGCACGGCTCTTTTTTTGCCTTCTTCCGCTTCTCCGGGATCAGGAACCCTCTCTGCTGCCGGACTCCCAGGCGGCCAGGTCCTCCAGACGGGCCCGGTCCAGCACAGTCACTTCCCGGCCCTGCACGGTCAGGATGTCGGCGTTCACGAGGCGCGAGAGCACCCGGGAGAGGGTCTCTCTGGCTATGCCCAGCATGTTGGCCATTTCCTCCCGGGAAACCTTGAGAGTGAAGGTCCGGCTCTGCTCGATGAGGGCCCTGTGGAGGATGTAGCGGCTCACCCGGCGGGATGCGTCCACGCCCTGGTTGCTCAGTTTCTTGACGAGCATGCGCACGCGCAGGGACATGGCCCCCAGAAGCCCTTCCGCCAGCTCCGGATCCGACCGCACGCAGGAAAGGAGATCGTCTCTGGGGATGCGCAGGACCAGGCAGTTTTCCTGGGCCACGGCCGTGGCCGGCCACAGTTTCTGCCGGAACATGCAGGCCTCGCCCACGGTGGCGCCTTCGGAGACCACATGGATGAGGTGCTCCCGGCCGGTGCCCGTGCGGTGGACGATCTTCACCTGGCCCCGGACCAGAGCGAAGAAATGGCCGGCTTCCGCCCCCTCTTCCTGCAGGATCTCCTGGGCCGCGTATTCCTGCAGCTGGGCTCTGGAGGCGAGACGCGCCAGAGTGGCCGCCTGCAGGGGAGCGAAGAGCTCCACGCGCCGCAGCTGAAGCACGCGGCCGGCATCGGAACAGTCTATGTTGCGCATGGTCCCCTCCTCCCGGCGGCGCCGGGAATCGCTCAGGGTCGCAGCTTCTCAGTTTCCGGCAAGACAGGCCGCCAGATCGGCCTCCGGCGTGGTGACGGGCCTGATGCCCCAGTTCTCCGCGAGCACCGACAGGATGGCCGGGCTCACGAAGGCCGGCAGCGTGGGGCCGAGGCGGATGTTTTTCACCCCCAGATGGAGCAGGCTCAGCAGAATGGCCACGGCCTTCTGCTCGTACCAGGAGAGCACCAGACTCAGGGGGAGATCGTTCACCGTGCACCCGCAGGCGGCCGCCAGTTCCTGCGCGAGGCAGACGGCGGCGTAGGCGTCGTTGCACTGGCCAGCGTCAATGAGCCTCGGAAGACCGCCCGCCGTCCCCAGGTCCTTGTCAAAGAAGCGGAACTTGCCGCAGGCCAGGGTGAGAATGAGGGTGTCAGCGGGCGCTTTGGCCACAAATTCCTCGTAATAGCCTCTGGCGGGGGAGGCGCCGTCGCAGCCGCCCACCAGAAAGACATGGCGCACCTCGCCCTTTTTCACGGCCTCCAGGACGGCGGGCACGGCGCCGTGGAGCGCCGCGCGGCCGAAGCCCGTGAGAACGCTGCCCCGATCCTCGTCCGCGGCGAAGCCCGGCAGGGAAAGGGCCTTTTCAATGACCGGGGAGAAATCTCCGCCGGAACAATGGACGCAGCCGGGCCAGGCCGTGACGCCCGAGGTGAAGACTCTGTCCGCGTAGCCCGAAGGGTCCTGGATGCAGTTGGTGGTGAAAAGAACGGGACCCGGAAAGGCGGGAAGTTCCCTGCGCTGGTTCTGCCAGGCCGTGCCGAAGTGGCCCGCCAGATGCGGGAAGGCCCGCAGGGCCGGATAGCCGTGGGCCGGAAGCATCTCGCCGTGGGTGTAGACCTGGATGCCCGTGCCCTCCGTCTGCCGGAGAAGAGCCTCCATGTCTTTGAGATCGTGCCCGCTTATGAGTATGCAATGACCTTTTTTGGGGCCCAGCGCAACCCGCGCCGGAGAGGGATCCCCGTAGGCCTCCGTGTTGGCCGCGTCCAGAAGCTGCATGGCCCGGACATTGAGCTCGCCGCATCTGAGGCAGAGCCCCAGCCAGTCGCTCAGGGACCGTCCGATCCCGTCGGAAGGGTCGGCCGCCAGAAGCTTCGCGAGGTTCAGCGTCAGATCGGGGTCCTTCTTTCCCAGGGCCGCCGCGTGCCAGGCGTAGGCGGCGACACCCTTGAGGCCGTACAGCAGAACGGCCATGGCCGAGGCCGTATCGGGATCCGCCGCCAGGGGCCCGGGTTCGGGGAGCGCGGCCAGAAAGGCCTCGGGATCCCCGCTTTCGGCCAGGGCTTCGTCCCGGCAGGCGCAGCCGGAGGCCGCGGCCAGTCCGGCCCGTTTCCGGAGCACGGCCGCCAGTCTGTCCTTCAGATCCGCCTCGTCGAAATTCACGTTGGTAAGGGTGGCGAAAAGGCCGGACAGCAGCAGATCGTCAGCCACCGAATCCCGCTGCCCGGCCTCGGACGTCCGGACATGAACCAAGGCCAGACGACGCAGGGCCGCCACAAGGCCGTCCTGCAGACGGGACACGGCGTCTGTCTTCCCGCAGACACCGGCCCGGGTACAGGCTCTGCCCCCAGCCGTCTGCTGACACTGATTGCAGTACATCATTGTTTTCTCCCTGGCTGTCCGCCGGCGCTGGACAACGGCTGAACTGCCGACGCCGGCCGGGTAGACGCCATACTTTCCACTATAGAACCTTTTCCTGCGGCCGGAAGTGACAAATGTCCTCTGAAAGCAATGTTTCCCGAAAGAGGGCCCTGCGCGCGGGCGATCGCGTGAAGGGCGAAACGCCGGCCTGCCCGCC
>CAZFTQ010000030.1:0-2042 GCA_964522365.1 uncultured Desulfovibrio sp. | reverse complement strand
CCTCCCTCACGCGGCGCTCATGGCCTGCCCGGGGAGCCGGGCTTGCCAGGCGGGCCGTTCTGGCATACAAGCAGGCCTCAGGCGGGCCCGCGGGTCCGCCGCTTCCTTTTCTGCCGTCCTCCCGGGAGGAAATCCATGGCGCGCCTCTGCTCTCTCCTTCTCTGCCTCCTCTTTCTCTGCCCGGGCGTTCTCAGGGCCGAAACGGTGGACACGGAGTATTTCTCGGTGGAACTCCCGGACGCCTGGCAGCGCCTGCGCGAAAGCAGCTCGTCCTCCATCGACATCTGCGTCTTCGCCACGAAAAACAGGGACACGCTGCTCACCACCATGGTCGGCAACAACGGCGGCGCGGACCTGGCCGCCATCACCAGGTGCTTCGCCCAGCAGTACAAGGCCACCCAGGAGCCCGTCTTCCGCAACGACACCGGCAGCTTCCCCTACCGGAACTTCGACGGCACGGACGGCGATGTCTTCATCCGCCTCCAGGACTCCCTCTACATGGTGGTGACCACCTCCGGCAGTCTCCGCAAGGCCAAGCTCTTCTACAAGCATTTCAAGAGCAAGGACTATCCGGATCTCCTGCCCTCCCTCTGAGAGAAGACACCCTGAGGATCAGACCATGCAGGCTGAAATCATCGGCGTCGGCACGGAACTTCTGCTGGGCCACACGGTCAACACGGACGCGGCCTTCCTGGCCAGGGAACTGGCGGCCCTGGGCGTGGATCTCTGCCACACGAGCGTGGTGGGCGACAATCCCGGCCGCCTCGCCGAGGAGCTCGGACGGGCTCTTTCCCGCAGCGATGTGGTCATCACCACGGGCGGTCTCGGCCCCACGGACGACGATCTCACCAAGAGCACGGCGGCCGCGGTGCTGGGAAAGAAGCTCGTCCTCCACGAGGACATCGCGGCCGGACTCAGGGACTTCTTCCAGGGCAGGGACATGGGGCCCAACCAGCTGAGCCAGGCCCGCTTCCCCGAAGGCGCCGTCATTCTCCCGAACCCCCGGGGCACGGCGCCGGGCTGCGCCGTGCCCACGGAAAACGGCGGCCTCGTCGTCCTGCTGCCCGGGCCCCCCGGCGAACTCGAGCCCATGTTCAGAGACTCGGTTCTCCCCCTGCTCAGGGCCAGGACCTCGGCCTGCCTCGTCTCGCGGATCGTGCGCACCTTCGGGCAGGGCGAGGGCGACGCCGCCCTGCGGCTCAGGGATCTCTGCGCCGGGAGCAATCCCACGGTGGCCACCTATCTGGGACCCCACGCCGAGGTCTATGTGCGGGTCACGGCCAAGGCGGCCACGGAAAGCCAGGCCGCGGCCATGGCCGACGCGACGGTCGGGGAAGTGCGGAGAATTCTGGGCGACGCGGTCTACGGCGTCGATGTGCCAGGTCTGGAGGACATGGTGGTCCGGGAACTCACGGCCCGCGGACTGGAGGTGGCCACGGCGGAGTCCTGCACGGGGGGCCTCCTCGCCAAGCGCATCACGGACATCCCCGGATCCAGCGCGGTCTTCCGCACGGGCCTTGTGACCTACGCCAATGAAACCAAGACGAAGCTCCTGGGAGTGCCGGAGGACCTGTTAGCCCGGAAGGGCGCCGTGAGCCCCGAAGTGGCCAGGGCCATGGCCGAGGGCGTGCGGAAGCTTTCCGGCGCGGATTTCGGCATCGGCATCACGGGGGTGGCCGGTCCCGGCGGAGGCAGCAGGGAAAAGCCCGTGGGCCTCGTCTGGATAGCCCTGAGCACGGAAGAGGAGTGCTTTCTCCGCCGCCTGCAGCCTCTGGGAAGCAATCCCCCCAGAAGCCGGGTGCGCGAGCGCAGCGCGGGCTGCGCCCTGGACATGCTCCGCCGGAAGCTGGCGGGCCTGCCCGTGGTCCCGGAGGGGCAGGAGAAACGGCTCTGCTGAGGCCTGAGCCCAAAAATTTTCCCGCTTTTGTCTTGACAGCAACGGGCGCCTTGCGTAAAAGACTCCCCGTTGCTCATCGTTCCCCAATAGCTCAATCGGCAGAGCGGGTGACTGTTAATCACTAGGTTGGCGGTTCAAGTCCGTC
>CAZFTQ010000029.1:8812-27465 GCA_964522365.1 uncultured Desulfovibrio sp. | reverse complement strand
CCATCATCGCATGGCTGAGCTCTTCCGGGCAAGCCGATGCGCCTTTTCGAAGATCCACCTTTTTCTTCGCCTGGCCGGCCGGTCCGGCGCCTCCGGGAGAGGCGATCCCCAGGCCTCCAGCGGTTCCCCGTCGTTCACGCGGCAGTCCCTGGAGGGGGAAAAGAGAGGGCTTCTCCGGCTCGTCCGGTTTTTCACAAGGAGCGGGTCGAAAAGCCCGCGGAAAAGCCGTTTTTTCCGCGCGCGGTCCCTTGTGAAATCCTGGATAGCAGTTGCCAAAAGCCTAGAAATTGGCTACGCTTCTGCTAGTCGTTGACCTAAGTCTGGCAGTCAGCCGGGCCCCCTCGCACGGACCGGACATCTTCTGCAGACCTGTGAAGGCCACAAAAAACGATATTGCCCAAACCACGTGGAGGTAGGTAATGAAATTTGAAACCCCCTTGTTGGACCAGCTGGAACAGGGCCCCTGGCCGAGCGTTGTGTCCGACATCAAACAAGAGGCGGCCTATCGCGCTGAAAACCCGAAGGGGTTGGATTACCAGATTCCTCAGGACTGCTGCGAAGATCTCCTCGGTCTGCTGGAACTGAGCTACGAACATAAAGAAACCCACTGGAAACATGGCGGCATCGTCGGCGTGTTCGGGTACGGCGGCGGCGTCATCGGCCGGTACTGCGACCAGCCCGAAATGTTCCCCGGCGTGGCGCATTTCCACACCATGCGTGTCGCCCAGCCCTCGGGCAAATTCTACAGCACGGCCTTCCTGCGCCAGCTCTGCGACATCTGGGATCTGCGCGGCTCCGGCCTCACCAACATGCACGGTTCCACGGGCGATATCGTTCTCATCGGCACGACCACCCCGCAGCTGGAAGAAGTCTTCTATCAGCTGACCCATGAAATGAACAACGACCTGGGCGGTTCCGGCTCCAACCTGCGCACCCCCGCGGCCTGCATGGGCATGTCTCGCTGCGAGTTCGCCTGCTACAACACCCAGGACATCTGCTACCAGCTGACCCAGGACTACCAGGACGAACTGCACCGTCCCGCCTTCCCCTACAAATTCAAGTTCAAATTCGACGGCTGTCCCAACGGTTGCGTCTGCGCCATGGCGCGTTCCGACTTCGCCGTCGTCGGCACCTGGCGTGACGACATCAAGATTGATCAGGACGCCGTGAAAGCCTATGTGGGCGGCGAATTCGTTCCCAACGCCGGCGCTCATTCCGGCCGCGACTGGGGCAAGTTCGACATCCAGGCCGAAGTGATTGACCGCTGCCCCTCTCACTGCATGAAATGGGACGGCCAGACCCTGACCATCGACAACCCCAACTGCGTGCGCTGCATGCACTGCATCGACACCATGCCCCGCGCTCTGCGCATCGGTGACGAACGCGGCGCCAGCGTCCTCTGCGGCGCCAAGGCCCCCGTCGTCGACGGCGCCCAGATGGGCTCCCTCCTCGTTCCCTTCGTCACGGTGGAATCCCCCTACGACGAAGTGAAGGAAATCATCGAAAACATCTGGGACTGGTGGATTGAAGAAGGCAAGAACCGCGAGCGTCTCGGCGAGCTGATGAAACGCGCCTCCTTCCAGAAGCTGCTCGATGTGACCGGCGTCGAAGCCGAAGCCTTCCATGTGAAGGAACCCCGCAACAACCCCTACATCTTCTTCAAGGAAGACGAAGTGCCCGGCGGCTTCAAACGCGATCTCGACGACTACCGCTCCCGTCATCAACGCTAGTTTTAAGGGGAAGACACAATGGCTTTCATCTCCTCCGGATACAATCCGCAGAAACCCATGGAAGGCCGTATCTCCGATATCGGCCCCCAGAAATACGATTCCATGTTCCCGCCTGTCATTGCCAGGAACTTCGGCAAGTGGCAGTACCATGAAATTCTGGAACCCGGCCTGCTCCTGCATGTGGCCGAATCCGGGGACAAGGTCTACACCGTCCGCTGCGCCGGCACCCGCACCATGTCCATCACCGCCATCCGCGAAGTGTGCGACATCGCCGACAAGTACTGCGGCGGCTTCGTCCGCTGGACGACCCGCAACAACATCGAGTTCATGGTCGAGGATCTGGACACCGCCAAAGCCCTCAAGGCCGACCTGGACTCCAGAAAATTCGCCGCGGGCTCCTACAAGTTCCCCGTGGGCGGCACCGGCGCCGGCATCAGCAACACCGTGCACACCCAGGGCTGGCTGCACTGCCACACCCCGGCCACCGACTCCACCGGCCCGGTGAAGGTGGTCATGGACGCCATTTTTGAAGAATTCAAAAACATGCGTCTGCCCGCCCCCCTGCGCATCTCCCTGGCCTGCTGCATCAACATGTGCGGCGCCGTGCACTGCTCCGACATCGGTCTCGTGGGCATCCACCGCAAACCGCCCATGATCGACCACAAGTGGTGTGACAAGCTCTGCGAAATCCCCCTGGCCGTCGCCGCGTGTCCCATGGCCGCCGTGCGTCCCACCAAGGTCGATTTTGAAGGCGCGAAGGTCAACTCCATCGCCATCAAGGAAGACCGCTGCATGTACTGCGGCAACTGCTACACCATGTGCCAGGCTCTGCCCATCGCCGACAAGGAAGGCGACGGCATCGCCATCATGGTCGGCGGCAAGGTCTCCAACCGCCTGTCCTTCCCCAAGTTCTCCAAGGTCGTCGTGGCCTACATCCCCAACGAGCCTCCGCGCTGGCCGTCCCTGACCGCCGCCGTGAAGAAGATTGTGGATGCCTACGCCGCCAACGCCCGCAAGTACGAGCGCCTGGGCGACTGGGCCGAACGCATCGGCTGGCAGGACTTCTTCAAGGTGACCGGCCTCAAGTTCACGCATCATCTCATTGATGACTTCCGTGATCCGGCCTACTACACCTGGCGCCAGAGCACCCAGTTCAAGTTCTAACCCATTCCTTTCATGCAAGCGCCGGGGCGGCCTCAGGCCGCCCCGGCCACGGAGTTTGCCATGGCTGACGAGAAAGAAGTCATCGTTGAATACCTGAAGGCGAAATCCAAGGTTAAATCCAAACACTACTTCAAGGACTTCCTCGAACTCTTCCCCGACAAGAAACCGCGCGAAGTGAAAAAAATCCTCAGCGATCTCGTCAAGGCGGAAGTCGTCGAGTACTGGTCTTCCGGCTCCACGACCATGTACGGTCTGAAGGGCTACGGCAAACAGGAAGCGGCCGAAGAAGGCGAGTAGGCTTCTCCTGTCCGGTC
The DNA here is from genome assembly GCA_964522365.1 of uncultured Desulfovibrio sp. GTDB lineage: Bacteria > Desulfobacterota > Desulfovibrionia > Desulfovibrionales > Desulfovibrionaceae > Desulfovibrio. The sequence continues at coordinate 24,257 of CAZFTQ010000029.1, read as the reverse complement.
ATTCTCTGTCCAGCGGGCCTCGCTTCGGCGAAGGCCCGTTGTTTTTTTCCTCCGCCTGATCGCTTCCGTCACACAAAAAAAGTGACCGCTCCCCGCCCCGGCCCTCCGCGGACGGGCGTCCTTCAGGCCTCCCTCCCCGACTTTTCCCCTGGAACAGCGCGAGAAACCATGATGCACATTACCCGGCGGCACTGCATTTCCGCCGCCCACCGCCTCTACGACTACGGCGGCCGCTGCGAGCGGCTCCACGGCCACAACTATCAGATCTGCCTCACCCTCTCGGCCCCGGAACTGGACGAACTGGGCATGGTGGCGGACTTCGGGGAGGTGAAGCAGCTGCTCTTCGGCGCCCTGGACGAGGCCTGGGACCACCGCACCCTGCTCTACGACAAGGACCCCCTCTGCGCCCGGCTCCAGGCCCTGCTGGAGGACGACGGCTCCATCTGTCCCGTGCCCTTCAATCCCACGGCGGAGAACATGGCGGCCTGGCTGGCCACGGACTTCTTCCCGGCCGTTCTGGAGCGGACGGGCCTGGGCCGGCGGGTCTTCGTGCGCAGGGTGACGGTCTACGAGACCGAAAACAACTGCGCCAGCTGGGAAAAGGACGCCTGAGCCATGCCCGGACTCCGCGTCAACGAAGTCTTTCTCTCCCTCCAGGGCGAGGGCTGCCGCAGCGGCACGCCGGCGGTCTTCGTGCGCCTCCAGGGCTGCGGCGTCCGCTGTCCCTGGTGCGACACGGGCTACGCCCTCTCCGCGGACCGGGCCGCCAGGCTCCCCGACGAGAGTCCCCTCGTCCTCGCCAAGGAGGGCTCCGATCCCCGCTGGACCCTGGCGGGAGAAGAATGGCTCACAGCCGGGGTCCTCGCCATGGCGGGCCCCGTGCGGCGGGTCGTCCTCACGGGCGGCGAGCCCTTCGAGCAGGAGATTGTCCCTTTTCTGCGCGGGCTCGTCCGGGCGGGCTTCAGCGCGCAGATTGAGACAAGCGGCACAAGGCCCATGCCCCTCCCCGGGGAGATCAGAAAAAGCCTCTGGATCACCCTCTCTCCCAAGCGCGCGAAGCCCCCTCTCCCCGAAAACTGGGCCCTGGCCGACGAGATCAAAATCCCCGTGGCAGCAGAGGAAGACTTCACCTTTTTCGAGCCCTTCCTCCCGGCCCTTCCGAAGGACCGCGTCTGCCTCCAGCCCCTCAGCCTGAGCCCCGAAGCCACCAGGATCTGCGTGGAGCTCTGCCTGGCCCGCGACTGCCGCCTTTCCCTTCAGACACACAGAATTCTCGATCTGCGCTGAGCCTGCGCGCCCCGATCTCAGACCGGAAAATCGTTTCCGGCCGCCTCCCGGGTCTCCCTGGAAGGCAGGCGGCGAAAGCGTCCTGTCCGCACCCGCCCCAGCCTCCCTTACCCCCTGAAACAACGCCGCAAAGAACGCCCCGTCCCCGGCCTTTCCCAGGCCCCGGACGGGGCTTTTTTCTGTGTGATCCGCCCCTCTGAGAGGAACTTTCCCGGACGAAAAAGCCGTCCGGCAGCGAACCAAAGCTTTCCAGCCCCCTTGAACCAAAAAGTTTTATCAGTTAATGTAGTCTGTTGTCTCCATGACCAGGGAGACCCGGAACGAGTTTCCGCGGTTTTTTTCCCTCTTTGTTTCACCTTTCACAGCAGGACGGACAAGCCCTCCTGCTCACAAGGGGATTCCATGCAGATCGGCCGAACACTCTACTCTTTCCTGCTCAGCGGCGCACAGGCCTACGCCCGCTGGGATCTGGAAGTCTCCACCTCCATTCTCGCCAACCGGAAGCGCCTGATCTTGCTATTGCTTCTGGCGCTGCCCATCTTCGCCTGCTGTCTCGCGGAAGCGGGCGGCCACGAAATGCTGGGAGGCAGGAGCGCCTACGCGCCCGCCTTCTACACCACGACCATCTTCCTCTCCTCCATCGCTCTGGGACTCGCGGCCGGCCTCATCACCGGCTGCATCGGCGCCGGCGGCGGCTTCATCATCACGCCGGCCCTCATGGCCATGGGGGTCAAGGGCATCCTGGCCGTGGGCACGGACCTCTTCCACATCTTCGCCAAGGCCATCATGGGCTCCACCGTGCACAGCAAGCTCGGTCATGTCTCCGTCCGGCTGGCCATGGCCTTTCTCTTCGGGTCCATCTTCGGCACTTTCGCGGGCGGCGCCATCAACAAGGGGCTCTACGACGCCAACCCCCTCCTCTCGGAACTCTTCATCTCTTCGGTCTACGCCATTCTGCTGGGTTTCCTCGGCGTCTATTCCCTGCTGGACTTCCTCAGAAGCCGGCACGCGGCCGGAGGCGGACAGGCCCGGGCCGAGGCCTCCCTGGAGCTTCTGCCCCTGGCCAGGAAGCTCCAGAGCGTCCACCTGCCGCCCATGATCCCCTTCGACCGCCGCGTGATCCCGGGCGGCCGGACCATTTCGGGCTGGATCATCGCCGGCGGCGGCTTCGTGGTGGGCCTGCTCGCCGCCATCATGGGCGTGGGCGGCGGCTTCGTCACCTTCCCCATGTTCGTCTACGTCTTCGGCGTCTCCTCCATGACCACCGTGGGCACGGACATCTTTCAGATTATCTTCACGGCGGGCTTCGCCGCCGTGGGCCAGTACGCCGTCTACGGCTATGTCTTCTACACCCTGGCCATCGGCATGCTCTTAGGCTCCCTCCTGGGCATTCAGATAGGCGCCCTGACGACCAGGGTCGTCAGCGACGTGCACATCCGCGGCTTTTACGCCGTCTCCATCATCTCGGGCTTCATCAACCGCATCTCGGTTCTGCCCAAGCGTCTCTGCGAGATGGAGGTGCTCGACTGGCCGGCATCCGCCACAGATGCCATGGAAATCGCCGGCAACTTCATTTTCTGGGCTGTCGTCGGCTTCTTCGGTGTCTGGGTCTGCAGCAGGTTCGTGCTCAATCTCGGCAAGCTCAGAGAGGGGGTGGAGCGATGATGATCCGCGCCCGACGGCCCTTCCTGCGGGGCCTTGTCATGCTCCTTTCCTTCGCCGCCGTCTTCGTCGTGCTCCTGCAGCCCGTCCTCAAGGAGGAGGACGGCAGACGCACCAGCGGCCTCGAATACGCCGACGACGTCTTCAACAGTCTTTCCAAGGGCTCGTCCTACTTCATCCCCGAGGTTCAGGCGGCCGCCAGGCGCCTCCAGGGCTTTGAGGAAAGCATCACCGTGCCCGTCCGGGACGAAAGCCTCGCCGCCCTGGCCGTCGAGGTCCTCCGAAAGGCCGGCGCCGAGGAGGTTTCCCTGGGCGAGCGCCGCCGCGGCCAGACCCCCGTGCATCTGCGCGGGGACATGGGCCGTCTCCTGCTCAGCGCAAGCCGCGACGCGGACAATCTCTTCCACAACGAAGGGAAATTCGTGACCGAAAGATACGGCGGCCTCGACGCTCTGGACGTGGCCAGAGCCTGGTGGCATTTCCTCTCCCCCGCCGTCCAGGAACTCCAGAAGGCCGGCAAGGTGGCCCAGGCCGGCATCGTGGAGACGGTCGTCCGCAAGGCCATCGAGCCCGGCAACAATTTCTACGGCATCCGGCCGGCCAGCGTGGGCGCCCACTTCGTGCTCATGGCCGCCATGCTCGTCTTCTACATCCTCTACACGCTCTGGTACGGCTTCGCCATTTTCGCGCTCTGCGAAGGCTTCGGTCTCGACATGACCGGAAAGCCTGAAAAATAGCCCTCAGCGACCCCTCAAAGACGGCAGAAGGCCCCCGCCGCGGAAAGCGGCGGGGGCCTGTTTTTTTCAGTGGCGTGTCCGGGGAGATTCGAACTCCCGATCTTCGGCTCCGGAGGCCAACGCTCTATCCAGCTGAGCCACGGACACAGCAGGGCTTCCTTTATGCAAAAGGAAGGTCTCTTGTCAAGGCGCCGGAATGCCGGCGCGGGAGGCCCGGCCTAGCGCTGGAAATCCACGCTCTCGCCCGGTCTGAGGGGCAGACACTGACAGCCCGGGACCTGGGCTCCGACGAGTTTCACGAACTCGTCCGGGCTCTGGGCGATGACGGGGAAGGTGCCCCAGTGCATGGGAATGACGGCGCGGCACTTGAGCAGGCCGCAGGCCATGGCCGCCTGCGCGGCGTCCATGGTGTAGTGGCCGCCGATGGGGAGCAGGGCCACATCGATGGAAAAGAGCTTGCCCCAGAGGGCCATGCCGCTGAAAACGCAGGTGTCGCCGGCGTGGTAGACGGTGAGGCCGTCGGGCATGACGATGATGTAGCCCACGGGAGAGGCCGTCTCGCTGGAGTGGAAGGCCGGGATCATGGTGGCGGCGATGCCGCCGCAGCGGAGGGTGCCGCCCATGTTGAAGGCGGAGATCCGATCCGCCGGCGCGCCGGCCTTCTGGAGTCTGGCCGCCGTTTCCACCATGGCGCCGAGGCGGGCGCCCGTGCGCCGGCAGATGCCCGCGGCGTCGCCGGTGTGATCGCTGTGGTCATGGGTCACAAGGACCAGATCCACGCCGCCCTGTTCCGCCCGGGCGGCCATGGCCGGATCCGTGAAGAAGGGATCGACCAGCACGGCCGCGCCCTTGTCTTCCAGACGGAAGGCCGCGTGGCCAAGCCAGGTAATGGTGCTCATAGCATTCCTCCCGGGAAAGTCCGGATCTTTTCGGGCTTCCCATTCATCGTGCGCTCTTCCGGCCGCGCCGGGGCGCTTCCCCGGCGGGTCGGGCTACTGGCGGAAGATGCCCTTGATCTTCCGGCCCGCCTTCTGCAGGGCTCGTCCGGGCAGCCCCAGCAGCCGGCTGCCGTTTTTCCGGACCAGACGCTCCCCGTCCACCATGCAGGCGGGACTGGACACCGGGCCATGGAAAATCAGCGGCACCGCCAGACCCTGCATCTGCAGGTCCGCCGTCCCGGCAAGCTCGCCGTCAAGAAGACCGAGACTGCCTGAGCCCCGCCCGTTCAGGCCCCGGGCGGCGAGATCCGCCGTCCAGCGGCAGCGCCCGTCGTCCACGGCGAAGGGAAGGCTCACCCGGTCCAGGCTTGCGGGCAGCCCCATGTGCGACAGATTCCTGTTCTCCCTGATGGCCCGGTTCAGGGAGGGGATGATCAGATTCCTCAGAACAAGGCGGCCGTCGCCCGCGAGCGCCCGGGCGGACTCCCTGCCCCCGGCGGTGGAGCCGGAGAGCTTCCAGCGCAGATCGCAGAGGGCGGAAAGGGCCACCGGGTGATCGAAGGCCCGCTCCAGGGAGGAGGTGTCCAGATCCTCGACGCTCCCTTCGCTCCGCCAGCTTCTTTCGGGAAGACTGAGCTCGGCCGAGGCCGCGAGCCGCGCCTGGCCGTCCACCAGGGCCCGGAGGGCCGTGACGGCGTAGCGGCCGTCCTGGCCGGCGAGGGTGCAGGCCGCCTCGCGCAGGACGAGCCTGCGGAAGGTGAGCTCTCCCGCCCAGAGAGTCAGATCCAGATCGGGAGAGACGCCGGCGTTTCTGCCCTCGTCCCTGGGACCCGAGAGACTTTTCTGGCGATCCGGGGACGGAGCGGGACTGAGCAGGGGCGTGAGGTCCAGCGAGGGGCAGCGGATCTCGCCCTGCACGAACAGGGGCGCGCTCTCCAGACGCAGACGGCCCTCCAGGGGGCTCCCGTTGACGCTGGCCCTGAAGGCCGGCAGTTCCAGCGCGCCGTCCCGCAGCGCGGCGGGACCTTCCAGGGTGAAGGACTCCATGCCCGCCAGCGCCGGCAGGGGCATGCGGGCCGGGGACGCCTCAAGCGCCGCGCGCAGGTCCAGGGAAAGCGCGTCCCCCCAGTCCCCGGTCCCCGTGAGGGACAGGCGGGCGTGGGGCAGGCGCAGGACGCAGCGGTCCAGGGCGAAGCGCCGGGTCTCAAGGGAGATCCCGCCGGCGAAGTCCAGGGAGACGGGACCCGCCTCGGGGCTGTAGAGCCCCGTCAGGGGGGTGAGGGTGAGCTGAAGTCCTGAGACGGAAAGGTCCGGGAGACGGAGATCCACCCGGCCCTGGGCGGCCAGAGTGGCCTTCATGAGCTCGCCGCCGGCCTTTCTGAGAGCGGCGGCGAAGTCGCAGGCGAGAACGCCCGAGCTTCCCCCGGCCTCGCCCCGCAGGGAAAGGGTGATGTCCGAAAGGGTCAAACGGTCGCCGCCGGGCCTCTCCACGCTGATCCTCCCTTCTCTGATGAGGAGGCGGTCCAGGCGCAGGGGAAAGGACATGGCCGAGGCGTCGGGCATCTCCCGTCCGGCTCCGGCGCTTTCCTTTTCCCGGTTCCCGGCCGGCGAGGGGCTCAGGGCCGCGGACGGGGTCCGGGGACGGTACTGCAGGACAGGGGCGTCCAGGGAGAGCTCGTCAATGTTCAGCTCGCCGTTGAGGAGGGGGAAAAGAGCCACCGCCGCCTGGCCGCTTCGGGCGCTCAGGGAAAAAACGGACGAGTCCTCGCCCCAGCGCAGGCCCTCGAAGCTCAGGCGCAGGGGCAGGAGCGAAAAGGAGACGGGCCCCGAGAAGTTCAGGGGACGGCCCGTGGAGGCCCGCGAGACGCGGTCCGCCTCCGCCAGGGCCTGACGCAGAAGCGCCGGCCCGGCCAGCCGGGAAACGGCTGCCAGGACGAGCGCGACGGCGAGGCAGACCAGCGCCGCGCGCCTGAGAAATTTCCGGCCTGTCATGCTCCCTCCAGCCGCTTTCTCTTCCGCCCGAGAGCCCTGCGCGGCCCGGGCCCTGGGGGCCCGGGCGCCTGCCGGCTGAAAAAAGGCGGCGGGCTCTCTGTCTTTTTCGATGGTGCCTTTCAGCCGGAAGAGAGTCAAGAGACCGGCCGGGGGCCCGCCGCCCCTCCGGCAGGGGGAAACGCGGGGCCCGATGTTTCACATGAAACAATCCGCGGAAGCTTCGCCCTTCTCTTCCTGCCGCGCAAGCCTTTTTCCGGCTCTTTCCACCGCCCCGCGGACCCGATTTCTGTTGATATCTGCCTGAATCCTGTAGTAAGGAACTGATCGAAGGGGCGGAGAACGGCCTGCGGAGAAAATCAGCCTCCCCGGAGCGGACGGCTGGCATCGTGTCTGAACCGCAGGGGTTCCGCCGGCGTTCCGGACGCCCTGTCAGGCCCGAAAAAAAATCACGGCAGTTCATCCGCGGAAGATTTCAGCGGCGGGCCTCAGAAAAACATCGACAGGCAGAGCGGCGCAAAGCCCAGGCCGAGGAAAAGGCTCCATGTTCCATCCGTCACCCCTGATTGCGCAGGGCGATGATTCCCCTTGCCGCGCCGTGATCGTCACGGTGCCGGTCAGACGGCCTTGTCTTTTCCCTGTCCGGCTTCCGGCGCGGAAGAATGAGCCTTCCCGCCGCCTGCGCGGACGCGGCGGGCGATCCTGAGGCGGAACCGATCCATGAATTTTGTCACCCTGGAGTTCGCGCTCTTTTTCCTCGCTGTGCTCGCGGGGGGAGCGCTCCTGCAGGAGAGGCGGGAGGCCTCCCGCGTCTTTCTGCTTGTCTCGAGCCTCTTCTTCTACGCCTGGGCGGGCCCCTCCTTTCTGCCGCTCCTCTTTCTGGTGGCCGCCGCCGACTGGGCCACGGCAAAGCGCCTCCACGCCCTTGCAAAAGCGCCCCTCCGCAGCCGCAGGCTTGTGCTCGGCCTCGACATCGCCTTCCACATCCTGCTTCTCGTCGTTTTCAAATACGCGGAATTTCTCTTTTCCTCCCTGGACGCCCTCTCGGTCCTCCTCTTCCCCGGCGCGGGTCTCGCCCGGCATTTTCAGCTGCCGGAGATCCTCTATCCGGTGGGACTCTCCTTCTTTTCCTTCCAGGGGCTCTCCTACGCCGTCGACCAGTACCGCGAGCCCGGCAGACGGCCCTATGCCTTTTCCAGCGTCCTGCTCTTCGTCTCCTTCTTTCCCTGCGTGCTCTCGGGCCCCATTCTGCGCACGGAGCAGTTCTTTCCGCAGCTCAGAAACCGGGATTTCAGTTCCCGGTCCCTGCAGGAGGGCTTCGCCCTCATTCTGAGCGGCCTCTTCAAGAAGGTCGTGCTGGCGAGCTACCTCTCGGAGCATGTGGTCCGGGACGTCTTCACGGCGCCCGAGTTCCATTCCTCCTGGGCCGTCATCACGGCCGTCTACGCCTACGCCATCCAGATCTTCTGCGACTTTTCGGGCTATACCGATCTGGCCATGGGCACGGGCAGGCTCATGGGCTTCCGGCTGCCGCAGAACTTCAACGCGCCCTACCTGGCCCTGAGCCTCCGGGACTTCTGGCACCGCTGGCACATCACCCTCTCCCTCTGGCTGCGCGACTACCTCTATTTCCCCCTGGGCGGCAGCCGCCGGGGCAGCCGCTCCCTCAATCTCATCATCACCATGCTTCTGGGCGGCCTCTGGCACGGATCGCACCTGCGCTTTCTCCTCTGGGGGCTTCTGCACGGCCTGGGCCTCGCGGTGAGTCACATTTTCATGCGCTGGCGCATGAAAATGCTGGCCGGGAAGGAGGTTTCCCCCGCCCTCGCCCGCGCGGGCCGCTTCTTCTCCTGGCTTCTCACCTTCCACTGCGTGGTTCTGCTCTGGATCTTCTTCCGCGCCGAGGACATGGAACGGTGCCTCGAGATCTTCCGGCGCATGGCTACGCCTTCTCTCCCGGGCCAGGGCATCGAGCTGCTGGCGCTGCCCGCCATCGCCCTGGGCTTCGGAATCCAGATCGCGGGTCCCCGGCTCTTCCAGGGCTTCCTGAGTCTGCAGGAACGCTGCGCCTGGCCGGTGCAGGCCCTGATCCTCGCTCTGCTCGCCAGCCTCTGCCTCGCCATGGGGCCGGACGGCGTCATGCCCTTCATCTACTTCCAGTTCTGAGTGTCACCCATGCCGAATTCCCTCACGACCGGCACACTGACCGGATCAAGGGTCCTTGCCGTCTGCGTCTTCTGCTTCCTCTTTCTCCTGCTCTGCCGGGCCGAGCGCGCGGCCGCGCTGCTGGAGGAACTGGATCAGCCCCGCCTGGCGGAGACGCTGCGATCGGTCGCCAAAGCGACGGGACTCGCGGCCCTCTCGGAGGGAGAGGCGAGACTTGTGACGGAGCTGAGGCCGAAGGACATCATCGGCACCGTGGAGGCGCCCGCCGCCAGTCCCTTGCCGCCCGAGCCCCCGCGGCCGCAGGTGGCCCCCGAGCCCCCCAAAGCCGAGCCGGCGGCGGTCGAAAAAACCAAAGCCGGAACAAAGAAAGCCGGGAAGAAAAACAGAAAAAAGGGCGGCAGAGGCAAGGCCGGCCAGGCACAGGCGGCCGACGCGGCGAAGAGCGCCGAAACTCCCGGACAGGCGGACCCGAAGGCAGTGCCCGCGGAAGCGCCCAGGCACCGCGTCCTGCTGGTGGGCGACTCCATGATGATGGAGGGCCTGGGGCCCGCGCTGTTCCGGACCCTGGGCAAGGATCCCGGCATCGAGCTCACCAAGGACGCCCGCTACTCCACCGGGCTCAGCCGGGAGGACTATTTCGACTGGCCGGCCCGCCTGGAAGAGCTCATCCGCACGAAGGATCCCGACGTCGTGGTGGTCTGTCTGGGCGCCAACGACGGCCAGGACATTCTTACCGGAAAAAAGCGGCACATCACCGGCACCTTCTCCTGGCAGGTTCTCTACCGCCAGCGGGCGGACCGCTTCGTGGACACGGCGCTTTCCCGGGGCGCGAGGCTTGTCTGGATCGGCCTGCCCGTCATGGGCAAGGAGCCCTACTCCTCCAGAATCCGGCTGCTCTCGGCCCTCCAGCAGGCGGCCTGCGGGCGCTGCGGCCCCAGGGCTCTCTTCGTGGACACCGTGCCCATGCTGGCGGACGCCAGAGGCCGCTTCCAGACCTACGGTCTGGACAAGGAAGGACGGCAGATCCGCCTGCGCCGCCAGGACGCCGTCCATCTCACCGAGGAGGGCGGAAGAATCCTGGTGGAAAAGGTGCTGCCCGACATCCGGGCCCAGCTCGCGGCGGGGCGCCTGCCGCCGGACGAGATCTTTCCTCCGATCCCGGAAAACTGAGTTTTTTCAGACCGAAAAAGAGGGCCGGCCCCTTTCCCGGGCACGGCCCTCACACGTTTTCAGGCGCTCCCGCGCTTTTTGCGGTCTAGAGATTGGCGGCGTACCAGTCGCCCGCCAGACGCAGGCCCTGGCGCACGTCAAAGACCGGGCTGTAGCCCAGCTTTCCGGCCGCCTTGTCGATGCAGGCCAGGGAATGGCGCACGTCGCCCGCCCGGAAGTCCCGGTGCACGGGCTGGACATCGGCCACCTCGGGTCTGTGGCGGCGCACCTCCTCCCTGATGAGGAGAAAGAGCTCGTTCAGGGTGGTCCGCTGGCCGAAGGCCACGTTGTAGATCTGGTTTCTGGCCTCCTCGCCGGCGAAGCTCGCCAGGAAATTGGCCTGCACCACATTGTCGATGTAGCAGAAGTCGCGGCTCGTCTCGCCGTCGCCGTTGATGTAGACGGTTTCCCGGCGGATGAGGCTGGCGAACCACTGGGGGATGACGGCGGCGTAGGCGCCGAAGGGATCCTGGCGCTGGCCGAAGACGTTGAAGTAGCGCAGGCCCACCGTGGTGAAGCCGTAGCAGCGGGCGAAGACATCGGCGTAGAGCTCGTCCACATACTTGGTCACGGCGTAGGGCGAGAGGGGATGGCCGATGTGGTCTTCCACCTTGGGCAGTTCCTGGGAATCGCCGTAGGTGGAGGAGGAGGCCGCGTAGACAAAGCTCCTGACGCCGGCGTCGCGGGCGGCCACCAGCATGTTGAGATAGCCCGTGATGTTGCAGCTGTTGGAGAGAAGAGGATCGTCGATGGAGCGCGGGACGGAGCCCAGGGCGGCCTCGTGCAGGACATGGTCCACCCCGGCGCAGACCTCGCGGCAGGTGTCCAGATCCCGGATGTCGCCCTTGCGGAAGCGGAAGCGCCTCCAGGCCTCGGGCCCCACCAGAGCCTCCACCATGTCGAGGTTTTTCTGGTAGCCGGTGAGGAAGTTGTCCAGACCGACCACGGTCTGCCCAAGCTTCAGAAGCTGTTCCAGCAGGTTTGACCCGATGAAGCCGGCGCAGCCGGTGACAAGCCAGGTCGAGGGGTTTTCCCGCATGCGGGCGCAGATGTCTTCGTAGGTATGCATCAGTCTTTCGCCGCCCGGGCCCTGCGGCCGGCGGCGCCTCCGGATCATATGGAGAAGAGAGGAAGGGGATCGGGGAACCGGCAGGGCTTCCGCGCGAAAAAAGGGGGTGCCCGGCGCCCCGTCCGGGGGCAGACTCTGACACAGGCGCCGGGAAAAATCCAGCGTCCCGGGAAAGAGGCGGGCAAGGCCGCTCCCCCGGGCCCGTCCCCCGGAAGCGGGCGTCTCTCCCCGGCGGAAGGCGTCAGGGCCCTCCTCGGATCCTCTCTCCGGGCATGAGCGGGGGCTGCGGGCCTCCCGGGGCCCCCTCCGGGCCCGATCCTGAAGAACCCCGCGGTTTTCTTTGAAAAAGACTCTTTTCCCTGTTGACGGCCCCAAGCTAATAGTGTAGGATATTTTTATAATCCAGCATTTCACCTTCTGCGGCGGCCGCACCGGAAAAGCGCAGGCTCAGGAGCGAAGGCGGAGACCCGCCTTTCCCGCCGCCGAAGAACCGGCCCGGCGGACAGCTTTCTCCGGAGGCCCGCTCACGCTCCCGGCCTCCCGGGGGCTTTCTCCGGGCAGATCTCCCGCCGAAGCCGCCCGCGCTCTCCCGCATCCTTTCCCCGAAAAAACCGCCGGCACGTCATGGAAGGCCGAAGATGAACAGCACCCTCAGCGCGAATCTCGCTCTTTTCATCGAATCCCGGGGGACCGATTTCGTCCCCACGAGCGTCAGCCAAGTCACCGTTTCGGCCCCCATGACGCTGTATCAGAGAGGACTTTCCCCTGACACCGTCGCGCAGGATCTTGATAAACTTCTGAAAATCAAAGACGAAACATTTTCTCAGATGCTCTGCCGCAAGATACGGGAAACCGGCATGACCAACGCGCAGTGCTACAGGAAAGCGTGCATCGACAGGAGAATCTTCTCGAAAATCCTCAGCGACATTCACTACAGGCCCCAGAAAAAGACGGCCCTCGCCTTCGCCCTGGCCCTCGAACTCTCTCTGGAGGAAACCGAAGAACTGCTCATGAAAGCGGGCTACGCCTTCTCCGACAGCCAGGTCTTCGATCTCATCATCAAGTATTTTCTCAAAAACAGGACCTACGACATCTTCTTCATAAACCAGGTGCTCTGGGAACGCGATCAGCCCCTGCTGGGAGACAGCCTGGAGAAAAAATGATCCTCCGGGAAAGCGGCCTTTGCCGGCCGCTTTCCCTCCTTCCTGTCCCGCGGGCCCCTTTCCGACAGCCGGAAAGGGGCCTTTTCCGTTTCCGGCAGAGAAAAGCGGGAGGCCGGCGGATCTCTTCCCCCGGGCCTGAAAATGTCTCTTGAGAAGCGACAAAGAGGCCGGGGGATCGACGTACGAAAAAAAACAACGGCCACATCTCAAGGAGGCTCTCTCATGAAACACGGTCTGACCGAACTTGTTTTCATCCTTGATCGCAGCGGCTCCATGGCGGGCCTGGAATCTGACACCATCGGCGGCTTCAACGCCATGCTGGAAAAGCAGAAGAAGGTGGAGGGCGAGGCGCTTGTCTCCACCGTGCTCTTCAACCAGGAAAGCTTCGTGCTCCATGACCGGAAGAATCTTCAGGACATCGCTCCCCTCACGGAAAAAGACTACGAAGTGGGCGGCTGCACGGCGCTCATCGACGCCATCGGCGACGCCGTCAGGCACATCCGGAATGTCCACAAGTACATCCGCGAGGAGGACCGGCCCGAGGGCACCCTCTTCGTCATCACCACGGACGGTCTGGAAAACGCCAGCCGCAGGTACAGCAGCGACTTCGTGAAGGCCCTGGTGAAGGAACAGCAGGACAAGGGCTGGGTCTTCCTCTTCCTGGGGGCGAACATCGACGCCGTGGAAACGGCCGCGAGCATCGGCATCTCCGAAGATTTCGCCGCGAACTTCCGCAACGACGGCTCGGGGATAGCCGAAAACTACAGGACCCTCAACCAGACCTGCCGCGTCTTCCGCCAGTCTCCCGCCCCCCGCGTGTCCGGCGGCTGGAAGGAGGAGATCGACAGGAACTACCGGAAAAAACGCTGACTCCCCCGGAAGGAGAAAAACTCCGATTCCTCCGGACCTCCCCCTTTCAGCCTCAAAAAGGAAACACCCATGTACAGGGAACCTTTCGTCCCCGGGTTCTGTCCCGGCTCCATCAGCCCGCGCCTGGTCGGACTCGGCGGTCTCAGCCCGATGCTCCGGCGGACGCTCCTCCGCCGGGCGCTGGAAAACGGCGACATCTTTCAGGGCTACGCCGGCAGATACAGATACGTCTGCTTCGACGAGGTCGAAATGAGCTTCGGTCTGGTGCCGGCCTCGGCCGACGAGACGCCCGGGACGGCCTCCCGCCTTGCCGGCGTAGACTTCAATGTCCGCTCGCCCACCACGGTCTCCTTCCTTCCCGAAGAGGAACTCCGGGAAATCAGAACGGACTCGCCCCTGTCGCGCTGCGTGTACCTCCGGCCGGCCGCGGGCGTCAGAAGGCCGCCCGTGCCCGTACGCATCATGCACTCGGACGTCCTGCCCGGCATCGCCTTCGGGGACTGTCTGAACCTGCAGACCGTCCTCCTGGCCGATCGCGCCAGGTACTTTCCCTCGCGGCCGACGGTCAGGGGGAAAGAGGAATACGAGCCCGTCCTCCTGAAGGAGACCCCGGGAGCCGCCCCGGGCGGTGCGGTCCCGGAGGAGACGGTGACGGTGTGCGGCCGGGTGGAGGATGTGTACATCCAGCGGCCCGGCGAGCAGGACATCCGCCTGGACGAAGCCTTCGTCCATGTGATCATTGAGACCGCCTGCGGCTATCTCACGGTCATCCATCCCCTTTCCCTGCTGTCGGAGGGAGTGCGCCGCCACCTCTCCCCGGGCTGCGGCGGCTTTTTCAGAGGGATCCTCTCCGGCGACGCCGCCGTGGGCGAGTACCGGAACGGGGCCGTCTTCGACCTGCCCCACGACTTCCGGCTCTTTGCCGACTGCCACCGCAGACGGAACTTTGACCGGGCGAAAAGCATCTTCGCGGAGGAGGCCCGCCTCTATGACGGAACGAGGCTCGTCGCCGAAGGCCGGGATCGGATCATCGGAGAACTCAACGCCCGGGCCCGGGCGCTCGTCCGGCGCGGGGAAGACATGGGCATCGTCTACGGCGAAGTCCTTCCGGTGGAAGGAAGAAGGAGCTCCCGCGAAAACGGGGAAAAATGCCTGCTCCTCCAGACGCCCGGAAGGGACCTGCACTCGGCCCTCTACGCCCGCGTCGACGGGGAGGGAAAAATCCTCATCCTGCGCCAGGAGCATGAGCATGTCTGCGCCTTCCGCCACAGCCCCTGGTTTGAGGAGTGGCGGACGGGCTTCCAGACCCTGCCGGCGGAGCCGGAAGCCGCGGAAGAAGCGGCTCAGGAAGACCTTCCGGGCGATCCCCCGGAGATGTCCGGCGTCGAAGGGGACCCCGCCCGCTTCGCGGGAACGCCCTCCGAAGACCTCGGCGACGTGCTGCGGGAGGGCCTGAATCTTCCCGGAAGCGCCCTGCGCAGGCGTCTGGAATTCTCGGTCCTCTCGGGGGAAAGCACCCTGCTGGACGAGGCCGGGAGGATCATCGCGTCTGCGCAGGTCTTTCCTCCCGACGCCGAGGCCCGGCTTCTCTTTCTGCTCAGCCCCGACAGCGGCGGGGTCACCATGCGCCTGCGCTCCGCCCTTCCCCTGCTGCCCGGGCGGGTGAACAGGCTCCGCATCGAGGCCGTCCGCGCCTGGAAGGACCGTCTGAACGGCGAAGCGGCGGCGCGTCTTTTCCCGGACGGGCCCGAAATCACCTTCCACTGTCCCTTCTTCTACAGGGATCGCGAGGCGCTCAGGCCGGGAAGCATCGTGGACATCTCGCTCTACGCCGTCGCCCTGGAGCTGCGCAGAGAGGAACGGAAGATCCGCGTCCTCAGGAAGGACGGGGGCTCAGACCTGCGGCCGCAGCCTCTTCCCCTGCCGGGAACGGAAGACTTTCCCCCGCGCGCCGTCAGCACGGGAGACCTGGTCATCTCCGGACCCCTGGCGGCGACAAGCCGCATGCTGGTGCAGACAGCCATCCGCGAGGTCTCGAAGACGGGTTTCCCGGGCGTGGAGTTCCGCACGCTGCTTGCGCCTATCGCCCGCGCCGAAGCGGACCGGGGAGCGGAGATCACCGCCTGCATCCATGTCCGCGAAGGCCTTCTGAAGGGCTTCACGCCGCGGCCGGGGGACCTCATCTCCTGCAGACTCTGGCTCGCCGGGGTTCCGGCCGGAAAGCCCTGACCGGGAGAGTCCAGGCAGCCTCAGACAGACACGGAAACTTTTTCCCGGGCGGGGGCGGAAGGGGCCGCCCCCGCGGGCCTGAACAGGTCTCTTCCCGGACGCCGGCGCTTCCCTCCTTCCGGCCCT
>CAZFTQ010000029.1:0-8712 GCA_964522365.1 uncultured Desulfovibrio sp. | reverse complement strand
TTTCCCATCGCCTTTATTTTCAGGAGTGATTTCCATGTGCACCTTCGAGAACGCCCCCGATGTCCGCCCCGCCGAAAACGATCTGCGCCTTGTCGGACTCAGCGGTCTGACACCGGCAGCCTGGCGGGATCTCACCCGGCATGCTCTGGAAGAGGGCTCTCTCTTCCAGGGCTACGCGGGAAGGTACAGATACCTCTGTCTCGGCGAGGCGGAGCTGAGCTTTGCTCTGATGCCGGACTCCCCCGAGGAGACCCCGGAGACGGCATCCCGCCTCACGGGCTGCGACGTCAACGCCCGATCGGACATCTTCCTCACGATGATTGTGGAGGACGCGCCGGAGATCGAAAGAACTTCGCCCATGTCCCGCTGTCTGCTCATGCGGCCGAAGAAGGGGGAAAAGCGCCTGCCCGTGCCCGCCCACATCATGCACGCGGACGTGCTTCCGAGCCTCTCCCCCGGCGACCGGGTGCGTCTGCAGGTCGTCATCCTCTCCGATCAGCCCGGATATCATAGCCCGGCGCCTGAAGAGGACCTGACAGACGGCGAGATCATCCCCCTGCGGGAGCTGCCGGAGCTCGCGGCAGGCGTCGAAAACCCGGAAGAAAAGGTCTTCGTGGCCGGCCAGGTGCTCAGCGTGGAGGAAGTGGAGCCCGACGGATCTCCCTTCGGCCCCGCGGAAACCGCCATTCGCGCCCGCATCCGGACAGCCATCGGTCCGCTGATGGTCTTTCATCCGCTTTCTCTGGTGAAGGAGGAGGATCGCCGGCACCTCTCCCCGGGCTGCGTCGGCCGCTTCATCGGGAAATTCTCCGGCGACGCCGCGGTTGAGGAATACCAGCTGGGGGCCGTCTACGATCTTGAGCATGACCTCCGCCTCCTCTCGGAGTGCCTCCGCCGGCGCTGTTTCGATCGGGCGGGAAACATCTTTTCCGTGGAGGCAAAGTACTTCTCCAACGGCAGTCTCAGAGCCGAAGGCCGGGATCAGATTGTCGGGTCGCTGAACGCCACGGCCAGGAATCTCATTGAGACCGGGTACGACCTCGGGAGCTGCTATGCCTCGGTCGCCCCGCTGGAGGGACAGGACACAGGCCGGCACACGGACGGGGAAAAATGCCTGGCCCTTCTGACGCCGGACGGAGAGGGACATTCCCTTCTCTTCGCCGACACCGACGAAGAGGGAAAAATCGTCTCTCTGAGCGTGGAATACGACTGTCCCTTCAGCTTCTTCCGGTTCCCTTCCTTCGAGAAATGGAGGCACCCGGAGGGCGACCCCCGCGAGCGGGAGTCGGACGAGAACGAACAGGACTTCTTCAGCCGTGCGGATGTGCTCGCGAGGACCTCGGGGGATCCGCGAAGCTTCTTCGCTCCGCCGTCTGAAAGCTTCCTCGACATTCTCAGCTACGGTCTGTTCCTCGGGACGGAGAAGCTCCGCACAATCATTGCAGAGTCGGTCTTCCCCGAGGAAGACGGCCGCGCCGGTGCGGGAGGCGGGGTCACACGGTCCGCGATGTACTACCCGGACAGAGAATCCGAGGCCCGGCTTCTCAGTCTGATCCGGCCCGACAGCGAGAAGAAAGGGATGCTGCTCCTCTCCATGCTGCCCGTGCTGCCGGGGCATGTGAACCGGCTCACCATCGACGCCGTCTATGGCTGGTCTGACGGGCTGAACGGCGAGGTCGCCTGCAACGGCGGAAAGGGCGGAGGACAGCTCAGTTTCCACATCCCCTTCTACTTCAGGGATCGGGAGGCTCTGCAGCCCGGCTCCTGCGTGGACATCTCGCTCTACGGCATGGCTCTGGACCTGACGATCGAGCACAGAGAGCCCTTCACCGTCACCAAAGGACCGATTTACGAATTGAGCCTGAAGGAATTTCTGGAGGAAAATCCGGATCTTGAGGAAAAGGACTTCGAACCGCCGCTCATTTATACCGACGGCGCGTTCTTCGCCTTTCCCGGTGAAAGCTCATGCCGCATGAGTCTGGAGACGCCTGTCCTTGAGGTCTCCCGGATCTCCTTCCTGGGCGCCGGATTCTTCAGGCTCCTCATCCCCGTGTCCCGCGACATCAACGGCGAGGAAGAGGATGTGCTCGCCTGTCTCTACGTCCACGAGGAGATGCTGGAAGGCAGCGAAATCAAAGCCGGTGACGACATCTCCTGCCTGGTGTGGCTGGCAGGCTGCCTGGTCCCGGAAAACTGATCCGCCCCCCCCTGGACGGGACAGACTTCCCGCCGGGCGCAGCCGCAGGAAACCCGGCGGGAAGCTCACGAAACTCCGAGGGCGCGGGCCGGAAGGCGAAAGGAGCCTTCCTGCCCGCTCTCGCCCGGAGGGACCGGGCCCGGACCGGCCGGGTCTGCCCGCGGCGGAAAGATCAGAGGCCGCAGTTCTCTCCCCCCTTCCCCTGGAGGCCGTTCTGTCATACTCTGCGGTCTGTCTGTCCTCTCTTTCCGTCCCGCCCTCCCGCCAGGCCGGCCCCGCGCCCCGCGCAGGCGACGCGCCTGACTCCCTCCGCTCCTTCCCCGACCCTTCCCGAAAAACACCCCTGATCAGCAGCGTTCAGGCGACCGGCGTCCGCGCCGGCCGCACCGATCCCCCCTGCCTCGGCAGCCTGGCCAGGACTGACCGGGAAAAGTCCGCCCGGCAGGCCCCTGATCTCCGCCCCTCCCCCTCCTTCTCAAGAGAGACCTCCATGAGCAAAAGCAATCAGACCGCCAACCAGACCGAACTCCGCCTTGTGGGCCTCAGCAGCCTGCCCCGGCCTGACTGGGACGAACTTACCCGGCACGCCCTGCAGCACGGCCGCATCTTTCAGGGATACTCAGGCCGCTACAGGCACGTCCGCTGCCGGGAGACGGAGCTCAGCTTCGGCCTGGTGCCGGACTCGCCCGGCGAGACTCCGGAGACGGCCTCCCGCCTCGCGGGCTTCGACGCCAGTATCCGATCAGACACTCTGATCAGCGCTGTCGTGCAGGACGTGCCGGAGATCGAAAAGGCCTCTCCCATGTCCCGCTGCGTGCATCTGCGGCCGGAAAAGGGAGAGGAGCGGCATGCCGTGCCCGCCCACATCCTGCACTCGGACCTGCTTCCGAGTCTTTCCCCCGGCGACACCGTGCGTCTGCATGCCGCCGTGCTTGCGGACGCTCCGCCCTGCTATTTTCCCCGCAAAAAATCCGGGGTGGAGGGGCACGGAACCCGCTGCGAACTGATCCCTCTGACAGAGATGCCCCTTCTGCGGTATGCAGATGATCTGAAGGTGGAGGAGCTGGTCTTTGTCTGCGGCACCGTGAAGAAGGTGGACCTGCTTGAGCCGGACGGGTCCGCCTTCGGTCCGGGCGAAAGCCATGCCCGCGTGGTCATTGAAAACCTTCAGGGCGAGATGACGGTCTTCCATCCTCTTTCCTCCATGATGAAGGGCAATGACCAGTACATGGTTCCCGGCTGCGGCGCACTGTTCGTAGGCAGGCTGACCGGCGACGCCGCCGTGGAAGAATACCGGAACGGCGCCGTCTTCGATCTGGAGCACGATCTCCGGCTGCTGGCGGAATGCTTCCGCAGGCGCAGCTTCGCAAGAGCCGGCGGCATCCTCGCCGGCGAGGCGCGCCTGCTCCTCCCCGGCGGACAGGTCATCGAAGACCGGGACAGGATCCTTGAGGAACTTGCCGCCGCGGCCGCGAAGCTTTCCCGGGACGGAGAGGAGGCCCTTGTCGCCTACGGCGAAACCGAGCTCGCGGACGGGGCGCGTGAGCGGCACGCCGACGGGGAAAAATGCCTGATCTTTCTGAGCCCCTTCGCCGAACAGCCGCTGGCGGCCCTCTTTGCCGGCACCGATGACGAGGGAAAGCTCACCTTTCTGAGCTTTGAGAAGGACGCGGACTGCCGTTTCCGCCACATCGCCTCCTTTGACGACTGGAGAACGGGAGCCCCGGCCGCCGAAGAGGAAGAGACGGACGACGCATTCTTCTTTGAGAGTGCCAAGGCGCAGGCGAGAACGGCGGGAGATCCGAAACTTTTCAAGGGAACGCCGTCTGAAGCCGTCAACGACATCATGCACCTGGGTCTGGACCTGACCGAAGGCCACCGCCATCTCACCCTGCTGGGAGGCGCGTGCCTCCCCGAGGGATACTCCTTGAGAAAGGAGAGCGAGCCCCTCTCCTCCGGTGCTCTGTTCTGCCCGGACCCCGACGAGTCCGAGGCCGGCATGGTCTACACGTGCAGCGCGGATGAGAAACGGAAGGCCATCGCTTTCCGATCCATCCTTCCCGTGCTGCCGGGGCATGTGAACCGGCTCACCATCGGCGCCCTCTACGTCTGGCGCGACCGGGAGAACGGCGAAGCGGCCGCGTACCCCGCCTCCCGCTCTCCCGTCATCAGCTTCCAGCTGCCTTTCTTCCGCAGAGACTGCCAGGCGCTGAAGCCGGGACAGACCGCGGACATTTCGCTCTACGCCGTCGCGCTGGACCTGAAGATTGAAAAACCGATACCCCTCGGCATCAGCGTGGCAGAGATGCGCAAAACCCTTGTTCAGAAGTTTCTGAGGGAAAATCCCCTCATGTCGGAGCAGGATTTCCCGGAGTTCAGGGTGAAAGGAGGCGCTCCGCTCGATTGCGAGCCCGCGATATACACAAGCCGCATGCATCTGCAGACTGTGGTCCTGGAGAGCTCTGAGTTCTCCTTTCACGGCATCCCCCTCTGCAGACTCCTCGTGCCGGTGACGCCCTGCCTGTGCCAGGAAGACCCGGGCATCCAGATCAGCCTCTATGCGCGCAGAAGCATGCTGGAAGGCCGCATGCCCGAGGTCGCTGACCCCATCTCCTGCACGATCTGGCTGGGGGGAACACTTTCCCGGACAAGCTGACAGGCGGGCCTCTCGGAGGCAGAAGGAAGGACTCCCGCCGGGCACCTGAAAAGGGCCTGGCGGGAATATCCCGGAAACACATGTGTTTTTCTTTTCCTGAACGAAGGAGGAGATGCCAGTGTCCGGCACCGCGTCACAACCCGGCGGCTTGGCCCCGGAAAAGGATCTGCGCTTCATCGGCCTCGGCGGGCTGTCCCGGAAGCGTTGGGACGATCTCGTCCGGTTCGCCCTGGACAGCGGCCGGATCATCCAGGGATACAGCGGCAGATACAGATATGTCTGCCTCAACAGGGTGGAAATCAGTTTCGGCCTGATTCCTGACTCGCCGGAAGAAAGCCCCGCGACGGCCTCCCGCCTGGCCGGCTGCGACATCAGCGCCCGGTCGTGGACATTCATGAACTTCATGGTGACGAATCTGCCGGAGATCAGAAAACCTTCGCCTCTGTCCCGCTGCGTGCCGGTTCTTTCGGTCCATTGGTTCAAGGGCCATGCGCTGCCCCTGCACATCATGCACTCAGATGTGCTGCCCAGTCTTTCCTCTCTGGACAAGGTGGATCTGCCGACCGTCCTTCTCGCCGATCGGGCGGAATACTTTTCTCCCGAAGCTTTTCCTGAGACAAAGGACGTCAGCGGCTGCCTGATCCTGCCTCTGCAGGCAAGGCCGGATCTGGCTGCCGGCATCCCGCACCCTGAGGAAGAGGTCTGTCTCTGCGCGAGGGTCAGGGGCGTCAGCGTGATCAGGCCGGACGGATCCCCCTTCTGCCCGGACGAAACCTTCCTGAGCATCTATCTCCAGACCGCGCAGGGCGAACTCACGGTCTTCCATCCGCTTTCCCTGGTGAAAAAGGAGGAATACCGCTTCCTGGAGCGGGGATGTGTCTGCCGCTTCACGGGAAAACTCTCCGGCAACGCCGCCGCGGGAGAATACGAGAAGGGCGCCGTCCACGATCTGGAACACGATCTCCGCCTGTTCCGGGAGTGCCTGCTCACGGGAAACTATGCGCGGGCAAAAAACATTCTGGCCGAAAACCTGATCTACCATGTCGAAGGCAGGCTCAAGGACCAGGGCCGGGATCGGGTCATCGCGCGTTTTGAAGCCCTGAGCAGGGTCGCACGGGACAACGGATTCTTTCTTGCGCCCTTCTACGGCGAGACGATTCTGATGAAAGTGGGGAACGAGGTTGACAGATCTCACAGAAGCAAGGAGAGATGCCTGCTCTTCAGCACTCCGGAACGCAGAATCCGCACAGCCATCTTTGCCGGCACCGACAGTGAGGGAAACATCGACTTCCTGCAGATTGAGTATATCCCGACCTGTCTGTACCGCCCCGTCATTTTCTATGACGAGTGGATCCGGGGCACTTCCTTCACGCTGGATTTCAAAGGCTGGGACATCCCGACAAAATGCCTGGACTTCAGAAAAGATGCCGAGGCGCGGGCAAGAATTCTGGGCAATCCCTCCAGATTCAACCTGCCGCAGACTGAGCAGTACGGCGACGTTCTGCAGGTCGGTCTGAACCTGACCAAGGAGGACCTCAGCGACTGGCTGGACACCGCGGTCCTTTCCGTTGAGGACAGTCCCGTGGACGCGAAGGGTGTCCTCGTGACGGACGCGCTGCTCTCTCCGGCCGGGCCCGGGCCTCGGCTGCTCTGCCTGGTCAGACCCGAAACCCTCTGCGGTTCCAGCCCGTGCGTGCAGTCTGTTCTGCCCGTGATGGAGGGGTATGTGAACAGGCTCACCATCGACGCCGTCTACGTCTGGGAAGACGGGCTGAACGCCTCGGCGGCCGCCCATCTTGCCCCCCGCGGGCCCTCGATCTGCTTCCATTGTCCCACTTTCTACAAGGATCGCGAGATGCTCAGACCGGGCGCCACCCTGGACATCTCCCTCTACGCGGTGGCCATCAACATGGTGGAAAAAAGCAGAGATCTTGCCAGGGACATCTGGCAGTCGTACCTCGACTTCAAACTGATGAAGCTCTCTCAGAGCGAGGCTCTGCCGGACGATTTTTCCCGGCCGCTTTTCAAAAACCCGGACAGCCTCGTTCTGTCCGTCCCTTCTCCGGGCCTGCCCCGCCTGCTTCTGCACACCCCCGTCAGGGAGATCTCCCAGATCGCCTTCCTGCGTGCCAGATACTACAAAATTCTCGCTCCCGTGGCCCGTCTCGTACGGGACGAGGAAGACGATATCCTCGCCTGGATCTACGTCCACAGGGAGACTCTGGGGGACTTCCGCCCCAGGGTCGGAGACCCTGTCATCTGCCGTCTCTGGTTTGCCGGCATCCCCGTCCAGCAGTCCTGACCGGGAAAGATCCGCGCATCCCCGGTCTGAACGCAGGCGCCGCGCCCCGTGACATTCCTCTGGAGACGGGCTTCCGGGCGGACCCGAAGCCGAAGCCCCTTCTCACGGAAAAACCGGCGTTCTGCCGGGCAGGGCCTCTTCCGCTTCCTTTCCCCCCGGCCGGGAATCAGCTATTCTCCCGCGCCGGAGGGAACGCTTCCGATCTCTGCCGGCAGGTTCCCAGGCCCGCCGGCGGTCCCTTCCCTCCCCGGCATTCTTCTCACGGTGCATACAGGGGGAAACGCGCATGTGCAGCTCCTCAGCCTCTTCCCGTGTCTGTGTCCCCGGAGTCAGTCCCTCCCCTCTCGGACTGGGCAGACTGACCCCGGCGGACTGGGAGAAACTCGCCCGGTTCGCGCAGGGATGCGGCTGGCTCTTCCAGGGCTACTCCGGCAGGTACAGATATATCTGCCTGAACAATGCCGAAATAAGCTTCGGTTTTGTGCCGGACTCGCCCGACGAGACCCCGGAGACGGCCTCCCGCCTCGCGGGCTGCGACCTCAATGCCGTCTCGAACACCTTCTTCAGCTTTCGCGTGGACAGCGCGCCGGAGATCTCCGAAGCCTCGCCCCTGTCGCGCTGCGCCTTTCTCAGGCTGCCGAGGGGCAGAAAAAGCCTGCCGGTGCACATCATGCACTCAGACGTCCTGCCAAGCCTCTTCCCGGGGGACGCCGTGGTCCTGCAGACCGTCCTTCTGGCCGACACCGCGCGCTACGCGCCTCTCAGTTCCTTTCCGGAGATCAGGGGCCCGGCGGACTGCGAGCTGCTCCCCTTGCAGGAGATGCCTGAACCGCCCTCCGGCGTCCCGGACCCGGAGAAAAAGATCTTCGTGCGGGGCAGGGTGGCCTCAACCTGCCTGCGGGAGCCGGACGATACCCTCTTCGGCCCGGGCGAAACACTTGTTCAGGCCGTCATCCAAACAGCCCACGGATCGCTGACGGTCACCCACCCGCTTTCCCTGGTGGAACCGGAAGGTCGCCAGTTCGTGCACTACGGCAGCGCGGCCGTCTTCACGGGCAGACTGTCCGCCGACGCCGCCGTGGGAGAATACCAGGAGGGGGCTGTCTACGATCTGGAGCACGACCTGCGCCTGCTCAGGGAGAGCCTCTCCACGGGAAATTTTGCCAGGGCAAAAAACATCTTTGCCGAGAATGCGCGCTTTCTCTCCCAGCGGTCTGCCCAAGGGGAATTTTTCCTCCATGGCACAGTGCGCGCCGAAGGCCGTGAAGCGGTCGCAGCGTCTCTGAAAGCGCTGGCGGGAAACCTGCTGGGCCTGAGGGACGGCATGACGGTCGCCTACGCAAAGACAGTTCTGAAGGAAGAGAAGCCAGGCCACCACGCCGGAGACGAAAAATGTCTGATTTTTCATGTGGAGAAGGACCGGCAGATGTATGCCGCTCTCTTTGCCGACACGGATGACGAGGGAAAAATTCTCACCGTCAGGGCCGAGACGTCCTCCGGCTGCCTCTTCCTCCCGACAGAATCCTTCGAGTCGTGGCGCTGAGCGCCGGCCACCCT
>CAZFTQ010000028.1:8217-27927 GCA_964522365.1 uncultured Desulfovibrio sp. | reverse complement strand
AGCCGAAGAGGAATCAGAGAGACTTCGCGAGGCTGTGAAAACGAAGCTGGAAGAGCTTTTCGGAGATCTTCCTGAGGAAGCTCAGTCAGCCGTTGACCAGACGACGGATATTGAAATTCTCTACACCGTTCTCTTCCTCGCCGGACAGCCAAAGACTTTGCCGCAGTACATGGAGCAGCTTGCGTCTGGCAGAACGGCCGCAGCCAATCATCAGCCTGGAGGAGACGCACGGCCATGCCCGGGAGAAAGGATCTTCCGTCCGCAGGGAAACCCCGAAAACGCCGAGCGCGGATGGATGGAAGCGGCCTTTCACAGGGGGCGCACGACCAAGGGCCCGGTGAAGAGGATTTTTCAGCCAGGTTCTGAGGAGGAAGCGGAACCTCTCGGAGATCTGTCCGGATCCGCCGGCAATTCCGAAGGCTTTCGCCCTCGTACCGCTGAAAAAGGGGAACGCCTCAGATGTCCTGACTCCCGCGGGCGTTCACTCCGTCGCCGCCGGAGACAGCGCGATCTTCACCCGCGCCCTGCAGGTTTTTCCGCAAAAAAGCCATGCCCCAGTGCAGGATGGTCGTGTATCTGCCATCATCGCATGGCGGAGACCTTCCGGGCAAGCCGGCGCGCCTTATCGAAGATCCGTTTTTCCGCGGTCTGCGAAAGGCCGCGCCTTCAGGCATCTCACTTCATGCTGTCTGTCAGCTCAGATCAGGGAGCAGGCCAGGCGCCTTCAGGGCCGTAGCATCGGGGGTATCTGATCTTCCGTCATTCATGCGGCGCCCCGCCGTCAGATCCGCCGAGCCTTGACTTGAAACAGGCCGATGTTTCATACTTCCCGAAGAGTCAGCCCCTGCGCCCGGCTGACGGGGAGGCGTGCCGTGAGAAGAAAAGACAGGGAAATGCAGGACAGGCAAGAAATCCTGGATGTTCTCAACCGCTGTCAGACCATACGTCTCGGCCTTTTCAACGGGGACTATCCCTATGTCGTCCCCGTTTCCTTCGGACTGGATGCAGGAAAGGACGAGATAGCCATTTATTTTCACTGCACGCAGAAAGGGCTGAAAGTAGACTGCATTGAGCACAGCCACAAGGTCTGCGTCGAAGCCGACATTTTCTACAGGATTGAATCCACGAAAATGGGCATCACCGCGCGCTACGAGAGCGTCATCGGTTTCGGCACGGTCTCCAGAGTCGAGGGAGAGGAAAAGGTCTACGGTCTGCAGAAGCTGCTGGAGCACTACGGCCGCCCGGACTACCCCCTCACCCGGTGCAGGGGGCTCAGGCTCGCCGCCGTCTACAAGATCGTTCTCCAGAGCATCACGGGAAAGCACAATCTTCCGGGCAGCTACGAAGGCTAGCGCCTGTCGGTCCCGCGAAAGACTCCTCCCGGGAACTTCTTTTCTCCAAAGTTCCGGCGTTCCGTTCTGTCCGTCGGAAATTCTCTGACGCCCGCTTCTCTCCGGAAGGTCTTCCCGGAAAGCCCGGGCTGCGGCCTCTTTCCGCTCACGCCGGGCTGCGTTCCGGCGAGGGGCCGTGAAATCCATGCCCCGAGTCCGGGGGGCTCGGGGTTTGTCCCGATCCGGAAAGCGCAAAAAAACCGGCCGCTTCAGGCAGCCGGTTTTTCTTCAGGTCCGCGCGTGTTTCCGCTCCGTCTCAGACGGAAGGCTTCGGGTCCCTGGCAAAGATGGAAGGCGGCCGCCAGAACCAGAAAAGCGTGACCAGGGGGAGGAGACCCGCCAGTTCCGCCACTTCGCGGCGCAGGCCCGTCAGGCTCAGAAGATGCCAGGCGCAGACGGCGAAAAGGGCCGTGCCCGCGAGCACGCCCCACTGGCGCAGGGACATGGGCCGCACCGTGATCTGGAAGAAGGAGACCGTGAAGAGGGCCACCCAGACCTTGGTGCCCGTGAGGGAGAGGGCCGCGCCTTCCAGAGGCATCCAGGGAATGAGCGTGGCGCAGCAGAGAAGATTGACCGCCAGGCCGCTCAGGTAGAAGGCGAAGAGCAGGCGGTGCCTGTGCATGGAGATCATGGCGTAGGCGGCCAGATTGTGGAGGAAGGCCGTGGCCACGCAGGGCGTGAGAAGCTGCTGCGCCGTCACGGACAGGGCGTACTGGGCGCCGTAGACCAGGGTCAGGAAGCGGTCGCTCTCCACATAGATGAGGAAGATGACGGGCAGGGCCGCGGCCCAGAGGGACTTGGCGGTCTGGCCGGCCAGCTGCCGGAAGGCATCCCTGTCTTCCTCCCAGGTTCTCGCGAGGAGCGGGAAGATGACCTTGCCGAGGAGCGCCCCCGAAATGAGGGTGGAGAGACCCTCCACAGTCTCCCAGGCCACGCTGTAGCCGCCCACGGCGGCGTTGCCGCCGTACTGCTTGAGAAAGAAGACGTTGAGCTTGTTGTAGAGCATGGCGCAGCCGGCCATGCCCGTGAAGATGAGGCCGGTGCGCAGATGGTGCAGGAGGTCCCTGAACTCGTTCCAGCCGAAGCGGGCCAGGGGATTGCGGCCCAGGGCCTTCAGGGCAAAGGCCATGAGCAGCAGGGATTCTATGGGCTTGAAGGCCGCGATGGCCAGGACCGGCATCTCCAGGAGCACGCAGACGATGCCGTAGCCTATGCCGCAGAGCGCCGCCGGAATGCGGATGCGCATCTCCACGTCCTGACGGCCCCGGGCCTGGCAGAGGGCGAAGAAGGAATCGCTCACCCCGTCCAGGCCGAAGCCCGCGGCGATGCAGAGCACCACCAGACGCAGGGACCAGTCATAGCCCTGCCAGCCCGTGACGAGCCAGGTGACGGCCAGCGCCACGAAGAGCAGGACCAGCTTGAACCAGGAGACCTCGCCCAGGAGCTTTCGGGCCCGGCCGCCGCGCCGGGCGAAGGACGAGAGGAGAAAGTCATTGAGACCCACGTCCGCGGCCGTCTTGACCAGATAGCCGTAGGAGAGGGCCAGCATGACCTGCCCCAGCACGTCCCGGCTGTGGCGGGCCAGGAGAATGGTGAAGACGGTCCAGGAGAGATCCCTGGTCCACTGGGCGCCCAGGATGTAGCCGAGCCGCCGGGGGATGCTTTTGAGCTTCATTGCGCCGGGCGCCGGTCCTGTCCGCTACTGCTTGACTCTGAAGCGGACGACCGCCTTGAAGCCGGGTTTCAGCTCCAGACCCGGGTTGGGGATGGTGAGCTCGACATTGAAATAGGAGGCCTGAGACACTTCCATGTCATTGGATCCCCAGGCGATCTCCGAAATGGTGGCTTCAAAGGACTTGCTGTTCAGAGAGGGAATTTCCACCAGGGCCTTGTCGCCGGCCTTGAGGCCCGAGACTTCCGCCTCGTAGACGGGCACCTGAATGAGCATGGGATCCATCTGGCCGATGGAAATGGGCGTGCAGCCCGACTTGAAGGTGCCGCCGGGATTCATGTCCGGGGCGATGGAAAGCACATAGCCGTCGATGGGCGACTTGAGATAGAGAAATTCCGGCAGCGGCGCGCCCTCGCGGATCTCCGTGTCAAAATAGCCGCTCAGCTCGGCCAGACGCATGTCGAAGTTGCCCTGGGCCTTTTCGATGGAGGCCTGCAGCAGGCCGATGCGGGCCTGCAGGGACTGCACGTCGTTTTCCAGACGGCCGAAGGCCTGGCTGGATCCGAGGCCGCTGGCGGCCAGGGAGCGGGCCTTGTTGCGGTGGGCCTGGACCTGGGCCAGCTGGCTGTTGAGGTCCAGCACCTGGGAGCGGAGATTTTCCGTGCCGGCGCCCAGGTTCACTTCACGCTGCAGATCGCGGCGCGCCTCGGCCTGGAGGGTATAGCGGAGAATGGGCTGGCCGGTTTTCACGTGATCGCCCGGCGCCACGAGGACGCTGTCCACCACGCCGTTGAAATGCACGGCGGGCGCGCGGGTCACTCTGGTGCGCACCTTGCCCGTGAGGATGGTCGTCTGTTCGGCGGCCCAGGTCTGGGCGGACCAGCAAAGCAGGGCGCAGGCGAGAAGACAGGCGAAGGAAAACAGAAGGCATCGTTTCATACGCGGGCCTCAGGCAGGGACGCTGCCGGCTAAATGGTCAGAAAAGCTTGGACGCTAGGCCTTGGGGCCGGCGGTTGCGGGCGCCGGAGAGAGAGGAACGCCGTCCGAGGCGGGCTTCGCCGCGGGGGCCGCTCCGCGCTCGCCCATGGGGAAGGCGGGCGCGGCTTCGGTCTGGGCAGGCGCCGTGCGGCCGCCCACCAGCTTGTCGAGCTCTCTGTCCGGGAGCCCCAGGAAGCGCTTCTGGAGAAGCCCCGCCACGCGCATCCACCTGAGCTGGGCCAGACGCCAGTCGAGCTCGGTGCGGATCTGGGCGATCTGGGCCTTGACCAGCTCTTCCTGACGGGCGCCCACCACGGGCAGCTGCTCCAGACCGTTTTCAAAGCCGATCCGGGCCTCGTCGTACTGCATCCTGGCGGTCTTCAGCGCGTTCTCGGCGAGCTTCAGGTTGGTGTGGGCCAGGGCGACCTGCTGTTCGGCCTGGAGCCAGTCGTTCTGATAATTGAAGCGCTTTTCCGAGAGGGAGTGGAAAGCCTGCGCCTTGGTCATGCGGGCCGACTGGACGCCTCTGTAGCGGCGGCCCCAGTCAAGCAGCGGGAAGTCGAAGGAGAGATGCAGGAACTGGTCGGGCGTGCCGCTGTCGGGCTGAGCCTGGCCGCGGGGCGGCGTCATGTTGACCGCGATGGACATGTTGGGCACATACTGAGCCCAGGCCAGCATGATGTTGTAGTCCGCCAGCTTGATCTGGGTGCGCAGGAGCAGATAGTCCTCGGTCTCGGCCCAGCGCTCCTCCCAGCTCAGCCTGCGGCCGTCGAAGCCCTGCAGGATCTCGTCGGCGTGGCTCAGATCCACCTGAAAGGCCTGATGGGGATCGAGACCGGCCAGAATCTTGAGACTGGTCCGCTCCATGACCTCTTCCATCTCGGCCTTTTCCAGACCCAGCTCGTTCTCGCGCTCGTGCTGCTGGGAGAGGCTCACGGAGGATCCCTGCTTGCCTTCCACCTGCTCCACATTGCGCCAGTAGTCCGTGAGTTCCTTGGCCAGGGGAAGCAGGGTCTTCTGGGCCTTGAGCACTTCCTGCTGGGCCTGCAGGCGCAGATAGGCCTCGGCGATGCGGTAGATGGCCTCGCCCACGGCCTTGCGGTGCGTGGAAATGGCGATGCCCAGCAGCATGGTCTGGGCCTTGGTGTCGAAATAGGTGGCCACCGGGTTGGGGAAGTCGGCGTAGAAGCCCACCTCAAACTGGGTCCGGCCGTATTCGCCCGGGGTGTCCGGGGAGTCCTCGTTGAGGTTGGTCAGGTTCTGGGAGACCGTGAGCACCATGTGGGGCTCGGGCAGGTAGCGCCAGACCGCGGAGGTCTGATCCAGACGCTTGAGCTCGATTTCCACGGCGCTGCCCACCAGGCGGGGAGACTGCTGGATGGTCAGATAGACGCAGTCCTCAAAGGAAAATTTCTTGCCGGGCACATAGAGGTTCGGCACGGCCGCGTCGTATTTGTCCTTGTTCTCAATGGGGATGCCCGGCGCCTCGTCCAGCCAGTGTCTGGCCGGCAGTTCCGGCGACTTCATGTCCGCCTTCTTGGAGGCGCAGCCGGCTCCTCCGGCCAGGATGAGCACGGCGAGCGCTGCCGCCGCCGGCAGGCCGCGCAGGGTCTTGAGAACTCTCTGCATCGTATACTCCAGTCGCGCCGCGGTCTCAGGAAGAGGCCGGCGCGTTGTACTCCAGGTGCGACACGCTGACGAGGCAGTGTCCGGACGGATCCGTCACCCGGGCCTCGCAGCGGACCAGTCCCCCGCCGTCCCAGACGCGCTCGAGGCTCAGGGTCAGGGGCCCTTCCCCGGCCCGTCCGAAGAGGACGAAGCCCAGGAAGCGGGGCAGCGGAGCGCAGGCTTCCGAGGGAGGATCCGCCCAGGCAGCCATGGCGGCCGCCTGCAGGACGGCTTCCAGAGCCCAGAGGGAACGGCGGCAGGCCCCGCGCAGGGCGAGCCGTGCCGTGGACTCCGAAGGGGAAGGCTCAGTATAGGGCCAAACGCCGCTAAGAGCAAGAAAGGACGATTCAAGCAGCTCCGCGCGCAGGCCGTGGAAGGGCAGCGTGGTCACCTTTTCCAGCAGGCGCATGCCGGGGGCGATGCCCGCCCGATCGTACCAGGCCCCGCTGTCAAAGGGCTTCGCCGCCGGGTCCGGCCGCAGGGGAAGGAAGAGATCCGCCGGTCCCCCGCCCGTCAGGATCACCGAGCACTCCGAGGCCCTGTCCGCAAGGGGAGACCTGCGGCCTTCGGGACTCATGCGCAGCGTCTCCGTCTGCACATGGGCCATGCGGGACATGACGCCCCGGTAGCGCAGCCAGGGCCGGATGCCCACGCCGAGACGGGCCTCGCGCACGAGGCCCCGGCGCAGGCCGGGCAGTTCCGTCAGACGCAGATCGACGATGCCCGCGGGCCGGAGCCCGCCCGAGGCAAGCTCGGCCGCCTGGCACTGGGCCTCCAGGAGCAGGGCCAGGGGCAGCGTGCGCCAGCCGCCCTCCCGGGCGGGCAGCGCCTCGAGGCCCGGAAAGAGCTCCGGCGAAAACTGGGCGCTCCAGAGACTGCAGGCGGCGTCCCTGGGCTGGGCGGGGACCCGCTCGGGAAAGACCAGCGGGGAGCGCCGCGCGTCGTCCTGCAGAGGCTGAGGAAGACAGCGGACTTCGTCCTGGCGGCGCCAGCAGAGAAGACCCGTCGTGCCCGCCATGATCTCCCGGCGCAGAAGATCGCCCGGCAGGACGGGAGGAGGCGATCCGGGACCCGTCCCGGGCGGGACCCAGGCCGGATCCAGAAACACGACGAGCAGGCGCCCGCCGTCCAGGAACTCCGGCCCGACGGGCTCGGGATCCCCGCGCCGCAGAAGAATCGCCCGGCGGCACGCTCCCTCCTCGAGAGCCCGCCGCAGGGCCGGCAGAATTCCGGCCAGGGGGCCGTCGTCCTGGCAGAGGAGGATGTCCGCTTCTCCGTCCGTCCCGGGCAGAAGGCGTCCGCCCATGCGGACCGCGAGGGCCCGGGTCCGGGGAAGATCCTCCGGCAGGAGAAAGGCGCAGCCCAGAGGCGCGAGCCCCTGGCAGAGGGCGGCCGTCAGATCGTCGTCCGTGCCCCGGACGAGGAAACGCGTTTCAGGACCGGGGCGGCCGGAAGCCGCGCAGGGATTGTCAGGAATCTCCGCATAGTCCGCTTCCCCCTCCCCTTTCGGCCGGCAGCGGGCGAGGAAGGGCCGGCGGACCAGGGCCCCCAGCGGGGGACCCGCCTGAATTTCTTCCCGCTCCTCGCCTCCGCCCCGGAAAATCCGCTCCAGATCGGCCACGGTGGCCACATTGAGGAGCGCCTCGAAGGGGGCGTCCACGCCCAGGATCTCCCTGGCCTCCTCGATGAGGGCCGGAAAGGCGCTGGAGCGCAGGGCGAGATCGAAGCGCAGATCCTGGGAGCCGCGGATGCTCTCCGGGGGTCTGTGACAGGCTCTGGCGAGCAGGGCTCTGAGTTCGGGGATGCCCGCGGCCTGTTCCTTTGCCGCCCGGGCCCGGGCTTCCTGGGAGACATGGGGCGTTTCCGGCGCCTCCGGGGCGGGCTCTTCCCCGCTGCCGCGGATGTCGGCCGCCACCTGGCGGATGCGGCCGATGTCCAGATGCCCGGCGGCGTGCAGGGCCGCCAGGGCCCGGCGCACGGCCTCCCGCTCGCGGCCTCGGGCGGAGGAAGAAAAGCAGCGGGCGGCGGGATCGCAGGCCGTCACCAGCGTGCCAAGGGTGTCCATGGGCCCCAGTTCCAGAAAATCCCGGACGCCTTCGCGCTGCCGGAGCCGGGAGACGCAGTCCGTCCAGCGCACGGTGCTCTCGTCCAGATCCATGATCCAGCGGCAGACGGCCGGCTGTCCGGCCGGATAGGGCGAGGCCGTGACGCAGCTGAGCATGGGAAGGGCGGGCGCGTGCATCTCCTGGGCCATGAGGCCCCGGTAGCCCAGATCCCGCAGGACGCGCATGGCCGGGTGGTGAAAGGCCATGGTCACATTGAGCAGGACGGCCGGCAGGCGGCGCTTTCTGAGGGCCCGGCGCACCTGGGAGAGGGTGTCCCGGGGGCCGGAGAGAATGGACTGGCCCGGGGTGTTGATGTTGGAGACATGGACGTCAGGCCAGGCCCCGAGCACTTCGGAGACCACATCCCAGCCGGCGTAAACCGCCAGCATGCCCGTGTCGCTGCGGGATCTCGCTTCCAGATCGGCCACGTGCCGGGAACGGGTTTCCAGGACATACCAGCAGACTTCGGGCGAATAGACCCCGGCCAGGCAGAGGGCGATGAGCTCGCCCAGGGAATGGCCGCAGAGAAAGGCGGGCCGGAGGCCGCGGGCCCGGAAAAGAGTCCACTGGGCGTATTCCAGGAGAAAAAGATAGGGCTGCTGCCAGCGCGTGAGGCCGATGGACTCCACGTCCGGCTCGTCCATGAGGGCGAGCACGTCCCAGTCCGTGCAGGCGGCCAGGCGGTCCATGGCGGCCCGGGCTTCGGGGAAGCTGTCGTAGAGTTCCCGGCCCATGCCGGGCCAGACCGAGCCCTGGCCGCAGCAGAGAACGGCGAGGGTCGGCTCCGTGTCCGCGACGGGCTCAAGAAAGGTGCCCCGTCCGGCCAGCCCGGCGAGAGTTTCCGCGTCGGGCAGGCTCTGCCCGGGCAGGTGCTGGTCCCAGAGCGGATCCGCGCTGCCGAGGCGCCAGCCGCGGCCGTCCCGGGAAAACTCCGCGTAGCGGACGCCGTCCAGACTGACGGCGGAGGACTCTGCGCTCTGCCGGCTTTCCATGTGTCTCCTTCCTCCCGCCCGTCCGGGCGGAAAGCGTACAATGTTCCGGAAAGATTCCCTCTAGGATATTCCCGGGCTCCTGTCCAGAAGCGGGAAGACCCGGCCTGCGCGGCCGGAACGGGGCCCCGCCTCCCCCTGCGGGGGGGCCTCTTCTTCCGGCGCGGAAAAAGTCCGAAAGAAAAATTTTTCCGCGTGCTTCCGATCCGCTGGCCTCTCCGGGGGCCTTCCGGCCCGGGGAAGCGCTCCTCAAGGATCGCCCGCGGCTTTTCCACCCCGCTTGCCAGAAGACTTGATCTCCGGTACAGTAGGCGATACTTTTGTGCAAAGAGGCCTTTTTCCCCTTTTTTCCGGAATGGGTCCGGCACAGCCACGGGCAGCAGCCCTGTCCGGATACTGTCTCAAGGAAAACTAATGAGCACCACCGAAACCTCTTCCGCGCCGCTTTCATCCCCGCAGGAAAGCACCGGCACCTTTTCCAAAGCCCGCGCCAAGCTGTCCTTTGACCGCCTCATCGCCATGGGCGCCAAAATGGGCATGCCCAATCCGCTTTTCCGCAACGCCGACCGGGCGGCCAAGGCCACCATCCACATTGACGGAAAAGATTTCATCAATTTTTCCACATACGATTATCTTGATATCAATACTCATCCCGAGATAACGGCCGCCGTCGACGAGGCGGCCCGGGTCTTCGGCACCTCGGCCGGCGCCAGCCGTCTGGTGGGCGGCGAGCGCACGCCGCACGGCCAGCTGGAAAGGGCCATCGCCGAATTTCTGGGCACGGAAGACTGCGTGGTCTATGTCAGCGGGCATGCCACCAACGTGTCCACCCTGGGCTTCCTCTTCGGCCCCAGAGACCTCATCGTCTACGACAACCTCGCCCACAACTCTCTCTCCCAGGGCGCCAGACTTTCCGGCGCGGCCCGCTTCGCCTACGCGCACAACGACTGCGACGATCTGGAGCGCATCCTCAAGGCGCGGCGCGGCGAGTACCGTCAGGCGGTCATCGTCACGGAAGGTCTCTTCAGCATGGACGGGAACATTCCCGACATCCCGCGTCTCATCGAGCTCAAGAAACGCTACGACTGCATGATCCTCCTGGACGAAGCCCATTCCGTGGGCGTCCTGGGCGAGCACGGCGGCGGCGTCCGGGAATATTTCAACGTGGATCCCGGCGACATCGACATGTGGATGAGCACGCTCTCCAAGACCTTCTGCGGCTGCGGCGGCTACATCGCCGGCCGGCGGGAGCTGGTGCAGTACCTCAAGTACGGGTCCCCGGGCTTCGTCTTCAGCGTGGGCCTCTCCCCGGTTCTGGCCGCGGCCAGCCTCACGGCCCTGAAGATCCTCCGCCGGGAGCCGGAGCGGGTGCACAGACTCCAGCACATCTCCCAGTATTTCCTGTCCTACGCCAGAAAGCTGGGGCTCAACACCGGCGAATCCCAGGGCTACGCCATCGTCCCCATCATCACGGGCGAGTCCATGATGACGGGTTTCCTGGCCACCATGCTCCTCAAGCGCGGCATCTATGTCATGCCCGTCGCCTTCCCGGCCGTGAAGGAAGGCGAAGCCCGTCTGCGCTTCTTCATCTCCGCGGCCCAGACCGAAGAAAACGTCCGCCGCGCCCTGGACGCCCTGGTGGAGGAACTGCCGAAGGCCAGAGCCGTGGTGGAAGAGTACAACGCCGCCAATCAGGGAGAGGCCGATAGCTAGACCGGACGCGCTCTCAGACGCCCTGGCGCACCTGCCCTCCGGGCAGATCCTGCTCTGCGCCTCGCTGGACGTGGAGGAAGAAGGCCTCTTCCGCGGAACCTATCCTGCGTCCTTCCCCGCGGCGTCCAACACCGCCTGTCTGCCGCGCCTCGTCCCGCTCCTCGAGCTGGGCCTGCGGCCGACGCTTTTCTGCGCCCACGGGGTGCTCGCCTCGGACGGCGCCTGGGCGCCCGTGGAAAACCTGGCCGCGCGCTGGCCCCTCGAGATCGGGGCCCATCTCCACCACTGGAACACCCCGCCTCTGGCGGGCTCCCCCCGGGCCGTCCACCGCCGCGTGCCCTCTCAGGCCCTTTCCGACGAACTCTTCGCGGCCAAGCTGGAAACGGTGCTCGAAGGCGCCGCGAGGCGCGCCGGGAAGCGTCCCCGCTCCTTCCGCATGGGGCGCTGGGATCTGCTGAGCCGCCACTGGCCCCTCCTGGCCCGGGCGGGAATCCTCGCCGACGCCTCGGTGCGGCCGCTGCACGCAGGCGAAGACGGCGCGCAGCCCGATCACTTCGCGGCGCCCGCCCGCCCCTACCGGGTACGGACCGAAGGGCGGGAGATTTTCGAGCTTCCCCTCACGGTGACGCCTCTGCCCCTGCTGCCCGTTCAGGCTCTCGCCGGGCCCCCGAAACCCCCGGCCGGCCGGAGCCTTTCCGAGGGCCTCAGACTGCGTCTCAGAAATTCGCTGCGCTTCTGGGGGGCCCTGGCCCTGCTGCCCGTCTACCATCCCCTCCCGGCCATGAAGGCCGTGACGCGCCTTTTTCTGGCCCGGGGCGGCAGAGTCCTCTCCCTGACCTGGCATTCGTCGGAGTTCCTGCCGGGCGCCAATCCGGCCCTGCCCGGCAAGGCCGCCGTGGACGCCCTCTGCGCGCGGCTCAGGGACTGGCTTGTCTGGCTGCGGGGAAACTTCGATGTGCGCTGCTGCACCCTGGACGAGCTGCGCCGTCTTCTGGGCGCCTCCGCGCCCCTCGTGCCCGGCGGACCCGGCGACTGGCGCCCCGCCGCCGATTCCTCTTCCGTCAGGAGGGCCCATGCCTGATACGTCCGGTCCCCGGCGGCCCAAAGCCGCGGTTCTTCTGCTCTGGTATCCGCTCTTCACCCAGCCCTTCATCTTCCGGGACGTGGAGGCGCTCTGGCGCAGGCTCCGCCTGGAAATCTTCACTCTCTACGGTCTCAACCTGCGCTTCTGCTCCCGCGAGATGCGCGCCGCGGCGGACCGCGCCCGGCGTCTGGGCCTGCGGGCCCTGCCGGGCATCCTCCTGTCCGCCCTGCGGCTGGCCTTCACCCGCCCCCGGCTCTTCGGGAGGCTCTTCCGGGACACTGTCTGCTTCCGCTGGCCCAGTCTTGAAATTTTCGGGGAAAATCTCTGGGCCTTTCTCTGCGGCGTGCACCTGGCCCCGATCTTTCAGGCCCGCGGCATCGAGATCATGTACGCTCCCTGGCCCCGCGGCACGGCCACGGCGGCCCGCGTCATTTCCCGGATCACGGGCATTCCCTATGTCATCTCCGCCCGGGCGGACAATCTGAGCCCGGCGGATCCGGACCTTCTGGACAAGCTCAGAGACGCCTGCGCCGTGCGCACCAACAATCTCTCCGACGGCCGGCGCATCCTGGCCCTGACGGGGGATTCCGGCGAAAACCTGGCCGTCATCTACAACGGTCTGACCCTGCCCAGGGAGACCGTCCCCCACAAGCCCTTGGGATCTCCCGTACGCCTGCTCGCCGCCGGCCGCTTCGACGTGACCAAGGGCTTTGACGTGCTTCTCCGGGCCTGCGCCCTGCTGAGAAAGAAGGGGGTGGACTTCACCCTCACCCTGGTGGGGGGCGGCGGCCGGATCATGGGCCTCGGAGCCCTCGAGACATCTCTGCGCGAGCTCTGCGCGAAGCTCGGCCTGGACGACATCGTCTCCTTCCCGGGCCTCGTCTCCCACGACGCCTTTCCGGCCATTCTCCGCAGCCACGACATCTTCGTGGCCCCCTGCGTGGTGGCGCCGGACGGCAAGCGCGACGGCATTCCCAACACGGTCATCGAGGCCATGAGCTACGGCATGGCCGTGGTCTCCACGGACGTCAACGGCCTGCCCGAAGTGGTGCGCCACAACGACACGGGCCTCGTGGTGCGCCCCGGCGACCCCGAGGGCCTGGCGGAGGCCCTGGCCAGACTGGCGGCCGACCCGAAGCTCGCCGGCGACCTGGGAGCCCGGGCGGCGGTTCTCGCCGCGGAGCTTTTCTCTCCCGAAGCCAACGGCCGGCGGCTGGCCGAATTTCTCGCCGACGCCCTGCGCCGGCACGGAGCCTGAACATGTGCGGCATCGCGGGCATGGCGGACCTGAACCCCAGGGTCCGGCTCACTGAAGACGACAGGGCCACCGTACGGGCCATGTGCGACAGCATGGCCTACCGGGGCCCGGACGGCAGCGGCACGGCCCTGCTGGGCAGCGCCTGCCTGGGGCACCGGCGTCTGTCCATCATCGACCTCTCGGGCGGCGCCCAGCCCATGTCCGACGCCTCGGGCAGGCTCAGCATCGTCTTCAACGGCGAAATCTACAATTTCCAGGAACTGCGGCGCGAGCTCACGGAGCTCGGCGCCCGCTTTCAGACGAATTCCGACACGGAGGTCATCCTGGAGGCCTACCGGCGCTGGGATCTGGACTGCCTGGACCGGCTGGACGGCATGTTTGCCTTCGCCCTCTGGGACAGGGACAAAAAATGCCTCTTCGGCGCCAGGGACCGCTTCGGGAAGAAGCCTTTTTTCTACACCATCCAGAAAAACCGCTTCTACTTCGCCTCGGAGCTCTCCGCCCTGAAAAAGGTGCCGGGGCTCTCCTTCACGCTGGATCCCCTGGCTCTCTCGCGCTTCCTGGCCTATCAGTATGTTCCCTGCCCGGGCACCATGTTCCGGGAAGTGCGCCAGCTTGAGCCCGCCAGATTCTTTCTCGTGGAAGAAAACTGCATGCAGGTCGTCCCCTACTGGGACCTGCCCGAGCCCTCCACGCTGAGAGTGAGCGAGGAAGAGGCCTGCGAGGAGCTGGGCCGTCTTCTGCGCAGGGCCGTGCGCGCCCGCATGATAAGCGACGTGCCCCTGGGCGTCTTTCTCTCGGGCGGCATAGACTCGAGCATCGTCACGGGCCTCATGGCCGAGATCTCCTCCCGGTCCGTCCGATCCTTCTCCATCGGCTTCCGGGAAGCGAGCTACGACGAGAGCGGCTACGCCCGCACCGTGGCCCGGGCCTTCGGCACGGATCACCACGAGCGCATTCTCAGCGCCGACGACTGCACGGACATTCTGCCGGCGGTGGTGCAGGCCATGGACGTGCCCATGGCCGACGCTTCGGTGGCCCCCACCTGGCTGCTCTCCCGAACCACCCGGGAAAAGGTCACGGTGGCCCTGGGCGGCGACGGATCCGACGAGCTCTGGGCGGGCTACGAGCACTACATCGGCTTCGCCGTGGCCGAGACCTACAGCCGCCTCCCGGGCTTTCTGCGCAAGGGCTTCTTCGAGCCCGTCTGCCGCAGGCTCCCGGCCTCGGCGGGCTATGTCAATCCGCGTCTCGCCACGGAGACCTTCTTCCGGGCGGCGGCCCAGCCGCCCTGGCTGCGCATCCAGTCCATGCTCACGGCCTGCTCGCCCGAAATGCAGCGGGAAATCCTCGCGCAGACGGAAAGGCTCCCGGATCCCGAGGTCCTCTACGAGCCCACCCGCAACGACTGGTGCCACTGGTACAAGGCCTCGCCCTTCGACCGCAATTTCTTCTCCTATTCCAGGGGCTTTCTCCTGGACGACATTCTCACCAAGGTGGACCGCTGCTCCATGCTCAATTCCCTGGAGGTGCGGGCACCCTTCCTGGACCGGGCCGTGGCGGAGTTCACCCTGCGCCTGCCCTCCCGTTTCAAGCTGAAAGGCTTTCAGCGCAAGTACATTCTGAAAAAAACCTTCTCCAAGCTTCTGCCGCCCGAAATCCTGCACCGCAACAAGCGCGGCTTCCAGATCCCGGTGGCGCACTGGCTGCGCGGCCGCATGCGGCCCCTCATGGAGGATCTCCTGAGCGGGCCTTCCCTGACCGCCCAGGGCATCTTCGATCCGGCGGCCCTGCGCCGCCTCATGGACGCCCATATCCGCGGCGACCGGGACCTGCGCGTGCCCCTCTGGACCCTCATGGTCTTCCAGCTCTGGTGGCGCGGCGCGGCCTCTTCAGCTTCCTCTCCCGCCTAGGAGACACTCATGGCAAGCACCTTCAAGACCTTTGTCCTTCTCGTTTTCCTTTCCGCCATCATCATCGCCCTGGGCGGCCTGCTGGGCGGCCGGGGCGGCATCATCATCGCCTTTGTCCTCGCCCTGCTCATGAACGCGGGCAGCTACTGGTTCTCGGACAGCATCGTCCTCAGGATGTACCGCGCCCGGGAGCTCTCGCCCCAGGAAGCGCCGCTCCTGCACCGGATCGTGGAAGATCTGGCCCGCAACGCCGGCGTCCCCAAGCCCAGGGTCTGCGTGGTGCCCGAAGAGGCCCCCAACGCCTTCGCCACGGGCCGTGATCCCGAGCACGCCGTGGTGGCCGTCACCGAGGGCATCCTCCGCATCCTGAATCCCAATGAGCTGCGGGGGGTGCTGGGCCATGAGATGGCCCACATCGCCCACCGGGACATTCTCATCCAGTCCGTGGCCGCGGTCATGGCGAGCACCATCGTCATGCTCGCCAACATGGTCCAGTTCTCGGCCTTCTTCGGGGGCGGCAACGACGGCGAGAGATCCAATCCCCTCTTCGCCCTGCTCATCGCCATCCTCGCCCCCATCGCCGCCACCCTCATCCAGATGGCCATCTCCCGCTCCCGCGAGTATCTGGCCGACGAGGGGGGCGCGAGCTACTGCGGCGAGCCCCTGGCGCTGGCGGGAGCCCTCGCCAAGCTCCAGCGGGCCGCGGGGCAGATCCCCATGCGCAGCGGCAACGCCTCCACCTCCGAGCTCTTCATCGTGGCCCCCTTCTTCGGCGGCGGCATGGCAAAGCTCTTCAGCACCCATCCGCCCATGGAGGAGCGCATCGCGAGACTGGAAGCCATGGCCGGCCGGATGCCGTCCGGAAGCCGCCCCCGTCCCGCCGCGCCGCAGGGACAGTCCCGTCCCGCGGGCCGTCAGCAGCACCATTTCGGGGATCGCTAGAGAAAGCTCATGATCCCGTCCGGTTCCAGGAAGCGCGCTCTCGCCCTGGTCCTGCTCGCCTGGGCGCTCTTCCTCCTCTCCTCCTGCGCGGGGAAGGAGCCTGAACCCGCGCCCGCGCCCGCTCCCATTGACGCCTCGCGCGCCTGCCCGAGGCTCCATGTCTACGCCCCGGGCTGGCTCATCGTGAACCTCTCGGCCGGGGCCGAGGTCTTTCTGGAGCCGCAGCTGCAGGACTTTCCCGTCTTCTGCAGCCCGGAGGAGGCCCGGGCCGATCTGGTGCTCAGGGTAAGCTCGGGACGTCTGCCCCGGGGCGACTGGCAGGTCTACGCCCTGGAGGGGAAGCCCTCCGAACTCGCAAAACCCGCGGGGTCCGGCTGGCAGCTTTCGGGGCGCGCGAAAATCGCCGAATGGTGTCCTGAAACCCGTCCCTGATCATTTTCCGCATTTTTTGAAGGCAAGGGCGTCCGCCGCAGGCGGGCGCCTTTCCTTATGCCCCGAAGCGGCCTTTTCCGGCGGCGGAAAAGGACTTTTTTCCGCCCCGGGGTCTTGTCCTTTGGCGGGCCGTGCTTACCTTTTCCAGAACGACGGGCGCGCCCTTTCAGAAGGACCTGCCCGCACATCCACGCAAACGCGGCGCGGGACCCCGCAAAATCCCTTCCGCGCCCGGAGGAACCTTTCATGAGCGACCAGAACGGAACCGGCGAAGGCAAAACCTGCGAATTTCGCGCAGAGGTCCGCAAGGTTCTGCAGATACTGACCAATTCGCTGTACACCAACAGAGAGATATTTCTCAGAGAGCTTGTGAGCAACGCCTCGGACGCGCTGGACAAGCTCCGCTTCCGTCAGAACCGGGGGGACCAGCCGCTGGAAGCCCAGCTGCCCCTGGAGATCCGCATCGCCCTGGACAAGGACGCGAAAACCATCACCATCGCCGACACGGGCATCGGCATGGACGAGCAGGAGCTCGGGGAAAACCTGGGCGTCATCGCCCGCTCCGGCTCGGAGGAATTCCTGGCCCAGATGGCGGCCGCCGGCAAGGAAGCCCAGGACGGCAAGCCCGTGGACGCCGCCCAGATCATCGGCCACTTCGGCGTGGGCTTCTACTCCGTCTTCATGGTGGCCTCCAAAGTGGAGGTCATCTCCCGGCCCGCCTTCGGGGACGGAAAGGCCTTTGTCTGGACGAGCGACGGTCTCGGCACCTACTCCGTGGCTCCTTCCGGGGACGCCGAGCCCGTCCGCGGCACGAAGATCGTCATCCATCTCAAGGACGACGCCGACGAGTTCGCGGAAAACTACCGCGTCTCCAGCGTTCTCAGGAAGCATTCCGGCTTCATCCCCTTCCCGGTCTTCCTGGACGGCGAGAAGGTCAACACCCAGCCCGCCCTCTGGCGCGAGCCCAAAAGCCAGATCACGGACGAGCAGTACAACGAATTCTACAAGTCCTTCACCTACGACACCAAGGCGCCCCAGGACCGCCTGCACATCAGCGTGGACAGCCCCGTGCAGTTCCATGCCCTGCTCTACATCCCCGACGAGAAGAAGGACTTCCGGGGACCGGAATACGAAGAGTACTGGGGACTCGATCTCTACAGCGCCCGCGTTCTCATCCAGCACAACAACAAGGACCTCATCCCGTCCTATCTGGGCTTCCTCAAGGGCATCGTGGACACGGAAGACATCCCGCTGAACATCTCCCGTGAAACCCTTCAGGAAAACAGGGTCCTGCGCAAAATCAACCAGACCATCGTCAAGCAGTGTCTCAACCACCTGGAAAAGATGGCCAAGGACAACCCAGACGCCTACCGGACCTTCTGGGAGCACCACGGCATCATCTTCAAGCTGGGCCTGCATCAGGACTTCGCCAACCGCGAGCGTCTGGCCGCCCTCCTGCGCTTCAATTCCTCCGCCGAAGCGGACGACAAGGCCCTCATCAGCCTGGACGACTACATCGCCCGGGGCAAGGAAGGCCAGAAGACCGTCTGGTTCGTGACGGCCGACAACCGCGAAGCGGCCCGCCTCAATCCCCACATGGACCGCTTCCGCCGCAAGGGTCTGGAAGTCCTCTTCTTCTATGAACCCGTGGACGAATTTCTCCTGGAGGGCCTCTCCACCTACAAGGAATGGAACATTAAATCCATCGAACGGGCGGAAGACAAGGATCTGGAAGCCTTCGCCGACAGCGAGGAGAAAAAGCCCGCGGCCCAGCCCCTCTCGGGCGAGGACGAAAAGACCTTCGACGGCCTCATCGCCCGCATGAAGGAAGTTCTGGGCTCCAGGGTCAGGGACGTGACGGTCTCAGGCCGCCTCACCGACTCCGCCGCCGTCCTCGTCTCGGAAAGCGGCTACACCTCGGCCATGGACAAGTTCATGCGCGTCATGGGCAAGGAGTCCACCGTGCCCGTGAAGATCCTGGAAGTGAACCGCGAGCATCCCCTGCTGCGCAGCTTCCTGCGCATCTACAAGGCCGACGCCTCGGACGCCGCCCTCACGGAGATGATCAATTCCCTCTTCGACGCGGCCCAGCTCATGGACGGCTTTGTCACCGATCCCCAGGAACTCGCCGCCCGAAACGGCAAACTGCTTGAGCAGTCCGCCGCCTGGTACGCCCAGGTGAGAAATCTCTGAGAACCTCCCTCATCCTGACACACGGGCCCCCCGGTCTCCTTGCAAGGAAGTCCGGGGGGCTTTTCTTTTTCCCCGTCGAAGGGCCCCTGAAAACGGCGGAAGGCTTCCTTCTATCCGGCGTTTTCAGGCTTCGGGAGCGCTGAAAACACCTGCCGCCTGTTCCGAACCTGTTCCCGAAGCCCCTGGTTTTCCTTCGCTGAGGACAGTCCTGTTCCTCCCTCCCTGAAAGCCCGCCGCCGTGCGGCATCTCCGCCATGCCTGCCCGCGCGCCCTTCCGGA
Organism: uncultured Desulfovibrio sp.; assembly: GCA_964522365.1. Classification (GTDB taxonomy): domain Bacteria; phylum Desulfobacterota; class Desulfovibrionia; order Desulfovibrionales; family Desulfovibrionaceae; genus Desulfovibrio. The sequence continues at coordinate 9,310 of CAZFTQ010000028.1, read as the reverse complement.
AAAGGCGGGAGTGCCGCCTGGACAGTCTGTCAGGCGGATCTTCGAAAAAGCTCAAACGTCTTGCCCTGGAATCTCCGCCATGCGAAACTGAATGCCCATGATCCGCCGCGCAGAACCGGGAACCGGAAGGGAGGTCACGCGCCGAAAACGGCTCCGGGCCCGCATTCTTCCGCCTCTGAAGGAGAAGGAAAAAATGAAACTGCGAGAACTTCATCTGAAAGGCTTCACATCCTTTGACGGCGACACGGGGCAGACGATTCCTTTCGGCGATGTCACCGTGCTTGCAGGGGCAAACGGCTCAGGGAAAAGCAATCTCCTTTCTTTCCTTCTTTTCTTGCGGGCAATCGGACGGCAGGAGCTGCCGCTGTTCGTCGCGAAACATGGAGCCGATCGTCTCCTGTTTTATGGACCTGAAAAAACACAGGCCATATCATATACTTTGACATTTGAAGAAGACGGAAAACAATTTTCCTTTTCAGATCGGTTTCTGTATCAGGACCCATGCAGATTGGACAGTAAAGGGGCCATGAAAAACAGACAGATTGGAAAAAATCTCAATGATGAAAATGCAGAAGAGAAAAAGTATATGTTTCTGCGTGATTTTTTGTCACACATATCTGTCTATCATTTCAATGACACATCTGAATCCTCCCGAATAAAAGATCGCATCTATGTGGATGACGCATGCTCTTTGCGTCACGATGGCGGAAATCTGGCTGCTTTTCTGAAGATGCTGAGAGATCACGCCCCCTGCAAAAAATATTACGATCGCATTGTCCGTCACATTCAGCGGGTCATGCCCCAGTTCGGCGATTTCGTCCTGAACCCCATCCCCGGCGCCGCGGACTATGTCCGACTGAACTGGAAAGACTCTTCCGGGAACGATTTCCTTTTTGATCCGCACCAGATACCGGACGGCGCCCTGCGTTTCATGGCCCTGGCAGCCGTCCTGCTGCAGCCGCCGGAACTTCTGCCCGGCTTCATCGCCATCGACGAACCGGAACTGGGACTGCCTCCGGCGGCCATGGAGGAACTTGCCGCCATGGTCAAAACGGCAGCGCGGAACGCCCAGATTCTTCTTGCCGTGCAATCC
>CAZFTQ010000028.1:0-8117 GCA_964522365.1 uncultured Desulfovibrio sp. | reverse complement strand
TCCTCAAAGGGTCCCCTGAAAACGGCGGAAGGCCGACGGATCCTCTCCGAAGGCCTTCCTGCTTTCCGGCGTTTTCAGGCTTCCGCCGTCAGCGATCTTCCAGGCAGAGAAAGATGTATTCCTCCACCAGGGCGAGCAGCCTGCCCAGAAGCCCTCTGCCCAGCATGGGGTGGCCGAAGAGGCGGCTGCGCTCGGCGTTGAGTTTCGTCTTGTCAATGACATCGGGCAGGCTGGGCAGAAAGGTGTCCGCGAGCCTGGCCGCCAGGAGATAGCCCTCCGCCCGGTCGAAAAACTGATCCGCGAGGTCCAGGGCCTCCTTCTCGCTCTCCCGCCAGAAGGCGAGGGCCCGCTCCACGGGACGGAGCGTGCAGGCGACGGCCAGAGCCGCCAGCAGGTTGTTGCACATGCCTCCGGGAAGGCCGGACTTCCAGCCCATGAGCCAGGGGGTGCGGGCAAAGAAGAGCCGGTGGTCCATGGCGAGGGCGATGAGCTCCCTCGTTCTCGCGGCGAGGTCCCCCAGGGATCCCGGCGCGTCGGCGCCTGGCTCCGCCGGCGCGAGCAGGGGCCAGGGGGGAACCCGGCGCCGGACGCAGTCCGCGCCGCTGAGCCTGCCCATGAGATGGGCGAACCAGGCGTTGGCGTCGGGGCTGTCCGGGGTTTCCAGATGGGCGTAGCTCAGGACATAGTCGCCCTCCCCCAGGCGGCCGTGGACGATGAGCTCGGAATCCGTGAGGAAGTTGGCCGTGAAATCGAGGCCGTAGAGTTCCTTCCACTCTTCCTGGATGCGCTGGGGCACGCTCTCCAGGGCGATGTCCGCGATCCAGAAGTCTCTGTCCGGCGAGCGGTAGCGGGCGATGACCTCCACGTCCCCGCCGCTGTTTCCGAAGCGGCCGGGCCACCAGACGGGCAGGGAGGGCGTGCGGCCGCCCCAGGAGGGGGTGAGCTCGTGGGGGCAGGGGTCCGCCAGCACCCATCCGGAAATGAGGTGCAGGAAGCGCTGGGGGTAGTCGGCCCGGATCCAGGGGCAGAGCCCCAGGCCCCGGCCGTGGGAGAGGGCCAGGCCCGCTCCCCCGCAGAAGCCCAGATAGCGGCCGCCCTGCCGGACGAAGTCCTGCACGGCCGTCTTTCCGGCCTCGCCCAGGGCCTCGGCCTTGAGACCGGCGGAACCGCCCGGAACCACCAGCACGCGGCTGGGCTCACGGCCGGATTGCTTGCGAAAAAGGGCCCCTTGGGCTATGTCTTTGCCCTTCACGAGCCAGACGGGAAACCCCAGGCTCCAGAGCGCCCGCAGCGACATGAGCCCCCAGATGTGGGCATCGTCCCACAGCATGGCGATGGGCGGCATGGTATGCAACATGCGGCGCACTATCCCTGACTTTCATGGAGAATGCAAGATGTCCGATTCCCTTCCCAAAGGCTACGAGCCCCGCGGCGTCGAAGCCAGGTGGCGCGCCCGCTGGCGGGACGACAGAACCTTCACTCCGGATCCCGCGGCTCCCGGGGATCCGTACTGCATCGTCATCCCCCCGCCCAATGTGACGGGCGCCCTGCATATCGGCCATGCGCTCAATCTGACCCTCATCGACGCCCTCTGCCGGCACTACCGCCAGAAGGGCCGCAACGTGCTCTGGATCCCGGGCACGGACCACGCGGGGATAGCCACGCAGAATGTGGTGGAAAAGACCCTGGCGAAGGAAGGGAAGCGGCGTCAGGATCTGGGCCGCGAAAAATTCATCGAGCGCGTCTGGCAGTGGCGGGAGGAGTACGGCAACCGCATTCTCAGCCAGATCGAGTCCCTGGGCTGCTCCGTGGACTGGACCCGTCTGCGCTTCACCCTGGACGACGGCCTCTCCAGGGCCGTGCGCAAGGTCTTCGTCCAGCTCTACAACGAAGGCCTCATCTACAGAGGCAAATACATCATCAACTGGTGTTCCCGCTGCCACACGGCCCTGGCCGACGACGAAGTGGAGCACAAGGACGAAAAGGGCCATCTCTGGCACATCCGCTACCATCTGGCGGACAGCGCTGAAAGCGTGGTCATCGCCACCACCCGGCCCGAAACCATCCCCGGCGACACGGCCGTCTGCGTCCATCCGGAAGACGAGCGCTACCGCCATCTCATCGGGAAAACGGCCATTCTGCCGGTGCTCGGAAGACGTCTGCCCATCATCGCCGACAAGTATGTGGACCGGACCTTCGGCACGGGCGTCCTCAAGGTGACCCCCTGCCACGACCACAACGACTGGGCTCTCGGCAAAAGCCACGATCTCGAGTTCATCCAGGTCATCGACGAGGACGGCGTCATGACGGCGGAGGCGGGCAGATACGCCGGCCTCACCAAGAAGGCCTGCCGCGAGGCCATCCTGGCCGACATCGAGGCGGCCGGAGATCTGGTGGCCGTGGAGGATCTCACCCACGCCGTGGGCCACTGCTACCGCTGCAAGACCGTGGTGGAGCCCCATGTCTCCGAACAGTGGTTCGTGGCCACGAGCAGGATGGCGGCCCGCGCCAGGGACGCCATCCCCGCCCGCACGGCCCTCTATCCGCCCACCTGGCTCAAGACCTGGCGGCACTGGCTCGACGGCATGCGCGACTGGTGCATCAGCCGCCAGATCTGGTGGGGCCACAGGATCCCCGCCTGGACCTGCCAGTCCTGCGGAAAGCTCATCGTTTCCGAGACCGATCCCGATGTCTGCCCGGTCTGCGGTTCGGCCCGGCTGAACCAGGACGAAGACGTGCTGGACACCTGGTTCTCCTCGGCTCTCTGGCCCTTCTCCACCCTGGGCTGGCCTGAAAAGACGCCGGAACTGGAGAAATGGTATCCCACGAACGTGCTTGTGACGGGCTTTGACATCCTCTTCTTCTGGGTGGCCCGCATGATGATCATGGGCGAGCACTTCATGGACAGGGTGCCCTTCCACCATGTCTACCTGCACGCCCTGGTCCGCGACGCCACGGGCCGCAAGATGTCCAAATCCACGGGCAACGTCATCGATCCCGTGAAGATGATCGAAACCTACGGCTGCGACTCCCTGCGCTTCACCCTCATGGCCTTCGCCGCCATGGGCCGCGACATCAGGCTTTCCGAGGAACGCATCGAGGGCTACCGGCACTTTGTCAACAAGCTCTGGAACGCCGCCCGCTTCACCCTCATGAGCCTGGGGCCCGAGGCGCCCGCTCCGGTGGATCCCGGCTCGGTGAAGGAACTCCACAACATCTGGATTCTCCACCGGCTGGAACTCCTCAAGAAGGAGACGGACCAGGCCTTCGAGGACTACCGCTTCAACGATGTGGCCCAGGGCTGCTACAGGTTCCTCTGGGGCGAGTTCTGCGACTGGTATCTGGAACTCATCAAGCCGGACATGCAGGACCCCGCCCGCCGCGGCGAGTCGGCCGGCGTGCTCTATACCGTCCTCAAGGAGACGCTCATTCTCCTGCACCCGATCATGCCCTTCGTGACGGCGGAAATCTGGGCGGCCCTGCCCGGGCACGAGGGCGAGGATCTCGCCCGGCAGCCCTGGCCCGAGACCCGCGAGTCCTGCCTGCGGCCGGAGGAAGCGGCCAGAATGGACTTCCTCCAGGGCGTCATCGTTGCCGTGCGCACCATGCGCGCCGAACTCGACATTCCGCCCTCCCACAGGGCGGTCCTCACCCTGCGGCCCGCCGACGCGGCCCAGCAGGCCCTGCTGGAAGCAAACCGCGGCATCATCACCGTTCTCGCCCGGCTCGAGGCCATGAACACGGCCATGGACGCCCACGCGCCCAGGGCCTCGGCCTCGTCCGTGGTTCAGGGCTGCCAGGTCATCATGCCCCTGCGCGGCAATGTGGATCTGCAGGGCGAACTGGCCAGGCTCGCCAAGGAAATGGGCAAGCTCCAGGCCGCCATGGACGTGGTGGCGAAAAAGCTCGCCAACGAGAGCTTTGTCGCCAGGGCCAGACCCGAGATAGTCCGGCGCGAGCGCGAGCGCGCGGCCGAGCTGAAGGATTCCCTGGAAAAGATGGAAGCGCTCCGGGCCCGCTTCACCGAAGCCCTGGACGCCGCCTCCGACCAGGGGGAATAGACCATGTCCGTCGTCATCGGCTACCTCAACGGCGAGCCCCAGGAGCTCACGCTCCTGGCCGGCCGCTACCACATAAACGGTCAGATCCAGCCCATCCGCGACGCCAGTCCGGAGGAACTGGAGGAACTGGAAGAGCTCCTGGAATCCGCCCCCGAGGGCGACGAGGCGGCCCGGGAGGCCTGGCGCAACACGAAGCGCATCCAGTTCCTCGTCCGCCTGCTCGGCCGCACCTTCGGGGACGAGGGCACGGCTCTCCTGGAGCACCTCATCGGCAGCCTCAACTACCAGGTCCTGGCCTTTCTGGGCGAAACGGACGATCTGGACGAGGAGGCCCGGGAAAGGGCCTTCGTGCCCAGGCACGATCACGGACACGGGCACGATCACGACGGCTGCGGGCACAGCCACGGCTGAGAAGCTTTTTCTGAAACGCCGGGAGCCGCTCCGGGGTGTTTCCCGGGCGGCTCCGGCGCTTCCGCGGATTTTTCCGCTCTCCGCCTTGACAAAAGGCCGCCCGTCCTGTAAAGCTCCCGTGCTTTAGAGGGGATTTTCCCCTCTTCTTATTCTGCGCCCCTTTTCTGGAGGAAGAATGCCTACCATCAACCAGCTTATCCGCATCGAGCGGAAAGACTCCGTGAAGCACAAAAAAACGCCCGCGCTGCTGTCCTGCCCGCAGCGCCGCGGCGTGTGCACGCGCGTGTACACCACCACGCCCAAGAAGCCCAACTCGGCTCTGCGCAAGGTGGCCCGCGTGCGCCTCACCAACGGCCTGGAAGTGACCGCCTACATTCCCGGCGAAGGCCACAACCTGCAGGAACACTCCGTGGTGCTCATCCGCGGCGGCCGCGTCAAGGACCTGCCCGGCGTCCGGTACCACATCATCCGCGGCACTCTGGACACCTCCGGCGTCAACGATCGCCGCAAGAGCCGTTCCAAGTACGGCGCCAAGCGTCCCAAGTAGCCCGAAGCCTCATTCCGCCAGCATCGGCGTTCGTCATGCAACGCACCAGGCAGCCTCAAGGCGCCGGGCGCTGCGGGGCTGATGACGCCGCGCACGCTGCTCTCACAAGGAGACACCAATGCCCCGTAAAGGACCCATCCCCAAGCGTGAAGTGCTGCCCGATCCGCTCTACGGCAGCAAGCTTGTGACCAAATTTGTCAACCGTCTCATGTACGACGGCAAGAAGGGCGCCGCCGAAAAGATCTTCTACACCTCGGTGCAGAATCTCGCCGAGAAGACCAGCGAAGATCCCATGCGCGCCTTTGAGAAGGCCCTGGAAAACGTCAAGCCGCGCCTCGAAGTCAAGTCCCGCCGCGTCGGCGGCGCCACCTACCAGGTGCCCATGGAAGTCCGGGCGGACCGCCAGCTCTCCCTCGCCATCCGCTGGATCATAAACTACGCCCGCTCCCGCGGCGAAAAAGGCATGGACGCCAAGCTTTCGGCGGAACTTCTGGATGCCTACCAGGGCAAGGGCGGCGCGGTGAAGAAGCGCGAAGACACGCACCGCATGGCCGAAGCCAACAAGGCCTTCGCCCACTACCGCTGGTAGCCGAACCTGAACCCAAGACTTGCAAACGGTGCCGCGCCCCTTCGGGCGCGGCTCTGTTTCCCGAAAGCAGGCATTTTCCCCGGAGGACTCGTGGCCCGCACCGTCAGCATCGACAAAGAGCGCAATATCGGCATCATGGCCCATATTGACGCTGGCAAGACTACAACGACCGAACGCATTCTCTTCTACACCGGCGTCAACCACAAAATCGGCGAGACGCACGACGGCGAATCCACCATGGACTGGATGGAGGAAGAGAAGGAGCGCGGCATCACCATCACATCGGCGGCGACCACCTGCTTCTGGAAAGACTGCCGCATCAACATCATTGACACTCCGGGCCATGTGGACTTCACCATCGAGGTGGAGCGCTCCCTGCGCGTGCTGGACGGCGCCGTCTGCGTCTTCGACGCCGTGGCCGGCGTCGAGCCCCAGTCGGAAACCGTCTGGCGCCAGGCGGACACCTACCATGTTCCGCGCATCTGCTTCGTGAACAAGATGGACCGCGTGGGCGCCGACTTCCACCGCTGCGTGGAGATGATCCGCGACCGGCTGGGCGCCACCCCCATCCCGGTGCAGCTGCCCATCGGCGTGGAAGACAAGTTCTGCGGCGTGGTGGACCTCATCACCGGCCAGGCCATCATTTACGTGAAGGGCAGCAAGGGCACCGAGTTCAATGTGGGCCCCGTGCCGGACGACATGCGCGACGACGTGGAGCAGTACCGCCACGCCATGCTGGAAGCCGTGGCCGAGGAAGACGAGATCCTTCTGGAAAAATACCTCAACGGCGAGGAACTGACCCAGGAGGAGATCATCTCCTGCCTGCGCAAGGCCACCATCAACCGGAGCGTGGTCCCCGTGCTCTGCGGCTCGGCCTTCCGCAACAGAGGCGTGCAGCCCCTGCTCGACGCCATCATCAACTATCTGCCCTCGCCGGCGGACATTCCTCCCGTGCCCGGCCACCTGCCCAAGGACGAAACGAAGACCATCGAGTGCCACTGCGTGGACAATGAACCCCTCTGCGGCATGGTCTTCAAGCTCTTTTCCGACCCCTACATCGGCCACCTCTCCTTCTTCCGCATCTATTCCGGCTACCTGGAAAGCGGCATGAGCGTGCTCAACGCGAACAACGGCAAGCGCGAGCGCGTGGGCCGCATCCTCAAGATGCACGCCAACAAGCGCGAGGACATAAAGTGGGCCGGCGCCGGCGACATCGTGGCCCTGGTGGGTCTGAAGAACGCCTCCACCGGCGACACCCTCTGCGACGACAAGCGCGTCGTCCTCCTGGAATCCCTGCACATTCCGGATCCGGTCATCGAAGTGGCCATCGAGCCCAAGACCAAGGGCGACCGCGACGCCCTCTCCGCCGCCCTCAACAAGCTCGCCAAGGAAGACCCCTCCTTCCGGGTCAAGGGCGACGAGGAAACCGGCCAGACCCTCATCGCCGGCATGGGCGAACTCCATCTGGAGATCATCGTGGACCGCCTGATCCGCGAGTATAAAGTGGAGGCCAACGTGGGCGCCCCCCAGGTGGCCTACAAGGAGACCGTCCGCAAGAGCGCGGAACAGGAGACCAGATACGTCCGGCAGTCCGGCGGCAAGGGCCAGTACGGCCACGTTAAGATCCGCGTCGAGCCCAACGAGCCCGGCAAGGGCTATGAGTTCGTCAACGAGATCGTGGGCGGGGCCATCCCCAAGGAGTATATCCCTGCGGTAGATGCGGGCATCCAGGGGGCCATGCAGGCCGGCGTGCTGGCCGGCTACCCCGTGGTGGACGTGAAAGTCACCCTGTACGACGGTTCCTATCACGAGGTGGACTCCTCCGAGATGGCCTTCAAGATCGCCGGTTCCATGGCGTTTAAGGACGCCTGCCGCAAGGCGGGGGCCTGCCTGCTGGAGCCCATTATGAAGGTGTCCGTCACCGTGCCGGACGACTACCTGGGCAACGTCATTGGCGATCTGAACGGCCGCCGCGGCCAGATCCAGGGCCAGGAGGTCCGCCCCGGCGCCACCCAGGTGGACGCCCTGGTCCCCCTGAGCGAGATGTTCGGCTATGCCACCGACCTGCGCTCCCGCACCCAGGGGCGCGGCCAGTACACCATGGAGCCCCACAGCTATGTGGAGATCCCCAAAAACATCGCCGAGAAGATCATCGCCCAGCGCGGCCGCCGAAACGACGACTGAGCCCCGGCGGGGAAGGGAAAAATGTTGTTGCAATTTTCCCCGCAATGAGATAGAATAGGCCCATAACTGGGTCTACATGACAACTGTCCGAAAACATTCGATATTATTAAGGAGGAAACTCAAAATGGCTAAGCAAAAGTTCGAGCGCACCAAGCCCCATGTGAACATCGGCACCATCGGCCATATCGACCACGGCAAGACCACTCTGACCGCCGCCATCACCAAGTGCCTCGCCATGAAGGGCCAGGCTCAGTACACCGATTACTCCAGCATCGACAAGGCCCCCGAGGAGCGGGAGCGCGGCATCACCATCAACACCGCCCAC
>CAZFTQ010000027.1:16850-28101 GCA_964522365.1 uncultured Desulfovibrio sp. | reverse complement strand
CTTTCCGTTCAGGAAGGCGTCCAGGGCTCTTCCGCAGCCTGCGGGTTCCGCGAGAACCTTTTCCTGCTCCTTGCGGGGGAAGCTCAGCCGGAGACGGCGGGGGTTCCTCTCCCGGCGCGTACCGGTCCCACAGATCCGGTGTTTCCCGCCGGGCCTCTGCCGGAAGCCGGACTGCGGCCGGCATGCCCCTCCGGGCGAGCCCGTCCGGTGCCGGATCGGGGAAGGACTGCCTCTGAATGCGGCTGTCCGGGGCCCTGACGCCTTCGCGGAGCAGGGGCTGCCTGTCCGGGGGAGGGCTGACGGCAAAGCGTTCAGGCATGGTTCTCTCCCTGCGGCCAAGGGGGCCGCATCGGCGCCGCTCCTGACCACCATTGCCTTCCGGGATTGTGCAGGAGCGGAATTCTGTGACAAAACATGAGCTGTGCCGGATCTGTCCCCGGGATCCGGGGATCTGAAGGCGGATCTTCCCTGGAAAGCCCGCCTGGGCAAGGGAAGGCGTCCGGGGCCATGGTCCTTGTCCCGTCCCGGGGGAGCCCTTGGCGGATGATTTCCCGCGGGAGCCCTTGCGCCCTCAGGGAGGAGGAGGCCCCGAACAGACGTCCCGTTCCGCCGCCGGACGGCTGCCGGGACTGACTGCAGAGGTCGCCATCGGCGGGCGGCTCCACGCCGTCCGGGAAAATCCGCTGTCCGGGCTGGAAGAGAAGTCCCGGGAGTCCGGAAGGGACTTCTGCGGGAGAGGGGCAGGCCCCGCTCCTCTCCTCCCGGCAGGATCTCCCCGTTCAGGACTGACGGAACAGGTCAGTCCCTTTTCCGGCCGGGAAAAGCCCCGGCTCAGAAGGGTCTGGGCCCGCTCTCCCCGAAGGCTTCGGGGGAGCGCTCCGTCCAGCCGGCGGCTTCGGAGGGACCCGTCTGAAAGTCGCGGGAAGAGGAAGGGGGAAGGAAATCGGGCTGACTGCGCGCGTCCGCTCTCCAATCCGGATGAGGTTCCCTCTCCGCATGGGGACTTCGGGCTGCCTCCCGCCGCTCTCCCGGCCCCGCGAAGCACTCGCTGAGGTGGGTGAGCCTGTGGCGCTCCGCCTCCAGTTCCTCCCCGTAGGCTTCCGAGGGGCGCAGGCGGGCTGATCCCGGCAGAAGCAGGGCCGCGTTGCGGCAGGAGGACCCGTCCCGCAGGGAAAAGAGGGCGCTGATCTGATCCTGATGGGTGCGCTGCAGAAAGAACTGCCCGCAGCCGATGTTCTGGCGGGGGCCGGTCCCCAGACAGCGGGTCTGACTCAGGCCCAGCCAGAGCATGCTGCGCACCTGGGCGTAGCCGGCGCCGGGATTGCATCGTCTCGCCTCGGGCTGAATGAGATCGTAGGCCGGGCTGTAGCAGCGGCCCGGCAGCACGTCCACCTGAACCGCCCCGCGCTCCCGCAGGAGGCCCTGACCGGCCGCGCCGGCGGCTTCGTTGCAGAGGTATCTGGCGCGGCCTTCGGGGCTTTCCCAGTAGCTCTGTCCGCCTTCCAGACCGTTGCGCCGGGCCCACTCGGGCAGGGTGAGAAAGTCCCAGGCGCGCACGCGGATCATGCCGCAGATCTCGTCCCGCCCGTCCAGAAAGCGGAGGAGACAGTCCGGACGGGCGGCGGGCGGCGGAGAGTCGCCCTGCGCGCCGGGCAGGGACTCGAAGCGCCGGTCCGACAGAAAGTCCATCAGGGAGAGAAAGCCTGACTGCCAGGCGTCTTCCACGGGGAAGCGGAAGCTTTCCTCGGGATGCCAGGTGGTGGCCGAGAGAGTCCCGAAGCGGGCCTGGGGACTGCGGGCGCGCTCCTCGCGCCAGACCGTCGTGACGGTTCCGGCGGCCTGCCAGCAGGCCCGGGAAAAACTCTCCTCCCCCGCCCGGGCGGCCTCCCGGACGGCGTCGGCGTAGAGAGTGAAGTAGCTCGGACTGCCGTCCCGGTTCGCCGAGAGGCTCACATTGACGGTGCTGAAGCGGGCCGCCTCCATGTGGTCGACGGGGTTCACCTCCTCCCCGAAGCGGTTGACCCAGGGGTCGCAGGAGGTGATCCAGGCGCAGCGCAGCTGAGGCAGGTGTTCTTCCGGGGTCTCTCCCCCACCGCGGCTGAGCACGCAGCAGCCGCCGCGGCCGTCGCGCACGGGGCGGGATCTGTCGCAGCGCCAGACCGGCCGCCGCTCCTCGGGGAGATGCGCGATCTCCCCGGGCGTCCGCCGGCTCCTTTCCAGGAGTTCCGCGATGGACTTTCCCCTGGAGCCCGGGCTTTTCAGGGTGCCGTCCAGCTCTTCTTCCCGGTCGGTGCTCAGCCGCATGAGGAGTTTCTCCCCCGAGCAGAGGCTCGTGGCGAAGACGGCCCTGGCCTGCCGGCGGGGGCGTCCCTCTCCGTCCGTCATCTGCCGGCCCTCTCCGTCGAAAAGAGGCGTCCAGTGGATGTCGTCCACCCGGATGAGCATGGTGCCCGGCCTGTCAACGCGGTCGCGGTACCAGGGGGAGTCGGTCCGGGGACGGGAGGGGAGGAAGGTTCTGGTGTAGAAACGGGTGGGCATGGTGTCTCCTCTGAATCCGTCCGCGCCGTCGTCAGGGAAGTCGGCGCAGGCTCGGCAGGTCGGCGTAGCCGGGAAGTCCACGGCGCAGGCGTCGGGCGTAGGCGCGCGTGACGCCCTCGAGGGAGGGATTGGTCACATGGACGGGGGCTCTGACGAGCTCGCTGGCCGTCCGGTCGGCGGCGGCCCGGAGGATGCCCGTCTGGGAGCGGACCCAGGTGGAGGCGGTGGAGGCCGTGTAGCGGCAGACCTCCTCGATTCCCGTGTACGCTCCCGCCGCGCCGGCCTTTCTTAGGGCCTCAAGGACATCCTGGGCGTCGGGCACCGGGACGGCGCCCAGCTGGACGCTCGAAAGCCTGCTGAGAAGTTCGGCGCATTCTCTGGCCGCGCTGAAGGCGCCGCTCGAAAAGTCAAAGGCGCCGGCGGCGGCCTTGGCTTCCATGCGGGCCGCGTGCACGTCCGCGGGGCTCGCTTCGGCCCTGCCCGTGGCGCGGCAGACGGCGGCGGCGCCCGCGGGGGCAGCCTCCGGAAGAAAGAAGAGAAGAAGGAGAAGAAGAAGCAGGCGCTGCGCGCGTCCTGCTCCGGGGTCAGGGATCGGCCGCATGACACTCTCCAGGGGAGGGGGAAAAAAGGGGGGCGCGTCAGGGCGGGGAGGGGAGACGCGGCGGGGAGAGGGGATATGTGGACTCTTTTCAGAAATTTTCTTTTTCGGAAAAAGTCCGCAAAAAGAGGGGGTAAATCATGAAGCGGAGATGTGAGGCGGGTCACGGGACGGATTCTTTCTGCTTCCGTCCGCCCTGACTTTGCCCCGAAGTGGAAAGTCTGTCAAGAAAAAGTGTCCGGAGGGCGAAAGAGTCTTGACGGAACTTCGATTTGGGGCTATGTGGAGAATGCCTGTCCATCGTCTGTGCCCGTCATTTTTTGCGGACCTGTTTCATGTCAAATAGATACACCCCATTTGCGTCTCCCCGCGACTGGTCTCTGCCGCCCGAGGCTGTCCGAGCCCCGCCCGCTCAGGAAGCCGTTCATGTGACGTCGGCACAGGGACGGTCTCCTTCTTCCTGTCCGGAGCTTTGAACTGTCAATTGACAGCTCAATTAATATTTAGTGGACTCCAGCATTCCTTTCCCTGCCAGGGTGAGCATGGAGATTCGGAGCACGTTGTCTCCGGCGAGAGATTTTTCTTCCGTGTTCTCCGACTCTGTTCCCGTCCTGGCAAAGCCTTGCTCTTTCCGGAAAAAAATGGATTGAAAAATGATATGTCAATTGACAGAAAACGGAACGGCAGGAAAAACGGCGGAAAGAAACGTCTGCGCCGCCTCGCCACCTCACTGGACTCTGCCACAGGTTTTTCCCTGGCCCGCGACTTCGCGGTCTCGCTGGCGCGCGTCTCGCCGGCGGCCGTCTGCCGTTCCTCCCTGGCCCGGCTGCGCCGCAATCTTGCGCACGAGAGGAGTCTGGCGGAGGGAGATTTCGCCGTGCTGCTGGCCCGATGGGGTCTGCGTGAGGAGGATGTGCCAGGCGCTCTGGCTGCCCTCGGCCGTGAAGCGCGGGCCTATGGTCTTCTCGCGCTCTTCAGCCTGGCGGGCTTCCTCGGCAATCTCCTGCATCCCCCGTCCGGGCTTCTCCTGGCCGGTCTCGCCGGGCTTGCCTGCCTGAGCGTCTTCGTCTGCGGCCTGCTCAGGGCGCTGGCCTGCCTCTGGCGCGCCAGGGTCCTTGCGGATCGCCGCTTCTTCCCCTTCACGTCCTGGCCGGGCCTGGCCTTCCGGCGCCGGCGGCGCGGATGAAAAAAAGCGCCCGGCGGATCGCCGGGCGCCCTTGGCAGCGTGTGCGCGCAGGAGTCAGAGGGTTCTCTCCACATGCCGGCGGATGCGCCTCGCCGTGTCAGCCTCGTCGCAGGCCCGCAGGGCGGCGAGCAGCGCCAGGTGCTCCTCGTGGAGGACCTGCTGCTGTTCGGGAATGCAGCCCCAGCGCGTCCAGGTGAGTATCCAGGCCTGGTGGAGCTGGTTCTGCAGGCAGCAGAGGAGGTCGTCGCCCGTGTATTCGCCCACTTTTTCTTCAAAGCTCAGATCGAGGCTGAGGAGATCGCTGTCGGAGAGGGCTTCCTGCCTGGTCTCTTCCAGCAGCTGCGCCAGACCCGCCAGCTGCTCCTCGGTGTGGGAGCGGCAGAAGCGCACGAAGATTTCCTCTTCGATGATCGAACGCAGCCGCATGAGCCTGGCCATGAAGTCCTTGTCCACCGTCCTCGGCACCCGCACGGAGAGCAGGCAGTGGCTCGCCGCCGTGGCCGGATCGGCCACATAGGTGCCGCTGCCGATGCGGCTCACCAGCTTGCCCGACGCCTCCAGAAGTTTGAGGGCCTGGCGGATGAGCGTCCTGCTCACGGCCAGACGGTCGGCCAGCTCCCGCTCGGGCGGCAGTCTGTCTCCCGGCTTGTAGGCGGGATCGGAGGCCAGGGCGTCCAGACGCTTCAGTACGTCCTGGAAGACATCACGGCGCGGGAGGGGCTTGCGGGAGCTCTTTTCAGGCATGGCGGAAGGGGGTGAGAAGGTGAAGAAAAAGTCGCATTCCTGCGTTTTTCTGTAGTCGCAGCCGGGAAGAAAGTCAAAAGCTCCGGACGCGGGGGAAAGGGCGCGCTCCCCCGGCGGAGGGCCTCCGCGGCCTGTTTCCGAAGAAAAAACCTTTTTTTGTGTCTTTTTTCGCGTGACGAAAAAGGGCCGGAAGGACTCCCCGCGGGGAGTCTCCCGGCCGGAGGAGTTCCATGTCCGATCTTTTCGCGCAGCTGGAAAATCTTTCGCAGACCGACCTCTCCGTCCGTCTTTTCAACGCCGTTTTCGGTCAGGGCTGGGAGCGGCTCTCCCTGGGGGGAAGCGGAACGGGCTCGGAGGCGGTGCTGGGCGATCTGCTCTTCACCTGCTTCAATGTCCTCAACTGCTGCTGCGCCGTCGTCGTCGCCTGGCTTTTCATCCTCACCACGGTCTGCGCCACCCTGGGCGCGGCCCAGGACGGCCGGGGCGTGGGCGGCAGCCGCTATTCCAGCGCCTGGATCCCGCTGCGCTATTCCTTCGCCATGGGGGCCATCACCCCGGTTTTTTCCGGCCTCAACGCCATGCAGCTTCTCATGATGAGCAGCATCGGCCTGAGCGTCCAGTTCGCGGACACGCTCTGGCAGGCCGGTCTGGAGCACCTGAGCCGGACGGGCTCGGTCCTCGCGAGAAGCAGTCCCGCCGTCTCGGCCTCCGCCGCGCAGGTGCTCCCGGTCATGCTCCAGCACGCCGTCCTCAAGGATTATTTCCTCCGGGTGGAGCGCTGCGCCGTGGCGGATCGGCCCTCGGCCAGGGAGGAGGGCTGGTCCCTCAACCGCTATGTGATCCGCCTGGAACTGCCGCGCCTGCTCAACTGCCCCAGTCTGCGGGGTGACGACGGTTTCGGCATGACTCTGAATCCCGCCCTGCACTTCGGGGACTTCGGCGCCGTGCACATCAGCACGCCCGTGCCCGAGGCCTCCAGAGCCCTGGCCGAAACCCTCGACGCCGGCGGCCCCCTCTGCCGGGCCGTGGAGCGGGGGGCCCTGCGCGCCCTGCGCGGCGGCGAGGGAACGCCCTACGAGCGGGCGGGGGTGGGAGCGCTCGCCAGGCTCTACCAGGACAGCGTCTCCTCGGCCCTCACGGCCGCGGCCCGGGAGGCGGAGGAGCGGCGCGGGAAGATTCTGGCGGACTTCGCGGAGAAGGCCGGACGGCAGGGCTGGTGGATGGCGGGCTCCTATTACTGGACCCTCGCCAGAACGGCCGCCGATGCCGTGGAGACCATGCAGGACCGCACCACGGCCACGCCCGTCAATGTGGAGGCCCTCTCGGACTTTCTCAATCCGGAGCTGGAGCGCGCTCTCCGCCTGGCCCGCGAGCTCGGGCAGAGCGCCGCGATCATCGCGGGCGGGGGAAGCGGCGCCCGGCCGCCCCCGGGCGTCCGGGATCCCGCGGCGGCGGGCCCCTTGACCGAGCGGGCCCCGGACCGGGAGGACGGCAGTCTGACGGCGAGACTCACGGGCTTTTTCTCGGGCGCCTCCCACGCCCTCTCGGAGTTCCGCCTGGACGAGGCCGCGGCGGGTCTGGGGGCGGCCGGGCTCATCAGCGGCAACGACATGGTCTTCAATGTGGTCAAGGCCGCCCGCTCCCTCATGAATGTCTGCGAAAACGCCGTGCTGGGCTATGTCGCCGCCAAGCTGACGGTCCACGGCCTGGGGGCCTTTCTCAGAAATCCCGTCACGGGCGCCGCGGTGGACGCCGTGGAGGGGGTCCTGGACCTGGCCGGCAAAATCGCTCTGGCCATCGCGGCGCCGCTCTGGATTGTCTGCTGGTTTTACGCGTACATGCTCCCGATGCTGCCCTTTCTGGCCTGGTTCACGGCCATTCTGGGCTGGCTCGTCCTCTGCCTGGAAGCCGTCGCCGCCTGTCCGGTCTGGCTCATCTCGCACTGCATGCCGGAAGGCGACGGCTTTGCCGGCGTCTCGGCCAGAGCGGGCTACGCGCTCTTTCTCAGCGTCCTTCTCCGGCCCATGCTCCTGGTGCTCTCCTTCTTCCTCTGTCTCTGCGTCCTCTCGGTCTCCGGGAGCTTCATGGGCGAGCTGCTCGAGCCCTTCTTCGAAGCCCAGAGCGGCGCCTTCGGGACGGGGGGCTTCGGGACGACGGGCTGGGGCGTCACGGCGAGCATCTCCACCGTCATTCTCACAGGCCTCGTCACGGGCATCGCCGGCTGGAAGCTCTTCGCCCTCGTCACCGTCATTCCCGACCGCATCATCCGCTGGGCGGGACAGCTCATGGCGAGCCTCGGCGACTTCAGCGCCGAGCGCACCCTGCAGCAGGGTCAGGTCTCCATGGACACGGCGGCGGGCCGCCTCGTGCCGGGCATCGCCGCCGGCACGGCCGTGGCCGCCGTGGCGGGCATCGGCGCCCGCTCCGGCCCCCGCCGGACCGGACCTTCGGTCCTGGACGAGGAGCTCGCCCAGGGCAGCCGCCGGGCCTGACGGAACGGATCCAGGGGACAAAAAGCTTTTTCGACAGAAACAGATTTGCTTTTTCGGAAAAAAAACGGCCGTCAGGCCGGGCTTTCCGGAAGCGGGGAGGTCGCACGGAAGAGTACTTTATTTTGTGGGATAAAACAAGGACATGCAGGATCAGTCCGGCCTCTGTGCCGGACATTCCTCCGGCCGCGGACAGGGTCTTCTGAAGGGATTTTGTCTGTTATCACTTACTGTTGCCTTTTTTGCCGAAGGGGAAAGAAAAATTTTTCCCTTTCGCTTGACAGAACCGCTCCCGCGGGCTAAGAGGGAGCTGCGGGCGCGGATGCGCCCTCTCTTCCCGGAGCGGACCGGGGCTCTGAAGCCCCCCGAGGCCGGGGATTCCCGCGGAGGCAGCATGACCCCGAACGCCATGGTCGGCAGCGGACTTGAGAGGCTGCGTGAGTTCTTCCGGGCTCAGATCGGCAAGGGAAAGCGTTTTGCCACGGCCAGAGACATGGCCGCCGAACTGAGGCTGGGCACGAGCCGGGCCACCATTCTCTACAAGTTCCTCAGGGGCGCCGAGCCCCGCGCGGGCGTGGTCCTGGACTGGCTGGAGCGCATGGGCATCTCCGTGCTCTATCCGGAGGGCAGCTGCGAGGGGGTGGACTTCATTCCCCTGCTGGAAGGCAGGACCGGCGCCGGCGAATACTATCCTTCGGGCGAGGACGGCTCCGTCCGGCGCATCTGCGCGGTGGACCGGAGCATCATCTCCCGGCTCCGCGTCGATCCCGCCCGCTGCTGCTTCCTGGATGTCCAGGGAGACTCCATGGAGCCGCTTTTCAGCGACGGCTCCACCCTGCTGGTGGACTGTTCCGACAGCGCCAGACTCTACCCCGTGGACGGCAAAATCTATGTCGTCCGCTATCTGGATGCCGTTCTCGTGAAGCGCATCCGTCTTCAGCCCGGACAGATCACCCTCTGCTCCGAAAATCCCCTGCGCCGGCCCATTCAGATTCCCCCCGAAGACATGGACCGCTTTGAGGTAGTCGGCCGGGTCCGCTGGTATTCCGTCAGCACCTGAGGGGCGGGCTTCCGTCAGCTCCGCGCTCTTTCAGGCCTTCTTCCGGCCGGTCGCTGAAAAACAGGCCGGCGGAAAAAGGCATCAGGGGACTTTCTGTCTCTTCGGAAACGCCCCGCGGCGTCCGGGATCTTCTCCCGCGCCCGCGGGACAGGCGGACGCTTTGTCTGAAAAAGGAGGTACTTCCCGCAGATCCTGTTTTTCCCTTCCCGCTCACTGGCGCCTCGCGGCGCCCTTTCCCCCATGTTTTTTGTGAGCAGAGCCTTCGGGCACTGCGGGAGTTTTTCCATGAAGCGATCGCTCTGGGTATCCCCCCTCAGGAATCTGACCTGCGCGTCCGATCCCGGTGACGTCCCCTTTTTCCTTTCCACCGACGAACATCCCTGCGGCGCGCCGGTCACGGCCCGCGTGCACGGCTGCGTGCCGGAAATCCTGCCGCCCGAGCACGCCGCCGCCTGCCCGCTGACCGTGCCCGAGCGTGCATGCCGTTTCGTGGTGGACGAAGAGGACAGATTTTTCGTGTATCTGGGGCTTCCGCCCGCCATCACCCGGGCGGGCCTCCACGCCCTCTTTTACGAGCCGCCCTGCAGCGACGCCCTGAGCAGGCTGGCGGCCCTGGGCAGCGACCTGGCGGAGGAAGAGGGCGTGAGGAACATCTCCGGGGAGCTTCGGATCGGCAGGGAGATTCTGGAGCGCGAGCTCGCCGGATTCCTGCCGGACACGGGGCTCTGCCTGCCCGTTCTCTCCCTGGAGGCCGCCGCCTCGGACGATGACATCAGGGAAGCCGCGGCTAGGAAGGGCCCCGAGGGAGCCGCGGGCCGCATCCGAAGGATGTGGGAATTTGAAGGATTTATCTGCGGTTTTTCTCAGGCCGCTCTTGAAAGGCGCGTCGCCCGCGCGCTGGAGCGCAATTCCGCGCCGGCGTCCGATCTCCCCGATCCGTCCGGGGAGGATCCGGAGGAGTGCTCCGGATCGTAAAAACGGGGAGGAAGGTCCCCGAGGCCTTTCCCGGACCCTTGCCGCCTGACGGACGGGCTTTCGGCGCGGGCCCTCCCGAAGCGCGCCCCTCCGGACGGAGGGGCGCGCCCCCGGGAGGCCGCCTGCCCGGGGAACGGCGGAAAAGGGAGAGGCGGGCAGAAAGACGAGGAGGAGAGTCGTATGGATCCGCAGCGCGAAACCGGAAGCCGCGGCGCGGCCGGTCCCTGGATCTGGCGGGACGAGCCCAGAGAGGACGATGTGCCCCTGAGCGAGCCCGTGCTGGTGCTGTCCGGGCGGGTGCGGGATTTCCGCTATGTGGGCCGCATGCACGGCCGGGATTTTCATGTGGTCTTCCAGCAGCTCGTCATGTGCACGGGCACGGAGGACACGCCGCTCTGCCGCAGTCTGCGCCGGCGCCTTCTGCCCGGCTGGCAGCTCTGGAAGGAATCCTTCAGCGACTGCCGGGGCAGGCACAGTCTGGACTGCCTGACCTTTGACGGCGCCAGGGACTTTCTGCGGGCCCTTCTGACCTGCGAGCTGCCCCGGGAAGTGCGCCGGAAAATCGAGGCCGTGCAGCCGGCCTTCGCCGGGGACGGCCCGGAGGGGATTCTCTACCCCGTGCCGCCCCTCTACGCCTGGGATCTCTCGACCCGCCGGATTCCCGGCACCCCCTGCCGGGCCCTGGCCGCCGGCCGCACGCTCTTTCCCCTCATCGAGACCGATCTGGGGCGGGAGCGCTGGCTCTCCCTCTGGCTGCTCTGCCGCTGGTACTGTCTGGACTACCCCTCGGCCCGCGGCGTCCTCCTGGAGCGCAGGGGAGAGTTTCAGGCGCGGGAATGGGCCGTGACGGGCTTCGGGAGGCGGAAGTTTCTGCACCTGCCCCTGGCCCAGGGCCCGGAAGCCCTCCAGGCTCTGGGGGCCCACTGGCGCAGCCGGGGCTTTCCCTGCGGCGGGCGGGCCCTGGAACTCGCCTCCCTGCTGGACGCCCGGCTCATGGCCGAGCGCGACGGGAAGGCGGCTCCGAGCGCGGTCCCCATGGAGGCCATGCCCCTGCGCAGGCCCCCCGCGTCCGCGGATCCGGCCGGAGCGGCCCGGGACGCTGCCGCGGCTTCGCGGGGCTTTCAGGGGAGTCCGACCGCTCAGGAAGAGGGAGGGCTTCCCGGACGGGAGCTCTCCGGGGAAGGCGAGGCCGGCCGGCTCCTGGCCTTCGAGCGCCGGCTTCAGGCCCTGCAGCGCAGGGTGGAACTTCTGGAGAGCCGCGGAGCGGCCGCGGCTTCCTGTCCGGCCCCCTGAGAAGCGGGGAGAGCCGGAACGCTGAGTCTTGTCTGCAGACGCGGCGGCCTTCGCGCCGCCGCGCAGGGAGGAGTCATATGTACATGGACAGTGAACGGAGAACCTGGCGGGGAAAGGGCCCGCGGCCTGCGGGGAGAGAGGACTTTCCGGAGTGGGAGGACGGCTTTCAGAGCGCTCTGATCGCCATGCCCTGCGTGCCGGCCAGACTGCGTCTGAGCCGGGGAGGGCACCTTTGCTGGTCCAGAGCGCTTCTGGGGCAGAGCACGGCTCCCGCCGAGGGGGAGTCCGCGGCCTGCGCCGGTCCCTCGCCTCTGCCCTGAGGGGGCCTGAAAAAAAGGCTAACGGGCCGGCGGCGGAGCGCGGGCCCG
>CAZFTQ010000027.1:0-16821 GCA_964522365.1 uncultured Desulfovibrio sp. | reverse complement strand
TTCAGGGAGAGGCCGCGGGGTCAGCCCGCGGGCCTCAGGAGAAGGGAATCAGCACTTGAAGCGGGGGTCCTTGGCCGTTTCTTCACGGACATACTTGAAGATCATGGGGCTCAGGAGGAGCATGCCCACGAGGTTGGGGAAGGCCATGAGGGCGTTGGCGGTGTCAGCGATGAGCCAGCAGAGGTCGAGGGTGACCACGGCGCCGGCGGCCATGATGATGCTGAAGAGGAAGCGGAAGGGCTTCTGGACCCAGTCGCCGAAGAGGTAGATGGCGCAGCGCTCGCCGTAGACGCTCCAGCCCAGGGAGGTGGTGAAGGCGAAGAGGGAGAGACAGATGGTCACGCCCCACTGGCCGACGGTGCTCAGGGTGGAGGAGAAGGCCACGGCGCTCAGCACGCCGCCGTTGAGGCCGCTGCACCACAGGGGCGAGCCGGGCACCACGGAGGGATCCGTGGAGAGCTTGGAGGCCAGGGCGGGATCGAGGCCGGCGGGCACGGTGGCGATGAGGATGACGAAGCCCGTCATGCTGCAGACGATGATGGTATCGATGAACACGTCCAGCATGCCGATGGAGGCCTGGACGAGGGGGCTTTCAGCCGTGGAGGCCGCGTGGGCCATGGGGGCGGTGCCGAGGCCGGCTTCGTTGGAGAAGACGCCGCGGGCCACGCCCATGCGGATGGCGAGCATGATGGTGGCGCCGGCGAAGCCGCCCTGGGCGGCGGTGGGCGTGAAGGCGTCGGTGACGACCCACAGGAAGACGCTGGGCACCATGTCGATGTGCATGATGATGATGACCAGGCACATGATGATGTAGATCCCGGCCATGAAGGGCACGAGGCGGCCGGCGACGGCGCCCACGCGCTTGAGGCCGCCCAGAAGAACGGCCAGGCTCAGGATCAGAAGTACGGCGGCGACCACCCAGTTGCTGATGCCGAAGGTGGCCTGCACGCCGGTGGCGATGGCGTTGGCCTGCACCATGCCGCCGATGCCGAGGCAGGCGGCGGCCATGCCGAAGACGGCGAAGCAGGTGGCCAGCCAGTGCCAGCGGGAGGGCAGACCGTTCTTGATGAAGTACATGCAGCCGCCGACCCAGTTGCCGGCGGGAGTGCGCTCGCGGTACTTGACCGAGAGCATGACTTCACAGAACTTGGTCATCATGCCCACCAGGGCCGTGATCCACATCCAGAAGAGGGCGCCGGGACCGCCGAGGGTGATGGCCGTGGCCACGCCCACGATGTTGCCCGTGCCGATATCGGCGGCGATGGCCGTCATGAGGGCGTTCCAGGGCGAGATTTCGCCCTCTTCGGAACGGTGCTCACGGCCGGCCCACAGACATTTGTAGGCGGCGATCCAGTTGCGGAAGGGATAGAATTTCAGGCCAATGTTCAGATAGAGACCGGTGCCCACAAGCAGCACCAGCATGACAGGACCCCACACAAAGTTGTTGAGCGGGGTCAGGATGCTCATGAGAGCGTCTTTCATCAAAGCCTCCCCTTGGGAAAAGGTTGGACGCGGCAGGGCGGCCCCTGGGCAGGGGCGCCGCCCGCCGGAGTGACATGCCAACGCACAACCGGCAAAAGGAAGTGGCGGACTTGGAGTGACCTGTAGCCCAATCCGCAAGACTTTGCAAAGTCTGCCTGATCCTAATCTGTTGAATTTTTGTGGGATCCTAATCTCGCGGCAACTGTTGCGAACTTCGAAAAATCGACAAAAGTGTAACGATAAATTGACAAAAATGTTCTTTGTGAATTTTTGCACACTCTTGCGCCGGTCCGAAAAAAATTTTTTTCGGGGGATCCCGGATTCCGCCCCGGAAGCCCGCTTCCGGAGGGCGCTCTCCCGATGCCCCCTCCCGGAGGCCCCCGGGCCTTCCCGGGGGAAGGTCCGGGGGGAGAGAAGGAAAGGAATGCTTTTTTTTGTGTGATCTGCCCGGGAAGGAGAGGGGGGGCTGCCTGCGGATCGCTCCTGAAAAGAAGACTGGAAAAAATTTTTTTCAGGCCGTACAATGTACGGGAAAGTCACGGCTGAGGCCGCTTTTCCGGCCGGGCCGATCCGCTTTCGGGAGCTTTTCCGCCCGGGAAGGGCGTTTTTTTCCCGGGCAGACTTGACATGAAGGGGGAAAGGGTCTAGAAAAATTACATCATTTTAATAGGCTAGGCTTCTTATTCTTCCCGCTGCCGGAAAGTCCCGGAATCTTCCCCCGCTTCCGGCGTCCGGCGGACCAGAGGCCCTGCCCGTCTTTCAGTCCGTCCCGGACAGGCGGACTGCATGGAGACTGGCCACCCGGCCGATCTGTTCACAGCCAGTCCGCCCGGCGCTTTCTTCTGCCATGGAAGAGCGGGGCGGTCTGAACGCCACCCGAGGAGGGGCAGACGATTCCGGCATTTCCAGCCTGAGCATCCTGCCGCAGCATCCATGAAAAAAAGCGATCTTTATGTTCTCCTGGCCAGAGAGGCCGGCCTGTCGCAGGCCACGGCCGTCGATGTAGTGGACGTCTTCTTCAATTCCATCGCTGAAGCCCTGACCAGGGGCGACCGCGTGGAAATCCGCGGTCTCTGCTCCTGGCAGCCCAAAGAATACGAGGGCTATTCCGGCCGCAATCCCCATACCGGGGAGTCCATCACCATTCCCAGCAAACGTCTGGCCGCCTTCAAGCCCGGCAAGGATCTGCTGGAAATGCTGAACGGCGGAAGACTCGTCGAATCCTCAGACTGAGCGGCCGGCAGGACCGTCCGCCCGCAAGGCGCGCGGATCGGCCCCGCCGCTCTGCAAGGCCCTCAGGGCGGGCCGGACCGGGGCGCGCTTTTCCCCCGTTCCGGCGCCCGCTCTCCCTCCGTCCCCGCCGTCCCGGCCGCGCGCGTCACAGGCCGCCTGATCTGCTCCGGCACGCGCCCCGGATCGTCCTTGAGAGCCCCTGAACCCGCCCGCCGCGTTCAGGGCTCTTTCATCCCCGGCGCCCCCTGACGGCTCTCCCTTCCGGGGGAGCGGGCGGGGCGTCCCGCCGAAGGAATTTCTCCAAGACCTGTCTATGCTCATTGAAAAGCTGCAGCCTTCCTCCGACCAGCTGAAGAAGAAAAACGTCTATCTTGTCAGGATGCACACCACCGGCCTCGGGCCGGACGATGAAATTCTCGAACTCTGCGTCATCGACGCCCGCGCCCCCTGGCGCGAGGGCAAGGCGGGCAGAAAGGAACCCGCCGCCCTCTTTCACCGGCGCTTCAGACCCGGGCGCAGAACCGCCTGGCCCGAGGCCTTCCGCGTCAACGGCATCAGCCCCGAGGCGGTCGCCTCCTGTCCCTCCCTGGACGACTTCCGGGAGGAACTCTCCCGGCTCTTCCTGTCCTGCGACTGTCTCGTCGCCTTCAACGCCGACTTTGACTTCTCCTTCCTGCGCCGTCAGTTCCCCTTCCGGGCCGGTCTCATGACCGTGGACCTCATGCGGGACTGGACGGACTTCGCCGCGGGCTCCGCCGGCCCGGGCGAGTCCCTTCTCGACATTCCCTTTCAGACCCAGAAGCAGCTCTTCGAGCACTTTTCCTGGCCCGCTTCCCGGTCCCTGCTCAGCGACTGCCTGGGCCTGCGCCACTGCTTCCTCCAGCTCATCCCCCTGAACGCCGTCCGCATCCGGCGTCCCTTCCAGGAGCGGCGCGTCTCCCGCTCGACCGGGTTCATGCTGGAGGAGGTCCAGGAGGCCTTCGCGGCCCGCGCCCGGGTCCTCTGCGCCGGGGCCGCCCCCTTCCTCTCCCTCACCATCGCCGGAGACGAGGTGCAGGTGCGCTGCGGCGTGCGGGATCCCGAAAGACTCTTCTGCGTCCAGGACCCGCCCGAGACATCCTTCTCTCTGCCCCTCCGGGACGAATCGGGACCGTTGCGGGAGCGCCTCGCCGCCCGCCTGAGCGCGGCCGCGGAACTCCCGCCCGGCCTGCGCGGACTCGCCGCGGACGCTCTCCTGGACAGACTCCCGGCGGCGGAACAGGAAGATTCCGCCCCGGAGGAGAACGCGCCCGGAGGGCCGTCTTTCCTTCGCGCAGGGATCGCGCCGTCCCCCCGCTGAGAAGCGGGGAGAGATTCAGCCTGCAGGCCCGTCACCCTTTCTGAGGGGGCGGGCCTTTTTCTTGCATCGCGCTTTTTTTCCGGGGGCCCCGGACACTTTTTCCGAGACCCCGGGAAAGGCTCTCCGCGGCGGCTCCCCGTCAGGGAGAGGGGGAGGCTTCCCCCCGTGATCAGGCAAAAAAGCAGTTGACAAAACACAAAATGAGGGAAAATGTTCACTGAATTTTGTGTGATCCCGAAGCGCGGGCCGATCAGGGCGCCATCTTTCCCGCAACCACGGCGCGGGCCTCAGACTTCGGGGGAACAGCTGAAACGGCCGTTTCGGGCAATCTGGGAGGGAATGATGCAATCCTTTGTCAAAGCTGACAAAATGCAGAACGTGCGCTATGCCGTTCGCGGACCTGTGGTGGCCGAGGCAGCCCGCATGGAGCAGGCCGGGCACAAGATCCTCAAGCTCAACATCGGCAACCCCGCTCCGTTCGGCTTTGAGGTGCCGGAAAGCGTCCGCCGTGACATGCACAGCGCCCTGGACTCTTCCCACGGCTATTCCGAGTCCCGGGGCATCGTGGCCGCCCGCGAGGCCATCAGGGCCTACGCCGAAAAGAAGGGCATCCCCGATGTGCAGCTGAACAACATCTTCACCGGCAACGGCGCGAGCGAGCTCATCCAGATCTGCATGATGGCGCTCCTCAATCCGGGCGATGAAATCCTCATTCCCTCTCCGGACTACCCCCTCTGGACGGCGGCGGCCTCCCTGTCCGGCGGCAAGGTGGTGCACTATGTCTGCGACGAGGACAACGACTGGTGTCCGGATCCGGAAGACATCGAGCGCAAGGTGACGGATCGCACCAAGGCGCTGGTCATCATCAATCCCAACAATCCCACGGGCAGCATCTACAAGCCCGAGCTGCTGAAAGAGCTCGCGGACATCGCCCGGCGCCACCGTCTCATCCTCTTCTCGGACGAGATCTACGACCGCCTCCTCATGGACGGCGAGACCCATGTCTCCACGGCCGCCGTGGCTCCCGATCTCTTCTGCGTCACCTTCAGCGGCCTCTCCAAGTCCCACATGGCCTGCGGCTACCGGGTGGGCTGGATGATTCTCAGCGGCGATCTGGACTCGGCCAGGGACTACATCGACGGCCTCACGGTGCTCTCCACCATGCGCCTCTGCTCCAATGTCCCGGGCCAGCAGATCATCCCCGCCGCCCTGAACAGCGGCCCCTGCCCCTATGTTCAGCCCGGCGGCAGACTCCTCGAGCAGCGCAACGTCATTTACGAGGCCCTCAACGCCATCCCCGGCGTGAGCGCCGCGAAGCCCAGGGCGGCCTTCTACATCTTCCCCCGCATAGACACCGAGCGCTACCGCATCACCGACGACGTGGCCTTCGCCCTGGACTGCCTGCACAGGACCGATGTGCTCTTCATCCCCGGCTCGGGCTTCAACTGGGCAAAACCCGACCACTTCCGCATCGTCTTCCTGCCCGAGGCCTCGGTGCTGAAGGAGGCCACGGCGCGCCTCGCCGACTACCTGGCCGTCAGAGAGAAAAGCTGAGCGGCGCGTCCGAGGCCCCGCACAGGGCATCTCAGGCGCACGAAAAAGATGACGCCCGCGCGGAGCTTTTTCCGGCTCCCGCGCGGGCGTCCGCGTTTCTGACAGGGCTTTTCCCCTTTGAGGCGCCCGGGGGCTCCTCTCGGGGACGGGCCCCGCGTGAGATCTTTTTTTCCTGAAAGGACCGGAGGAAAGCCGTCCAAAGGAGACCGCCCGGAAAGCTCCGGCGCGGGGGCTTCGGGGGCCTTGCGGACGTCCGAAGCAGGTCTTTCCTCAAGAGTCCCCTTTTCAGAGGCCGGGCGTCTGCGGGGTGCCCGGGTCCGGCTGGACCTTCTCGCTGACGGCGAGGTAGGCCGCGGCGTTTTCGGCGGCTTCTTCCTGCAGGCGCCGCGCCGGCATGGGGATGACAGCCGCCCTGGAAGCGTTGCGGGAGGAGGCATCCGTCCCCTCGGGGCCCCGGGATCGGATGTCGCGCTGGCGGCGCTCTTCGCTCTCGCGGGCCCGGCGCAGGCCCTTCGAATCCAGGACCAGGATGCGGGCCAGACGGGTCAGACGGGCCGCGGCGTCCCTGCGCACGACGGTCAGCAGATCCCCCTCACCCCCCACGGGCCGGGCGTCCACTATCCATTCCGGGCGCAGGACGGCGTAGCTGACGAGGCGGCCGGGCTTGGGGAAGTTGCGGCCGAAGACCTTGCTGATGGCGTCCCGCCAGATGATGCCGCGGCAGGCGGCGTTGGCGGGGTCGGCGAAGAACCGGGCGAAGATCTCGGGCTGCTTGAGGAACTGCGTGGACAGGTACGGGAAACTGAAACGCTTTTCCGCGAAGAAGTCGTCGCCGAACAGCCGGCGCGTTTCCGCCTCGCAGACTTTCGGATGGACGAACTGCAGAGAGGCCACGCTCTGGGAGTAGGGATTGGTGCAGCGCTGCCAGTCGCCGTAGGCGACGGGATCCGGATAGACCACGGGCACGAAGAGCATGTGCACATAGAGGGGAATGCCGTTCTGCAGGGCGGCCTGACGCAGGGCGGCCACGAGCTCCATGGAGGCGCGGTTGACCTGAAGGGCCGCGAAGCAGCCGGGCGCGATGAAATGTCCCCGGAAGTCCCTGAGGGAGACAAGACGCAGGGGCAGACTGCTCCAGGTGTAGAAATGCAGAAAGCGCACCCGGCCGGGCGGGGTGGTCTCCGGGCCCCAGCCCAGGGGATTTTTCTCCAGAATTTCGCCTTCCCCGTCTTCGCCGCCGAGATTTCCGTCCTCGGGCAGGGACGCGCCCGGCAGCAGCTCCGCGCAGCCGGGGAGCAGCAGCTGGCTCTCCTGAAAATGGCCCGTCTTCTCCTTTCTCGGGCGGTTCGCGGCGGCCTTCGGGGCCTGCGCGGACATGTCCGCGGGTCCGGAAGGCGCTTCCTCCGGAGAGGCGGCGGCGCGGCGGACCTTCACCGGCCGCTCCCGCTCAGGCGGGGCCATGGAGAGGATTTCCTCCCCGCGCGCTTTCCCGGAGGAAGAACGCGGAGGAGACATGACGACGGGGCTCTCTTCCGCCCGTGCCCCGGATCCGCGTTCCGCGGCGGGCTCAGCGGCGTTTTTCTCCTCTTCCGGGGAGGAGGGCTGCGTGCCGTAGGCCTCTGCAGCGGGTCTCTCGGCTCGGGACGCAGGGGAGCGCCGCCGGACCGTGACCGGGGGCTTTTTCACTCTCTCCCCGGCGGGGCGATCCGCTTCCGCCGGGCCCGTCGGAGAAAGGGACTCTTCGGATCCTGCTTTGACGGGCCGGGCCTGAGAGATCTCCGTCCTTTCCGGCCGCGGGGGATTTTCCCTGACCGGTTCTGCGGTCGCGGGGGCTGCGGGCGGGGAGGCTGGCTTTTCCGCGGAGGCGTCCGCGGCGGCCGTTTTCCGGTCCGCCGCCCGGCGGATCTTCGTCTTCGGGGCCTGCGCCTTTTCCGCCGCGCCCTGGGGCGTTGCGGGAGCCGCGGGCGTCTTCGCCGTGCCGGCCGCCTTCTTCCGGCCTGCCCGGCGGGGCGCGGGGATCTGGGCCGCGGCGTCCCCGTTCTCCGGGGCGTCCGTGAGAAGGGCCTCCAGGGTTCTGGAGAGCGCGTCAGAAA
The DNA here is from genome assembly GCA_964522365.1 of uncultured Desulfovibrio sp. Taxonomy (GTDB): domain Bacteria; phylum Desulfobacterota; class Desulfovibrionia; order Desulfovibrionales; family Desulfovibrionaceae; genus Desulfovibrio. The sequence goes on along the minus strand of CAZFTQ010000027.1, from coordinate 9,120 downwards.
AATCCGGGCCGGAGCCGGCGCTGTTCTCAGTTGTCATCTGCGTTTTCCTCGCCGTTCATGCTGATGACGATTTCCTCGTCCGAGATGGAGACTCCGCGGGGCGGACGGCTGCTGCGGCGCTGCCGGCCCCTGCCGGCGCCGCGCTGCGCGAAGGGATCCGGGTCCGAGGGCAGACTTCCGTCGGCCACCCGGCCCAGGAGCTCCAGAGGCCGGAGCAGGGCCTCGGCGGGGACCCCCCAGGGCGCGCTGCGGCCCGCGAGTACCTCGGCGGGTTCGATCCGTGCCCCGGGGGGCGGGATGCGATCGGCCACGGACCAGGAACGCTCGCTGAAGACTTCCCCCAGGTTGGAGAAGCCCCGGGCTTCCGCCTCGTCGTTCACGAGATCCAGGTAGTTCAGAAAGCCCCGGCGGCCCTGACGGTCCACGATCATGCGCAGCAGCCAGGCCAGACGCAGCACGCAGGCCGAGGGCTCGGTCCTGTCGATGCGGTACAGGGTGCCCGTCTGGGAGCTCAGGCCCAGGAGCAGCAGGCCGTTGTTGGCGGAGGCCGCGATCTGTCTGACGACCTCGCCCTTCCAGCCGCGATCCTTCCCGTCTTCCGTGAACTCCCGGCGGCACCACTCTTTCAGCCAGTCCAGCCAGGCGAGGATGTCGGGCATCTGCGGCAGCTGCGAGGGCAGCTGCCAGCCGGACACCAGACGCGAGAGGAGGGGGATGGTGGGCGCCTTGTAGGTGGCCTTGACCATGGCCCGGAGATTGAGGAGCCACTGCCAGTCCGTATAGTTCCAGAGAGACATGGTCTGGCGATCCCGGAGGGAGGTCATGTCCTCGAATGTCACCGCGCCGCTTTTCGGGTCCCAGCTGGTGCCCGGCGCGGGGACGGAAGAGGACTTTCCCTTCTCCATGGCCTCGCCCCAGCGGGCCAGCATGGGGCCCAGACCGAAGAAGAGCCAGTCCAGATTGTAGCCCATTTCCACGCAGAGCCAGCGCAGCATCCATTCTTCGAGCCGTCCTTCCTTCAGGCCCAGGGAAACATGCATGAGGCACTCGCCCAGGGAAAGCCGGCAGGAGGCATGCTCGAGGGCCGTCGGGGCAGGGGAGGGGTCGTCGGGATCGTCGGCCCGGACCCTGACTTTCCGGCCGGATTCTTCCTCCGGAAATCCGCGGCTCAGGCCGGAGAAGCTGTACTCGCGGCGGGAACCGTAGTCGCAGATGTCCTTGAGCATGTGGGGGAAGCGCCGGCGGGCCACGGCCAGGGCCTCTTCCGGACCCGCGGGCAGGACGACATTCAGGGGGTAGGCTGCGCGCCGTCCGCAGCGGATGATCAGATCCAGACTGGATCGTCCGTCCAGGCAGATTCTGACGGCGGTGAGGAGAAAATTCTCGGAAAGCGGTTCCATGGCTGTCCTTGGCCGGACGGTCCCCGGGAGGCGGAGAGGGCGTCCCCGAAAGGGGAGAGGGCGCGTGCGGTCTCAGCGGAGGATCGCCGGGAAAAAACGCCCTGACCCTGGGGGTGCCGACTCTCTTTTTCCCAAGGGGAAAGACTCCGGGATCTCCGGGAGGGTCCGGCTGAAAAAAAAGGGATGAAGGTTGCGGTTCAGAATTGACTGAAGAGAAAAATCCCACACTTTCGCTGTTATGTCAATCCATGAAACAGGACGAAGGGCGGAGGAAAAAGCTCCGGATGAAAAAATGAGTCTCTTCACTTCTTTTGAATGACAACACTCTGAAATCAGAAATCTTTTTTGGAAAAAGGAGAAGACTCCCGAAGAGACGGGACGCGGAATTTTCGCAGGAAAGGGAACATTGCAGCAGGGTCATTTCCCAGGGAGCGGAGGATCGGGCAAGGGGAATGCTCCAGACGGGGATCCTCCGCTCGGAAAGGGCGGGCGGAGGCTTCGGCAGGCGCACGGGATCCCGCACGCCGCCGTGCGGGGCGTCTTTCCTGTCGTCCGCGGAGATTTGCGGCAGGGGGAAAACTGCCGGTTTTCCGGGGAAAAAGGCTCAAAAAAGCCGGGTCCCGAGCGCCATGCCCGGGACCCGGCGGACCTTGGGGGGGAGTCCTTCCCAAGGGTCTTCAGGGGGAAGTGTCTCAGAGTTTTCTGCCGAGATCGTAGGCCTCTTTCAGGTACCTGGTGCCCTGGATGGCGCCGGCGGGCCACATGCCGGGGGCGATGACCTGCCCCGCGTCCTTCCAGCCCATGTAGTCCAGAAGGACGTCGTAATGGGTGCGGATGGGGCTTTCGTCGTGGCGGGAATTGTTCGCGTACGTCATGAGAAGTACGGCTTTTTTGCGCACGTGAATGGCCCCGTTGATGGAGTAGAAGCGGTCGATGACGGCCTTGAGCTGGGCCGAGAAGCCGAAATAGTACATGGGGGTGGCGAAGGCCACGAGATCGGCGTCCAGGATGTTCTCGCGCACCTTCTCAAAGTCGTCCGTGAAGATGCAGGGGCCGTCCATGCCGCAGCTGTTGCAGCCCGTGCAGGGGTGGACGTCCGCCGTGCCGGCGTCGAAGCGGAAGACGCTGTGGCCGGCCTCCCGGGCGCCTTCGATGAAGCTCGAAGCCAGGGCACAGGAATTGCCGTTGAGGCGGGGACTGCCTGTCAGAACCAGAATTTTCATGCCGGTGCTCTCCTTCTGAGCGGCCAGAGGCGCGGATCCGAGGGCGCCCGCGGTCAGCAGGGCCGCCGCCGTGACGCTGCCTGATTTGAGAAAGTCTCGTCGATCCATGGCGTCAGGTGTCCTCCCGCCCGGTCTGCGGGCGGGGAAAAAAGAAAGAAAATCAGGGAAACCTGCGGCAAGACTAGCCCGGCCGCCTTCCCCCTCAAAGGGCCAATCGGGCCAAGATCTAGCCCGATTCTGCCAGGGACCGGGCGAAAAAATTTTTTTCCCGGCCTGCGGGTGAGGGCATGTCCCGTCTTTTTTCCTTCCCCTTCCCGGGGGCGGACCCCGGGGGTGAGGGGCCTGCGAAAAGTCTGCCTGTGTGGGATCTTAGGGGAAATGAGTATATTTCAACACCAATCAGGATCTCGCCCAAATGGTCCATCGGCCGTGATTTTTTGCCTGTTTGACAGCCGGGTGAAGAGGGAATATAGAGGCGCTATGATGAGACAACAGCACAACGATTCCGCGCAGGCGGTTCCCACAGGCCCACCCCGCCGGGAGCTTTTCTGCCTCTGCGCCCTTCTGGCGCTGTCGCTTCTCGCCTGCACCATGCTCGCCCAGATGGAGTACGCGGCGGACGCCGGGCAGGCGGAATGGGAAGAGAAGGATCCCGCGTCCGAGGGCCTGACCCTGGCGGAATTTCTGGCCGGCCTCTTCGCCGCGGAGGAGGCGCAGACCGCTGAGATGACGGCGGCCCTGCCCGAAACGCCCGCGGCGGCCGAGGAAGAGCCGCAGATCATCAGGGAATGGTACGGCGGAAAGGCCATGGAGCGCGGACAGCTCAGGCAGACCCTGCGCCGGGTGACGGAAACCCTCATGCCCGACGGGCGCTGGAGCACCACCAAGGTCCACGATCTGCTCATGGAAACGGCGGCCGTGGAGACGGCGCTGGGCGAAATCGTCCGCCAGAAAAACGGCCCCGCGCTCTCCGTCTGGCAGATTCTCGGCTTCAACTTCGTGGAAATTCAGGAGTATTTCAGCAAGAAGGATCCCCAGCTTCTGGCGCGGGCCATGCTCTTCTACAACGCCGGCCAGCCTGAAAGCTGGAACAGGGTGCACAATGTCCCCTGGACCGCGGCCATGAGCCTCCTCTTCTACGAGAAGGCCACCCAGGGCGCCTTTCTGACCCGTCTGGACACCCTGGAATCCAGAGGCAGACTCTGGAAGCAGATCTACAACACCAGGCTCGGCAAGGGCACCGTGGAAGCCTATGTGCAGCGGGCCCTGGAATATGTCCATGTGGAGGCCCGGGGCTGAGGATCCCCGCGGCCCGGAGCATCCGGCCTTTTTCCCTTCAAAAGTGCATCGCGCGCAAGGGTCTTTTGGCGCGCCTGACCGCCCGGAGCAGAGGACTCGAAAGGGCGGACGGCTGTCCCCGCGCCCGCAGATAACCTTCCGCGGGAGGCTTCGTCGCGTCCCCGGGGAGACGGTTTTTCCCGGGGGGTTCTCTTCCTCTTCCCCCGCACGGGCTCTGAGCCGGTGGACAGGACGGACTGCGGCGAGGGAGAAAAAACAGACAGTCGGCATCCAGTCCAGTTGACCCGAATCGCAACTCCGGTCCCAGAAAAGATGCCGACTGCGAAGCAATGCCTAGCGGCTCGGGAAAAATTTGTCAATCGCCTGCAAGGAGAATTTTCGCGTCCGGCTCTGCCTGACATTGCAAGGGCTTGAAGGAATTGGATCTACCAGTTCAGCTTTTTTTCCCGGCACTTTGACGGGGGCGGATCCGGGCAGGCTCGCGCCAGGGCATTCCACTTGGGGAAAGCCTTTTTCTTCGGGCGCATCCCCTCCCCGGAAGCCCCCGGAAAGCTCTTTCCCTTTTCCGGCCGCGGGGGCCCGCTTGTTCCTTTTCACGCGTTGAGGGAGAGGGAAGGGCCTTTCCGCATCCCCCTCGGCGCGCGCCCCGTGAGCCCCGGCTCCGGTCTCAGACGGGGAGCCCCTTGCCAGCGGCGGCATTTCTTTCCCGGGAAAGACGGACGCCGGAAGGAAGAACCGGGGAAAGAGGAAATTTTTCCGCCGCCGGATCCCCCGTGGAGGCCGGGCGGAGCCGCCATTTTCCGTGTCTCCGCGCAGGTCCTGCCGCAGGAAAAGAGAAAAAATTCCATGCCCGGAAAATCTTGCGTATTTTTCAGTCTGAGGCTATAGAGCCGCGCAGGTTTTCACGCCGCGGATTCCCCTGTCCCCGCGTGAGCGCCTCTGGAGGAGATTATGCCGGACATGAGCAGACTTCTGGACCTTCTCTCTCTCGTCGGCTGCGAAGAGCCTCTGGGCATCGCCTGGTCTGACAGCATCCCCGAACGCTCCCGCACGCCCAGACCCGGCAGCCGCGCCTGCATCATGCGCTATCTGCGCATGGCCAGACGCGACCGCTGCTGCGTGCACTTTACGCCCGAGGTCGTCGGCTGCATGGGCGGCTGGACCTATCTGGGCTTTCTCACCACCTGCAACGAGCGCATCAGCCAGTTCGTCACCACGGGCTGGGAGGGCATGGAGGGCGAGCATTATCTCCCCCGTCCCGAATCCATGCTGCGCTTTCTCCAGGCCGCCGAGATCCAGCACGCCGACAAGGCCTGCTGTCTCGTTCAGCCCCTGAGCCTCTTCGGCTCCGCCGGGGCGGATCTCGCCGTCTTTTTCTGCCGGCCGGAAGAGCTCACCGGGCTCGCCATGCTGGCTTCCTTCGCTCTTGACAGCCACGACGCCCTGGCCATCCCCTTCGGCGCCGGCTGCACCAATATTTTCACCTGGCCGCGCACCTACAGAAACCGGGGCCTCAGAAAGGCCGTGGTGGGCGGACAGGACCCTTCCTGCAGACCCTTCGTCAATGTGGATGAAGTGAGCTTCACGGTGACGTCCGAAGTGCTGGACGCCATGCTGGCCGCCATTCCCGATTCCTTCCTCACCGGCCACACCTGGGCCGGGGTCCGCAAAAAGGTAGACCGCAGCCGCAGAGTCTGGGAGCGTCAGGAAGACTGACTCCCCCATATCCTCTGCTTGTGAGCGAAAGCCCCCTGGCGGCACACTCCACTGCCAGGGGGCTTTGGCCGCTTTTTCTCCCCTGAAGAGCGGGGAGAGCGGGTCTCTCCCGCCTGCCCGGGCCTCAGCGCGCCGTGTTCTCCCTCTCAGGAAGTCTCCCGCCTTTTTTCCGCCAGGTACTTTTCTCCCCATTCCTGCATGGAGAGGAGGACAGGCCGGAGGGTCTCTCCCAGTCCGGAGAGGGCGTACTCCACCCGCGGCGGCACTTCCGCGTGGACGGTGCGGGTGACGAGGCCGTCCGCCTCCAGAGCCCGCAGACTCTCCGTGAGGACTTTCCGGCTGATGCCGTCCAGGTCCCGCTGCAGCTCGCTGAAACGCCAGGGCCGCGCGGACAGATTCCGTATGATCAGCAGTTTCCATTTGCTGCCGATGAGCTGAACGGTCATCGCCACGGGACACAGGGGAAGAAGTTCCGCTTTGCTTTTCATGGGTCCGCCTCCGGCGCTGTGCTGGGAATCGCTCAGGCCATTTTCACCCACGGGCCCGGCAGAAGTCAATTTTCCGCGGAGACTCTCCCCGAGGCTCCCCCGGGGAACGGCTGACGGGCGTCCGTTCCCGGCTGTCGGCAGAAAAAATGCGCCCGGAAAAGCGGCTGCCGCGGGAACGCTCCCGCTCCGGAAGCGCAACTTCTACTGAGCTTGGCCCCATACGGGAAGAAGGCGGCTTGCCGCCGGCGGAAAATCCTCTGAAGCGTTGCGCGCAGAGGACAGAAGAGGCATTTTTCACAAGGGGAACAAGCGTCACCGGGCCCGGCGCTGAGGGCGGCCGAGCCGAGGTGTCCCGGAAGGAGAGGGCAGGGTCCCTGTCGTCGGGAGCCTTTCGCGGAGCGCAGGGGGCGCTGATGCCGTCAGAGGATGCCCCTTGTGCCGCGGAAAAAGAGAGGCCGCCCCGGCAGTCTCAGGCGTCAGCAGGAAAAAAAAGACCCCGGGGAAAGCCCCGGGTGTCCGGCAGCGGACAGGCTCTGCGCTTTCGTCGCAGCCTTCAGGAAGGCGCGTTCCCATGCCGGCATCCGCGGGTCTTTTCACAGGAAACCATCTCGCGGCGCAGGAGGGCCGCATCTCCCCGGCATCCGTCCCGCGGCGCAAGGGCGTCTTTCGCTGAGGGGACAGGGCACAAAAAAGTGCCTGCTTGCGCGGGAGGGAAATCGCGCTATGCTGTCAGCCGATTCAACCAGGAGGCGAACGCCATGCATCCCATGCTCGAACTCATCAGAACCCGCCGCGCCATCCGCCGCTACCGGAAAGAGCAGGTTGAGGAAGCCCTGCTGGAACAGGTGCTGGAGGCCGGTCTGTACGCCCCCAGCGCCGGGAACACCCAGCTTTCCCGCATCGTCGTCTGCCAGGATCAGGAGCTCAACGAAAAGCTCGGCAGACTCAGCCGCTGGATGATGTTCAAAGGGAAATCTCCCAAGTCCCTCGGTCTGTCCGTCTCTCAGGAACAGCCGAGCATTCTGGACGACGAGACGATCATGAGCGCCTTTTACGGCGCGCCCACGGTGCTCACGATTTTCACCGTGAACCACCTCTACGCCCGGGAGGACGCCGCCATGATCGCGGAAAACATCATGCTGGCCGCCCACGCGCTCGGTCTTGCCTCCTGCTACATCGGACGCACCGAGGAAGTCTTCGCGACGGAAACCGGCATGGCCCTGAGAAAGGCCTGGGGCATCCCCGAGGACATGGCAGCCGTCGGCAATGTGCTTCTGGGCTACCGTGAGGGCCCCGAGCCCCGCGCGAAGCCCCGCAGGCCCGGACGCGTCATCCGGGTCTGACGGCGCCGGAAAAAGGGCAGGCCAGGGCGGGGGAAGCGCGCCCCGGCAGGAGGCCTGCAGCCGGCTTTTCGCAGGCGAAGGCTCACAAAAAAGGCTCCCCCGGGGCCCGCGATGGAGCGGGCCCTGGGGGAGCGGACGGAAGAGTTCCTGTTTCCGGGGAGAACTGGTCAGCGGAGAATGGCATCCCGAGAGGGACGCGCGCGTCCGGGGTCTGTTTTTTGCCGGCCGGGAAAGAGAGCCCCGGAAGGGGTCTCTCTCAGCGGGCTTCGGGCTTCAGGGGGCCGTAGAAATACGACGCCGTGGCCCCGCCGTCGATGAGGAAGTCCGAGCCGGTGATGAAGTCGCCTCTTTCGCTCATGATGAGTTCGGCGAGGCCCGCCACTTCGTCGGCCGTGCCGGGGCGTCCGGCCGGGCATCTGGCGAACATGTTCTTGTAGAAGTCGCCGCGCGGCCCGTTGAATTCGTCGATGGCCAGCGGGGTCACGATGATGCCGGGAGAAATGGAATTGATTCTTGCCCCTCTGGCGCCCCAGCGGACGGCTTCCGCCATGACCCGTTTCACATTGCAGCGTTTGGCCATCTGGTAGGCATGCAGCGTGTCCCTGATGTTTCCGGGCTGCAGGGCCTCCAGCTTCAGCAGGTCCTCGGTGGGCGTGCAGGCCAGCTGTTCGTCCAGTTCGGGGCTGAGAGCGGGCATTCTGTGGCCCGACTGGCTTGAGATGGTGACGCCGGCGCCGCCCTTTCTGATGACTTTGCCCACTTCTTCCAGCAGGACGGCCGTTCCGTAGAGATCCACCCTGAGGATCGTCTCGATGGACGCCTGGCTCGGAGACACGCCCGCCGCGTTCACGAACAGGGAAATCTCGCCGTATTTCCGCGCTTCGGCGATGAGTGCCAGAATGGATTCGCGGGACGAGATGTCCGTCTCGGCCACGGCCACGTCAAAGCCCGCCGTGGTCATGGTCTCGGCGATGGCCCGGGCGTTTTCGATCTTTCTGTCGCCCAGCACGATCTTTTTGCCGAAGCCCGTCCGTCTGGCGATGGCCATGCCTATCTGACCGGCTCCGGTGACTATCATGACGTCTTTCATCGGTGATTCCTCCATGAAGCTGAAGCCGGGGCTGAGCCGTCCGTGGCTTCAGCGGATTTTTCCTGCAAAAGTACCGGCAGAGTACCACAAGTCTTTCCAGGCGGGCAGGGGGGCCGGTCTCCGATTTTTGCCTCATCCGCTCAGGCCTGGCAGGCGTGCGCAGGGAAACATCCTCCAGGCGGCCCGGAGAGCCCCGCGGAGAGCCTTGCGGCGTGAGGGGACTCGGGGGAACTCTCCGGCGGTACAGGGAGCGGAGGCTGGGACTTCCCGGATGTCGCTGCGCCGGGCGATGTCCGGAGGGGCGGCTTCCATCTCAGAGCCTCCGGGGCGTGCAGCAGTTCAAACTTGATCTGAGAGTCGGCGTTTTGACGGATAATCGAAAACCGCCCTTTTCTCCCGGACAGTCAGGCAGTTTTTTCGATCTTTCCTGACAATTCCCTGTCAGCCGCAACGCACAGACATGGCGCAACTGGCGCGGTAGGCCGAAAGAAGGGCGGATTACGCCTGGCGAATTCTAAAGTCAAGTGCAAGAGTCAGCCTGCGCAGAGAGGCGGTAGACTT
>CAZFTQ010000026.1:27602-28794 GCA_964522365.1 uncultured Desulfovibrio sp. | reverse complement strand
ATCCAGCATTTCCAATGCTTCCAAGATGTGCTTGGAATCCCATTTGTGTCGAGGCCCTGCGGCGTCTTGCTGTAAACAGGGCAGTTTTTATGGGAATAACTCCAGCGCATGATTCATTACGACTTACAGAACGTTGCAGGCTTGCCAAAGCTGAGACATCAGGGTTTGGGCAACCATTCGCCAGAACATCACCATGACATCTTGCGTGCTTTAGGAAACATACTCTAGAAGCGGGACGAATAATGGCTGTAGTGGCTATAGTGACTGGAATGGCTCGAATGGCTGTAATGGCTGTAATGCCAAGATGTTGTTTCCACATCCCTGAATTGCAGAACATCGGAAAAAATCAAAGCATCTGGACAAGCATTGTTGATAGAGGGTGCAACTTGCTCAACCGGCGCTGCCTGGACATTCTGTTTCGTCAGTCCAAAGGATGAAGCCAAAAAACCAGAAAGCAAGAAAAGGACATAAATGAATTTTCTCATGATTACTCCTCTATGGGTTGTATATGATAGAGAGGAATACTAGTTGAAGATGTAAAAAATCCAGAACAGTATTTTTTCATAGTACAAGCATCACATATATCCATGTAGGTATTTTTCCAGCTCGAAATTGACTTTCTTGCAAATTGTCGTACTTTTATATCACACAAACAAAGAGGGATATTATATATAGAAACAGGTAAACCTCTTCTATTCATAAATAAAACAGCAGAAGATAATTCTTCTTTATATTCATATGGATATAAATTAACATGATTTATGTTATCTAAAGCATTTCCGCAAAGTTCCATTCCTATAAAAACATAATGACTACAAAAAGGAAAATAATTATACAGATGCTTTGCAAATTCTTCCAATCTTTTTGCATTATATTTATTTATAACGTGTCTGATTTCAATCTTGCATCCATATTCAGCAAGATTATAAATTCCAAAATTTGTATTAATATAGCTTCCCTTTGAGCCAACTATTTGATCATGAATACTGTCTATATCTGAATGCAAAGAAACACAAAAGCACACATTATTAGTAGCAGTACGAGCAACGTTTCTAGCAAATTCTTTATTTTTGAAATTCTTTCCATTGGTAAGAATATCTATTTGTGTCAATGGATGTTCTTCAACACATTTTTTAAGGAATTTGATAAAATCATTCTGAAAAAGAGTTGGCTCTCCTCCTGTTATACACAT